>JADQCC010000139.1 GCA_016278295.1 Roseovarius sp. | reverse complement strand
TCGTCGGCGCTCTCGCCTTCCTCCAGCAATACGGCGATGGGGGTGTTGACCTTCACGCCCTCGCTGCCTTCCTCGACGAGGATCTTGCCGATGGTGCCCTCGTCCACGGCCTCGAATTCCATCGTCGCCTTGTCGGTTTCGATTTCGGCCATGATGTCACCGGCATTGACGGTATCGCCTTCCTTGACCAGCCATTTCGCGAGCGTGCCTTCTTCCATCGTCGGCGAGAGGGCGGGCATCAGAATTTCGGTTGCCATTGTCGTCTCTCCTCCTCAGGCGTTCTGCGGCGCCACGTCGGCGATGATGTCGGTCCACAGTTCCTCGACCGCGGGCTCGGGGCTGTCCTTGGCGAAATCGGCGGACTTGTTGACGACGTCCTTGATCTCCTTGTCGATGGCCTTGAGGTCTTCCTCAGACGCGTGACCGCCCGAGATCAGCAATTCGCGCACGTGCTCGATCGCGTCCTTTTCCTCGCGCATCTTCTGCACCTCCTCGCGGGTGCGGTACTTGGCCGGGTCGGACATTGAATGGCCCCGATAGCGGTAGGTCTTGATTTCCAGGATATACGGCCCCTTGCCCGCGCGGCAGTGCTTGACCGCCTTGTCGCCCGCCGCCTTGACGGCGAGCACATCCATCCCGTCCACCGCCTCGCCGGGGATGCCGAAGGCCGCGCCGCGGGTGTAGATGTCGGGGGTGGAGGTCGAGCGTTTCTGCGAGGTACCCATTGCATACTGGTTGTTCTCGATCACGAACACCACCGGCAGGCTCCACAGAGAGGCCATGTTGAAGGTCTCGTAGACCTGTCCCTGGTTGGCCGCGCCGTCGCCGAAATAGGTAAAGGTCACGCGATCGTTTTCGAGGTACTTGTCGGCGAAGGCGAGCCCCGCGCCAAGCGGCACGTTGGCCCCCACGATGCCGTGGCCGCCGTAAAACTGCTTCTCGGTGGAAAACATGTGCATCGAGCCGCCCTTGCCGCGGCTGTAGCCGTCCTCGCGACCCGTCAATTCGGCCATCACGCCTTTTGGGTCCATCCCGCAGGCGAGCATGTGGCCGTGGTCGCGGTAGGTGGTGACGCGCTTGTCGCCCTCCTCGGCGGCGGCTTCGAGGCCCACGACGACCGCTTCCTGTCCGATATAGAGGTGACAGAAGCCGCCGATCAGCCCCATGCCGTAGAGCTGGCCCGCCTTTTCCTCGAATCGGCGGATCAGCAGCATGTCGCGGTAATACGCCTTGAGCTCGTCGGCGGAAACGTTTGGTTTCGATGCGCTTTTCCGGGGGGCCATACGGTGCTCCTCCTTGGTGGCGGAAATGGTTTAGCGTTAAACGATCTCTTACAACAATCGCGCTTTCGTGGCGAGACCGAATTTTTCAGAGGGGGCAGGACGGCGTGGGTCCGCGTTTAGCGGATCACGATCTCGTCGCCGCGCAGCAGGCCCAGCACGTCGCGCGCCTGCTCGTCGAGAAGGTCGAGATCGAGGTATTCATCCGACAACCGTCTGGTGAGGTTCTCCATCCGCGCCACTTCCGCTTCCAACTCTGCAAGCTGGCGGGCGAGCCGGGCGTTCTGCGCCTCGATCTCGGCGCGGCGAAACAGACCGTAATCACCCTGAACCGCAGCATAGGCGAAATACACGCCCAGAAAGAACGCGACGGTCAACCCTGCCAGGGCACCCCAGGGACGGCTCTTGGACTCCATGCTCGGCTCCTCGGTGCGCGGTCTCGGGCCACGCTTTGCCAGCCAACCATGCCACAGGCGGTCATGCTTGTGAATCCCCTTTCCTCGGGCCGCGCCGATGCTTAGCCTTCTTGCGAGGAGGATCGCCGCCATGCCCGACAGCCCCGCCCACGCGTGCCTTGCCACCCACGAAGTCACCAACCAGCCCGCACCGCGCGGCGACCTGAACCTGTGGGCGGGTGATCCGGCGCTCGCAACCCACGCCGGGGCGGCGGGCGCGGACACGGCGCGGCTGGCCGATTTCGGCGCCGGTATCGGCACGGCGGATATGCGTGCGGCGGGGCGTGACGCCAACCGCCACCCGCCCGAATTCGTGCCGTTCGACGCGGGCGGGCGGCGCCTCGACGCGGTGCGCTTTCACCCCGCCTATCACGATCTGATGCGCGCCGGCATCGGCGCGGGCTATGCCGCGATCCCGTGGGAGGGGGCGGCGGGCGGGCACGCCACCCATGCCGCGATGGTCTATCTGATGAGCCAGGTGGAGCCGGGTGTGTGCTGCCCGATGACCATGACCTATGCCGCGATTCCCGCGCTCAAGGTCGACCGCGCGCTGTTCTCGGAGTGGGAGCCCAAGCTCACCGCACGGCTCTACGATCCGGCGCCGCGGCCGCTGCGGGCCAAGGGGGGCGCGACGCTGGGTATGGCGATGACGGAAAAGCAGGGCGGCTCGGACGTGCGCGCCAACGCCACCACCGCCACGCCAGAGGGCGCGTATTACCGCCTTACCGGGCACAAGTGGTTCTGCTCCGCGCCGATGTCCGACGGGTTCCTGACGCTGGCGCAGGCGGAGGGGGGGCTCACCTGTTTTCTCGTCCCGCGCTGGCTCGACGAGGGGCGAAACGCCATCCATATCCAGCGGCTCAAGGACAAACTCGGCAACCGCGCCAACGCCTCGGCCGAGATCGAGTATCACGGCGCGGTGGCGCACCGGCTGGGCGACGAGGGCGCGGGCGTGCGCACCATCATCGAGATGGTGCATCACACGCGGCTCGACACGTCGATGGCCCCCGCGGGCCTCATGCGCGCCGCGCTTTCCGAGGCACATCACTGGGCCTGCCACCGCAGTGCGTTCCAGAAACGGCTGATCGACCAGCCGCTGATGCGTTCCGTGCTGGCCGATCTCGCGCTCGACTGGGAGGGCACGCTGGCGCTGGGGATGCACGTCGCGCGCGCCTTTGACGGGCGCGGGCCGGAGGCGCGCGCCTTTGCCCGGCTGGGCGTGGCACTTGCGAAATTCCTCGGCAACAAGCTCTGCCCCGGCCTGGTCTACGAGGCGATGGAGTGCCTGGGCGGCATGGGTTATGTCGAGGACACGCCCCTGCCGCTGCTCTACCGTGAAGCGCCGCTCAACTCGATCTGGGAGGGGTCGGGCAACGTGATCTGTCTCGACATCCTGCGCACGCTGGCCCGCGAGCCCGCGGCGGGCGCGGCGCTGAGCGCCGAACTGGCCACGGTGGCGGGACAGGATCGCCGCTTTGACGCTGCCATGCGCGCGCATATGGAAACCTTCCCCAAGCCCCCCGGGGAGGCGCAGGCGCGCTGGTATGCCGAGAGCCTCGCCACGCTGCTCACCGCCTCGGTGCTGATGCGCCACGCGCCCGATGCGGTGGCCGGGGCCTATATCGCCACGCGGCTGAGCGATCCGCGCGGCCGCGTTGCCGGGGCCATCGGCGGGATCGACCCCGCGCCGGTGCTGGAGCGGCTGGGCGGGGGGGATTTAGCAGGCTGCTGAAAACCGCTTTCGCCACCGCACACCAGGCCGACAGTCGGAAAACCGTTCTTCCCTCTCTCCAACCAGCAGGTGGCGCGGGCGTCAGCCCGGGTCGCGCCTGGCCCTCCCTCGGACGGGCGCATTGGCGATGCCGTGCAACGCACCGATGACATTGACGCTTTTGCGTACCGCGCCGACCAGCCGTCCCAGGGCGCCCACCCAGGGCCGGGCGCGTTCCAGTATGCGACAGGTACCTGCATCCCCCCCGCGGCCCCTCACGCCTCGGCCTTCTTCTCCCATTTTCCCGACGCCTCGGACCAGTATTGCGCCGCACAGCCCGCGCCGCTCAACGCGCGCCACTGCCCGCGCGCGGCCGCCTTTGCGGCCTCGTCATTGCCGTCGAAGAGAATACAGACCCGCTCCAGCGCCTGTACCTCCTGCGGGGTCACCTCTGCCCCGTCCACGGCCATCAGGCAGGCCGCCCCGTTGGGAAGCTCCGCCCCGGTCGTGAGCAGCACCGGTTGCGCCGCGTCATGCGGCCCGCCCGCGCGCCCATGCGGCAAGAATCCGTCCTCTGGTCCCAGCCAGAGCCGCGCGTCGAGCCAGTCCATCCGCGCCGGATCGCACCCGCGCACGGCGACGCGCCAGCCCGCCGCCAGCGCCTTTTCCAACAGCAGCGGCAGGGTCTGCTCCAGCGGGCGGCGCGTCAGGTGATAGAAATAGGCTGCCCCCATCAGCCCTCCTCGAAGCGGTCGCGCACCAGCCGGTCGAGGGTCAGCACCCCCCAGCCGCTCGCGCCTTCGGGGGCATGCACGCTTTCGGCCTTGACGCTCGCCATGCCGGCGATGTCGAGATGCACCCAGGGCGTACCATCCTCGATGAAGCGGTGCAGGAACTCGGCCGCCGTGATTGTGCCTGCGGGCCGCCCGCCGACATTCTTGACATCGGCGATGCGGCTTTTGAGCGCCTTGGCATAGCCCTTGCCCAGCGGCAGCCGCCACAGCCCCTCGCCCTCGGTGCGGGCGGCGCGCAGCACCGCCTCGCACAGTGCGTCGTCATTCGACAGCGCCGCCGCATTCTCGTGGCCCAGCGCGATGATCGCGGCGCCGGTGAGGGTGGCAAGGTCGATCACGGCGCGGGGTTCGTAAGTCTTTTGGGCGTACCACAGCACGTCCGCCAGCACGAGCCGCCCCTCGGCATCGGTGTTGATGACCTCGACCGTGTCGCCCTTCATCGAGGTAACGACGTCGCCGGGGCGCACCGCGCTGCCCGAGGGCATGTTCTCCACCAGCCCCACGAGGCCCACGACATTGGCCTTGGCACCGCGCCCGGCCAGCGCGCGCATGACGCCGGTGACGACGCCCGCGCCGCCCATGTCCATGGTCATGTCCTCCATGCCCGCCGCCGGCTTGATCGAGATGCCGCCGGTGTCGAACACCACCCCCTTGCCGACCAGCGCGAGCGGTGCCGCGTCGCCGCCGCCCTGCCACTCCATCACCGCCAGGTGCGAGGGGCTGGCGCTGCCCTGTCCCACGCACAGGAGCGCGCCCATCCCGAGCCGTGCCATTTCCGCCTCGTCCAGCACGGTGACCTTGATCCCCAGCGCCGACAGCGCCTCGATCTCGGCGACAAAGGCGGTGGTGGTGAGGTGGTTGGCCGGGGCGTTCACCAGATCGCGGGTGAGAAACACGCCTTGCGCCACCTCGCGCAGCGGAGAGAATGCAGCCTCGGCTGCCTCTGGGTCGCGAACCATGACGGTGATGCCTTCCTGCACGGCGATGTCGCCGGTCTTGTGCGCGGCGAAATCATAGGCCCGCAGCACCGCGCCGAGCGCCACCTCCGCAGGCCGCTTGAGGGTGCCGCCCAGCAGGGTGAGCGGCTTGTCGCCCTTGGCACGGCCCAGCGCCACGCCCGCGCGGCGGCTTGTCTCCACATCGGCGTTGCGCGGCAGCACCGCCACGTCGAGCGCCCGCGCCGTCAGCCCGGAGGGCCAGTCGAGGGTGAGCACATCGCCTGCGTCCTTGCCGTCGAGCGCACCGCCCTCGATCAGCCGCGCGAGCGCGCCCCGCGTCAGACGATTGACACGCCGCCCGCCGGGATCGAGCTTGCCATCCGGGGTCACGATGACGGCCACGCGACCCTCGGCGGCGGCGATGGCATCGAGGTCGGTCTCGACAAAGCGGACAGAGGCGGAAGAGGTCATTCGGCGGGGCTCCTTTTCACGGTTCACGCCAGACCTAGCGCGCTCCGCCGCCGATGGCCAGTTAGCAGTTTTCCCCCGTCACCAATTCCGCTAGGTTGCCCGTCAAGGCTGCTGTCGCGGGGGGAAGAAGTGACCAGATTCGACAGATACATGCTGTCGCAATTGATGGTGTTGTTCGGTTTCTTCGCGCTCGTTCTGGTGTCGATCTTCTGGATCAACAAGGCGGTGCGCATGTTCGACAAGCTCATCGGCGACGGCCAGCCCGCATGGGTTTTCTTCGAGTTCACGGCGCTTACCCTGCCGGCGGTGATCGGCAGCATGCTGCCCATCGCCGCCTTTGCCGCAGCCGTCTACGTGGTGCACCGTTCTTCCGCCGACAGCGAGCTCGCGGTGGTGCAGGCCACCGGCTATTCACCTTGGCGGCTGGCGCGTCCGGTCGTTGTGTTCGGGCTGATCGTGGCGCTGATGATGTCGATACTCGCCCACCTGCTCATTCCCAACAGCCTGAGCCAGCTGCGCCTGCGCGAGGACGAGGTGTCCCGCAACGTGACCGCCCAGCTTCTGACCGCGGGCGAGTTCCTGCACCCGGCGCCGGGTGTTACCTTCTACACCCGCGAGATCACGCCGGAGGGCGAGCTGCGCGACGTGTTCCTGTCGGACAGGCGCAATCCCGATAGCACGGTGACCTACACCTCATCCCGCGCCTATCTGGTGCAGGATCCGGCGGGCACGCGGCTGGTGATGGTGGCGGGGCTGGCACAGAACATGCAGCAGTCCGGCCAAAAGCTCTTTACCACGCATTTCGAGGATTTTTCTCACGATATCAGCAGCCTTGTCAGCCGTGACGCAATCAATCTCAACAAGCTGGCCTTTGCCGGAACGCCCGAGCTGCTGCGCGACCCGCACGCGGTAGCGGCGCGCACGGGGGCGGCCCCCGGCGCGGTCATGGCAGAGCTCCACGGGCGTTTCACGGCGGCGCTGATGTGCCTCGTGGCGGCGCTCGTGGGGTTTGCCACGCTGCTCGTCGGCGCATACAGCCGCTTCGGCGTGTGGCGGCAGGTGCTGGTGGCTTTCGGCCTGCTGGTGGGGCTCAAGGTGATCGAGAGCGCGGTGCTGGCACCGGTGCTGGTGACCGCAGCGCTCTGGCCGCTGCTCTACCTGCCCTCTCTGGCGGGGCTGGCACTGGCGGCGGGGCTTTTGTGGCTGGCACAGCGCCCGGGTGTGTGGCGGCGGACCACGGATGCGATCTGGCCCTGGCGGCGACGGGCGACGGGGGCGGGCGCATGATCCTGCACGCCTATCTTGCGCGGCGCTTCGTGACGACTTTCGCCGGGGTGGCGGTGTCGCTGGGGGTTGTGCTTGCCCTGATCGAGCTGATTGACAAGCTGGGCGATTTTCCCGACCGGCCGATCGGCGATGTGCTGGAACTGGTGGCACTCAAGATGCCCTGGGCCAATTACGAAATCCTGCCGCTGGTGGTGATCCTCGCCTCGGTGGCGCTGTTCCTGCGGCTCGCGCGCTCGTCCGAGCTGGTGGTGCTGCGCGCCTCGGGGCGCTCGGCGCTTGGCGGGCTGATGGCACCCGTGGCGGTCACGCTGGTGCTGGGGCTGCTGGCGGTGGCGGTGGGCAACCCGATCGTCGCTGCGACCTCCAAGCGCGATCACGATCTCTCGAACCGTTATCGCGGGATCGAGACCGCGGCGCTCGCGGTCGCGGCCGAGGGCCTGTGGCTTCGGCAAGGCGATGCCGACGGGCAAACGGTGATCTTTGCCGAGCGCGCGAGCGCCGACCTTGGCACGCTGCACGCACCGACATTCGTCGAGTTCGCGCCGGACGGCACGCCTGCGCGCCGCATCAGCGCCGCGAGCGCCCGGTTGGATGGGGGAGCGTGGCACCTGGAGGACGTGAAGATCTGGACACTGGACCGTGGCAGCAACCCCGAGGCAGAGGCGAAGCGCATGGCGGCGCTGGAGCTGCCCTCGGACCTTACGCAGGATCGCATTCTCGACAGTTTCGGACGGCCCCGCTACATCCCGGTCTGGGATCTTCCCGGCTTTATCGCGCAGCTCGAGGCGGCGGGCTTCTCGGCGCAGCGCTACGCGGTCTGGTTTCAGAGCGAACTGGCGCGTCCGGTCTTTCTGGTGGCGCTGGTGTTGATGTCGGCGGCGTTCACCATCGGTCACGTCCGCGGGGCCAATGTCGGGCTGCGGGTATTGACCGCGGTCATCGTGGGGTTCGGGCTGCATTACTTGCGCAATTTCGCGCAGATTCTGGGCGAGAACGGGCAGATACCGGTGGCGCTCGCGGCATGGGTGCCGCCTGCGGCGGCGCTGTTCCTGGCCGTCGGCCTGATACTTCACCTGGAGGATGGCTGATGCGGGCGCTTCGGCTGATTCTCGCGTTGCTGGGCGCGTCCTTCGCCGGGGCGGGGCCATTCGCCGCGCAAGATCTGCCGCGCGACCCCGCGAGAACCGATCCCGCGATGCTGGTGGCCGACGACGTGATGCTGGATGCTGACAACAGGCTGATCGCGCGCGGCAATGTCGAGGCGTTCCACGCCGGGCGGCGGCTTACCGCGCGCGAGATCGTCTACGACCGGGCAACGGATCGGCTCGAGATCACCGGGCCGCTTACACTTACCGATGACGAGGAAAAGACGGTGGTGATCGCCGACAGCGCGTCGCTCGATCGCGACCTCGTGAATGGCATCCTGCGCGGCGCGCGAATGGTGATGCAGAACCAGCTCCAGCTCGCCGCGCAGCGGATGCGGCGCACGGACGCGCGCGTGACCGAGCTTTACAAGGCTTCCGTCACGTCCTGCCGGATCTGCGAGACCGGCCGCCCGCCGCTGTGGCAGATCCGCGCCCGGCGGATGATCCACGACCGCGACAAGCGGCGGCTCTATTTCTACGACGCGCAACTGCGCGTGCTCGATACGCCGGTCCTCTACCTGCCGCGGCTGCGGATGCCGGATGGATCGGTGGATCGCGCCACCGGGTTTCTCACGCCCGAATTTGTCAACTCCACCCTGCTTGGCAGCGGCGTTCGGGTGCCCTATTTCATCGTTCTCGACGATAGCCGCGACCTGACCGTGGCCCCGTTCTGGGCAACCGACTCGCGCCGGATAGAGCTGCGTTACCGGCAGGCATTCCGAAACGGCGATATCGAGATCAACACCGCGCTTTCCGACGACGATTTCAACCCGCGCTCGACCCGCGGCTACCTGTTCGCGACCGGTCGGTTCGGGCTGCCGCGCGATTTCTTTCTGCGCTTCGATCTCGAACTGGCCAGCGATGATACCTTCCTGCTCGATCACGGATTCTCCACCAAGAACCGCCTGCGAAGCGGCGTCTCGGTCGAGCGCGCGCGGCGCGACGAGTACGTCCGCATCGCTCTCAACCATTTCCAGAGCCTGCGGGTGGACGAGAGCGATTCCACCTTGCCCAGCATCATCGCCGACGGCGAATATACCCGGCGCGTCTTTCCGTCGCGGCTGGGGGGCGAGCTGCGCCTTACGGCGCTGGCACAGAGCTATTACCGCACATCCAGCCTGCGCACCGACGGGCCGGATTTCGACATCTTCGCCGACGGTCACGACGTCACCCGTTTCACCGCCGAGGCCAATTGGCAGCGGCAATGGGCATTGCCCTCGGGGGTGCTCGCAACGGTCGAGACGGGGCTCGCGTTCGATCATTTCGAGATTGCCCAGATCGGGGTAACGGCGCGCGACCAGGCCACCGAGATCACGCCGAGCGCCGCCGTTCGCCTGCGTTGGCCGCTGATGAAGACCACGCGCGGCGGCGTGGCTCACGTGATCGAGCCTGTGGCCCAGCTTGCCTGGTCGGGCGGCTCGAACCCGGACATACCATTTGAGGAAAGCACGGCGGTCGAGTTCGACGAGGGCAACCTGTTCAACGTCTCAAGGTTTCCTTCGCCCGGTCGCCGTGAGCGCGGGATGAGCGGCGCCGTCGGGCTGAGCTATGCGCGGGTGTCGCCCGAGGGGTGGGAGGGGCGGCTGGCGTTGGGCCACGTGATCCGCGACGAGCGCCTGCTCGAGCCCACGGGCGCGCCCAGCTTCACCCGCTCATCGGGCCTGCGCGACCGCCGGTCGGATCTGCTCGTGGCCGCGCAGTACCGCAACCAGTCGGGGTTTGTCGTGACCGGGCGCAGCCTCTTTGACGACGTGTTCGACACCACCAAGGCCGAGGCGCGGATCAGCTGGCAGAACGCCCGCACCGATCTTGGCGCGACCTATACATGGCTGCCCTCCGATCCCGCCGAGCAACGCCCCTCGACCGTGTCGGAGTGGTCCTTCGACGGGCGCCACCGCTTTGCCGATCACTGGACGGCCAGCGCCGAGTGGCGTTATGACGCGGCCACCGATCGCAGCATCCAGGCGGGGGCGGGGATCACCTACACCAACGAATGCGTGGAGATCACCCTTTCGGTCTCGCGCCGCTTCACCTCCTCGACTATCCTTGAACCCGAGACCAACATCGGTTTTATCGTGGGGCTGCGGGGCTTTTCCGCCGCTTCGCGCGACAAGAGTTTCACTCGCACATGCAGGAAATGATGAGAATGACCCCGAGCCACCGCCCCGCGCCCTTCCTCCTCGCCGCGCTGTGCCTTGCCGTGCTGGTCGCGGTGGGGCTGCTGCCATCCGGCCCGGCCCGGGCGCAGAACCTCTTCGCGCCGGTCATCCTCGTCAATGACAGCGCCATCACCCGCTACGAGCTTCAGCAGCGCGCGCGCATGCTGACACTGTTCCGCGCGCCCGGCGATCCGGCGCAGCTTGCCCGCGAGCAGCTTATCGAGGAGCGTATCAAGCTCGAAGTCGCGAATGACATGGGCATCTCCCTGAGCGAGGATGCGTTGCGCTCGGGCATAGAGGAATTCGCCGGTCGTGCCGGGATGAACGCCGAGCAACTGATCGCCGCGCTGGCACAATCGGGCGTGTCGGAGCAGTCGCTGACCGAATTCGTGCGCGCGGGTGTCACGTGGCGCGAGGTCACGGCCGCGCGCTTTGCCGGGCGCGTCTCGGTGAGCCAGGAAGAGATCGACCGCGCCACGCGGGCGCTGTCGGGCGGCGCGTCCGTGCGGGTGCTGTTGTCCGAGATCGTCCTGCCGGTAACCAGCGTCGAGGATGCCGAGGACAAGCAGCGGCTCGCCGCGCGCATCGCCACCGCCAATAGCGAAGGGGCCTTCGCCCGGTTTGCCCGTCAGTATTCGGCGGCACCGACCGCGGGGCGCGGGGGGCGGCTCGACTGGCAGGCGGTGTCTGACCTGCCGCAGGCGCTCCGGCAGGTGGCGCTCGGCCTCGCCCCCGGCGAGGTGTCCGAGCCGCTGCCCGTCGAGGGTGGACTGGCGCTCATCTACATGCGCGACATCCGCGAGGGTTCGGTACCAGAACCGGAATATTCCGCAATCGAGTACGCCGCCTACTACATCCCCGGCGGGCGCAGCGAACAGGCGCTGTCGCAGGCGGCCGGTGTGCGTGCCCGGGTCAATACCTGCGACGATCTCTACGGCGTGGCGCAGGATCAGCCCCCCGAGGTGCTCGACCGCGTGAGCAAGGCGCCGGAAGAGATCCCCGCCGACATCGCCGCAGAGCTTGCGCTGCTCGACCCCGGCGAAAGCTCGACGCGGCTGACCCGTGCGAACGGGCAGACGTTGATGTTCCTGATGCTGTGCGGGCGCACGCCCAAGCTCGATGACGAGCAACCCTCGATCGAGAACCTGACCAACTTCATCCGCAACCAGCGCATCCAGTCGCTGGCCGATGGCTATCTCCAGCAGCTCTTGGCCGAGGCGCGGATCGTCGAGCCGTGATCGCGCTCACCTGCGGAGAACCCGCGGGCATCGGGCCCGAGATTGCTGCGGGCGCATGGGCACACCTGCGCGGGCGGGTTCCGTTCTTTCTCATCGGCGATCCGGCGCACCTGCCCGAGGGCACTCCGCTCGCGGTGATCGACGCGCCGGGGGACGCCGCGCGCGCGTGCCGCGACGCGCTGCCGGTGCTGCCTCACCCCTTTGCCGGGCCGCGCGTGCCGGGGGTGCCGCAACCGGCGCAGGCGCAGGCCGTCATCGACGTGATCGCCCGCGGCGTCGATCTGGTGCAGGCGGGCGCGGCATCGGCGCTCTGCACCGCGCCCATCCACAAGCAGGCGTTGCAGGAGGGGGCGGGGTTCGGTTTTCCCGGCCATACCGAGTATCTAGCCCATCTCGCAGGGGGCGCCCGCGTGGCGATGATGCTCGCGGGGCCCAGCCTGCGGGTGGTGCCCGCGACCATCCATATTCCCCTTGCAGAGGTACCAGACGCGCTCACCGCCGACCGGCTCGAAGAGGCGATCCGCATCACGCATGCCGCGCTCATCCGCGATTTCGGTATCCCGGAGCCGCGACTCGCGGTGGCGGGGCTCAATCCGCACGCCGGCGAGGGCGGGCGCATGGGCCGCGAGGAAATCGAGATGATCGCGCCCTTGCTCGACCGGCTGCGCGCCGGGGGGATGGATCTGCGCGGCCCGATGTCCGCCGACACGATGTTTCACGCGGCGGCGCGGGCGCGCTATGACGCGGCCATCGCCATGTATCACGATCAGGCGCTCATTCCCATAAAGACGCTGGATTTCGACCGCGGCGTGAACGTGACGCTGGGCCTGCCCTTCGTGCGCACCTCTCCCGATCATGGCACCGCGTTCGACATCGCCGGGCAGGGGGGGGCCGATCCCGCCTCGCTCGTCGCGGCGCTGGAAATGGCCGAGCGGCTGGCGCGGGCGCGCGCGGCATGAGCGGATTGGATGCGCTGCCGCCGCTTTCGCAGGTGATCGCGGCACACGGCCTCTCGGCGCGCAAGTCTCTCGGGCAGAACTTCCTGCTCGATCTCAACCTCACGTCCAAGATCGCCCGCCAGGCGGGCGACCTCGCCGCCTGCGATGTGCTCGAGGTGGGGCCCGGTCCCGGCGGGCTCACCCGCGGCCTTCTGATGGAGGGCGCGCGCCACGTGCTCGCGGTGGAAAAGGATCCGCGCTGCCTGCCTGCGCTGGCCCAGATCGCCGAGGCGGCGCCGGGACGGCTCACGGTGCTGGAGGGCGACGCGCTCGACATCGACCCCTTGGCGCATCTCACGCCGCCCATCCGCGTGGTGGCGAACCTGCCCTACAACGTGGGCACCGAGTTGCTGGTGCGCTGGCTGACGCCCAGGGAATGGCCGCCGGTCTGGGAGACGCTGACCCTGATGTTCCAGCGCGAGGTGGCCGAGCGGATCGTCGCCGCGCCGGGGTCCAAGGCTTACGGGCGGCTGGCGCTGCTGGCACAGTGGCGCACGGATGCGCGGATCGTCCTGCACCTGCCGCCCGGCGCCTTTATCCCGCCGCCCAAGGTATCGAGCGCGGTGGTGCACCTCGCCGCATTGCCCGCGCCGCGCTATCCTGCGGATGCGCGCGTCCTCGAACGCCTCGTGGCGCGCGCCTTCAATCAGCGGCGCAAGATGCTGCGCGCGGCGCTCAAGGGGGCGGCCCCCGATATCGAGGACCGGCTCCTGGCCGCAGGCATCTCTCCCACCGACCGGGCCGAGACCGTTGATCTCGAACGGTTCTGCGCTCTGGCCCGGTTGATGCCGGGGGCAAAGCCGGACTAGGGTTGAGACTCAATCAGGTCCACCAGATGATTGTTGCCGCGATTGCCACGGCGGAAGCGAAGTTTGCGGCGAGCTTGTCGTACCTGGTTGCGATGCGCCGCCAGTCCTTGAGGCGGCAGAATGCGCGTTCGATCCTGTTGCGCTCCCTGTAGGCGGCGACGTCATGGGGGATCGGTCTCTTCCGTGATCGGGTGGATGGGATGACGGCCTGTGTGGCGCTGTCCGCCAGGCGCTTTCGCAGGCTGTTTGCGTCATACCCCTTGTCGGCCAGCAACCGCTTCGGGGGTGGCAACAGGTCGAGCAGCTCGGGCGCGGCGGAGATATCGGCACCGTTGCCCGGGCCGAGGACGAATGCGGTCGCCCGGCCGCAAGCATCTGTCAGGGCGTGTATTTTTGTCGTCGGCCCGCCACGCGAGCGCCCGATGGCCTGAATTTTCGCCCCCCTTTTCCACCATGGACCGAGCGATGTGCGCGCACCGCGGTGCTGTCGATGCTCAGTTCATCGGCGCAATCCGCCTGCGCCGACAGGGCGGTGAAGATCCGTGTCCAGAGCCCCTTGTGGCTCCAGCGGTTGAAACGGTTGTAGATCGTGGTCGCGGGGCCGTAGACGGACGGGCAATCCTGCCACCGGCAGCCCGAGCGCAGGACATGGACGATGCCGCTGATCACCCGCCGGTCGTCCACCCGCCGCGCGCCGGGCTGGTTCTTGGGCAAAAGCGGCTCAATCGCCACCCACGCCCGATCTGAAAGCCAATATTCTCCTGCCATCGCTCTGCTCCTGTTTCCCCGGTGGGCAGGGAATCGAGTATCCGTCCGGGTCAAGCTGATTTTGGCAGCCAGAGTCTGTTCTCCTTCAGAAGCGTGTTGGCGAGGATGAGCAGTTTTCGCATGAGCACTGTGAGGGCCACCTTGTGAGGTTTCCCGGCGGCGCGGAGGGCGTCGTATTTGGCGCTCAGGTCAGGATTGCGTTTCATGGCGACGAGGGCTGGCATGAACAGAGCGTGTCGCAGGTGTCGCCGACCTCCCTGGATGCGGGCCTTGCCGCGCCACTGGCCGGACTCCCGTGTCATCGGTGCCAGGCCTGCGAGCGCGGTGATTTGCTTGGCGGGCAACGTCCCGATCTCGGGGCATTCGCCCAACACAGTGCGCGCGGTGATGGCCCCGATCCCCGGAATGGAGGTCAGGATGTCCAGAGCGCGAAACCGCTTGGAGCAGCGCCGGTTGCGCGCCTCGATCTCGGCATCGAGCTTGGCGATCTGGCGCTCGGCCTGGGCGAGGCGGGCCCGCGTCAACCGCCGTGTCAAACCGAGGGTCTGGGTCGCGAGCCGGTTGATCAGCGCAGTCCGATCCCGCACCAGCCCTGCGCGGGCGATGTGCAACTCCTTGAGTTCGCGCTCTTTGTGATCG
>JADQCC010000155.1 GCA_016278295.1 Roseovarius sp. | reverse complement strand
GATCGGGGCCCGGTCGCGGGGCATGGCAATCTGCTGGCGCGATTGCGCCGATTGAGTGAATCACCCGTTAGCTTTGCCAGAAATTGCTTTGCCTGACAAAGAAACCACGTCAGGGCCAAAGCGGATCGCGTTCGTGTTCCTGAAGTTTGGTGATGTCACCTCGGTCGGAACCGTGCGCCGAAGTGACTGCCCGGGCAACGCTTCGCCGGTCCGCCGTACCCCCGGGCCCGGAGACCCGATTACTTGACCACGCTTTCCGCGTCGCCTTCGACGACCGCGATGTCGGGTGTCTCGGTCATGAGCGGGGCGCTCATGAGAAAGACATTGTAGACCGGATTCCACCGCGACATCGTGAAATACACCTCGTCACCGATCTTGGTGCCCGGCACGATGTAGGGCGCGTAGAGGCCGGGGAAATCACGGGCACGGGCCACCGTTTGTGCATCGCTCCACGGACCGGTGAGTTCGGGTGCGGTGCGCAGCATGATCGCCTCTTGATCCTCGTCGAGATACATCATCAGCCAGCTCTGATGGATCTCGCTCCAGGCAACCGAAAGCTCACCCACCGGCGCCGACACCACGGTCGCGGCGGCACGGTAATCGGCGACCCAGTCGCTGCCATCCCAATAGCGGCGGGCGGCCGGATCAAACATCGACTCGCTGGGCACTCGCCGCAGCCGCACGCCACCAAAGCGGCCCTGCGGGAGGCCGAACGTGTAGATCATTTCCCCCCGGTCTATGAAGGCAACCTGTTCAAACCCGATGCCGTTCGGCCATACCGCCGAGGAAGATCTGTGCCACGTCTGGCCATCGTCATCGGAATAGGCAAGACCCGACCGGCGGACCAGCCAGTTGCCGTCGGAGGTCCACATCCGTACCGACATGTAATGCAGCACCATCCGCTCTCCGAGGGATATGCCGTTGGTGGGGATCACGGTCCACTCGAAGCCGGGCACCTTGGCCGAGGGTATCAGCTCCTTCGCGGCGCCGTCCGGTCCGGTGATCATCTGGGCAAACTCGAACGCGCCGCGCGGATCGGGGTCGGCCAGACGGGCCATCGTGCTGCTGCGCCAGTCGCCACCTTTCGGGCCGTAGGTGTCGCCGAACACCATGTAAAGTGAACCCTTGTGCAGGAACATGTGGCCAAGATCGGTGCCGTAGACGTTCCACCGATTTGTCGCGTTGATCGAATCGGTGCCGGTGATCTGATTCACGACCTTGGCCGTCCCGGCATAAAGAGTGAGCGGCGCCGCCATGTCGTCGGGCTCCGGCGGGTTTGGCGCGATCGCCTCCAGCGCCACATCCCGCTTGACTGATTCCTGCGTGTCTGGACTGGCCATCGCCCGGGAATGCGTTAACCACGCCATCGTGAACACACAACACACTATGGCGACGAGACCAAGTCTCATACGCGATCTCCACTTGCGATTTAGGGATGAGCTTCCTTGGCGACAGGCGATTCCTGTCGCGACTCGACACCGTGGCAGAGATGCGGGAGTGTGTAAATAGCAAACTCATTTACTCATCTTCACAATCGCGACCGTTGAGCTGCGTGTTGTCAGCCACGGTCGGCGTTTTGCGATGAGCTTTTGCCGCGCCGGATCAAGGCAGAGAATTTTCCGCTTCCGCATCGGGTTCGGCAATCGGGTCGCAGCGAAACCAGTACGCCGGCCACGGGGTGTCTTTCCCCTGTTCGAGAGGTCGCGACCGGCAGGCCAGGTCCGGGTGGCGATACTCGATCCAGCGCAGCAACTGATCGCCATCGGTCGGCACGACGATGCCGCCCACCGGCTGGCGCTCGACGGCGGCCGCTTCGGCGCGCCACGGCACCCGATAACGGGCGTTCGGCAGTTCGCCAAGTAACTCGTGATAAAGCACGGCCATCCGCAGGTTGTAGGTCATCGACACCAGCGGCTCGTCGACCGGAGCTTGCGCGACCAGGGCCTCGATCGCCTCCGGCAGGTTCGTGAAGACCGGCTCGCGCTCCATCAGTCGTTCGGCCACGATGGCTGCCCGCCATACGCCAAGCACGACCAGCAGGATTGCGGCGGCGTGCTGCACCGCCCGCCAGCGGCCAAGCCACCACCCGCAAGCGGCGACTGCGCCGATCAGAAGCGGGCCGAGGACCGGCAGATGGAACGCCTGAATGTCGTAGGCACCATACCAGAGCACGAAGGGCAAAAAGGACAACGCCGTCCCGAGAACGATGGCCAAGGCATACCAACCGGCGTCACGGCGGCGCCAGCCCGCCGCGAACAGAACCAGGCCGACAACGATGAGCGGCATCGAAATCCGGGGATACGCCGAGCGAAGCGTGATAATCAGCGTCTCGGATGTGTGCGTCGATGAAAACCCAGATCCATAAAGCCCGCTGAAATAGGTGCCGGCGATGTACCGGACCAACTCGACCGGCGTTGGCGGCAGCGGCAGGTACTCGGAATACTTGGTCGACGGGTCGAAGGCGATATAGGCAAGGTAAAGGTACTGGCTGGCGCCCATCAGGAATATGAGAAGCACCAGCGCGATCATTCGGGGCCGGAGCAGAAGCCGCCAATGAGCGCCGATCACCCAGAGGAACAGGGGCGCCAGCATGATCATCATCAGGTGATTGCCGAACGAGATCGCATAAACCGCACAGGCGGCCAGGAAATAGCCACGTTGCCTGGTTTCGACAAAGAGCATGAGCATGAATGCCGTTGCCAGAATGAAGGCAAGCGCGAGCGGATACACTTCGGCCTCGGTCGATTGCACCGCCATCAGGCCGGCGCTTCCGAGCAGAAACGCCGCCGCAACACCGAAGGCAATGTTGCGCGTTGCCCGCTCTACGATCAGGAACGCCATCGTGTTGGCGACCGCGCCTGGCACGGCGGCAAGTGCGAAGGCCATCGCGCGCCATGACTCGACAGGCAGATCAAGCGCGCGCAGCATCGCCCCGAGCAGCAGGACCAGAGGATAGCCGGGGCCGTGTACCAGAATCTGGCTGTGACCCAGGGTCTGAAATTTTGCCGAATCGCCGGCATTCATAACGCCGCCGAGACCGGGATACAGGCAATACCCATAGTAAATCATCCAGAAGGCGAGCATGCCGCCCGCGACGACCAATCGTGCAAGCCGAGTTGGCGGGCTTTTCAATTGCAGCGCCGGCGGATAGCGGGGCAGGTCTTCTGTTGTCATCGGCATGGCATTCACCCGGCTCCATCCGGGAGGACATGAGCGGCGGATGCTCGGACCTGATGTCACTGACGACCGCCGCCCGAGCTTCCGTGATCGCCCCTCAATTCGGTTCGGGCTCCGTGCGCGGCACCCCCGCTGCCACGACCGGTGCCGTCAGTGTGCCCCCGGAACCAAATGGCAGATTGATCAGCCGGTTCGATCTGTCGGTGTCAACGCCGTCGTCAAGAAGCACGGCCTGACCATTGGCCCGCACCGCCCCGGATCGCAGATCGACATCGCCGCTCATGTCGATCTCATAGCGGTCGCCGCTGATATTCAGCGCGGTAAGGCGCGCGGTGCCCGGCTTAAAGTCGGCGCGTGCCTTGATCGTGTCGAACACCGTGCGACCGGCGGAGGGGATCAGGGGGCCATCCTCCTCGCTCATGAATTCGCGGCTCTGTTTCAGCCCCTCAAGCGTCAGGACCACATCGGCACCGGCGAGGCTTCCGTCTCTCGCATTGACGACGAGAGAACCGTCGAGCGCAGATACCAGTTCACCCAGCGTGTCGCCCTTCGATGCGAGGTCGATCCTGGCGTCGAGAGTGCCCTCTGGAAGCGGCGGCGGGCTGACAAGCGGCGGCGGAAACAGGCCGAGGATAGCGTGTCCGACTTTGTCCAGCACCACATCATCAACCTTGCCGGTCACGGTAAACCCGGCGGCAGCGTTCTTCGAATTCGGGTCGGCATTGACCGTTAACACGGTTTCAAACCGCCCCATTTCACCGTCTGTGGTCATCTTCAGGCGGGCGCGGGCATCGCTGGCCCGGAATTGCACGCGCCCGCCCTCGATATCCGTGGGCGTCGATCCCGGGTTTCGTATCTGCGCGTCGAGGCTGACGTCGAGCGGCGCAAGCCAGCCAAGCGCCAGCGGTGCCTCGCGCCAGTCCCCCGCCCTGATCGCGGTAGATGCGCCTTTCCAGGCAGCCATCGCTTCGGACACCAACTGATCCATTTGCGTGAAGGGCGGTTTCCTGTCGTTGAGCGAAACGGATAGGTCGCCATCCATCACGACGCCATTGACCGTCAGGGTCGCGTCCGTGATCCCGAATGAGCGCGGCGTCAGCGCGAACCGCCCCTCGACCGCGATCGGGCCGTAGGCCGGCAGACCGACCGCCGCAGCCATACGTCTCAGCAACCACATGCTCTCGGACTCTTCTGCGATTGTCGGCACGTCAGGCGGAGGAGGTCGCGGCAGCGTGGTGTCGCCATCCTCAGCCTCTTGCGCGTCACGTAGTACCAGACGCACATTGCTGCCTCGGCGCGACAACACCGCCGCCGGATCGTCAACGCGCCCGCCAACCCGTAGCAACCGGCCGCCGACAAGGACATCGCAGGTCAGCAACACCGCCGTTGACCCGGGGTCCGCCGCCATCCGCAGGTCAGGCACTTGGATCCCTTCCTGACCCGCAGGGCCTTCATGCACGATGCTCGCGTCGTTCAGGATGATCTCACCGTGTGGTGGCCCTGCCTGCTTTTGCGTGGCGTACCGCGGGTCCACCGGCGTTTCCGCCATGTGCGCCATGACCTCACCGCTGTCATTGAAATGGAACCGCGGTCGGTCGAGCACCAGCCGCTTTATCTTGATCCGGTCCCACAGCAACGGAACCGCCTCAAGCGTCACCTCGGTCGAGCCGGCCTCAAGTCTCCATTCCCTGCCGCCACGATTCCCGGAAAGGACCGCGTTATGGAACGTCATCACTGGTCCGTCCTTAAACGAGACATGCGCATTCTGTTGAGGCAGGTACAGGTCGGCGGCCACCCAGGCCCCCACATGCGCGGCTAGCGCAGCGCGCAGCCTGTGCTCGGATACTAGGCCCGGCATTGCACGATAGGCCGCAGTCGCCGCAGCCCCACAGACAGCAATCGCAACCGCCACAAGGAACGCTCTTTGTCGCCAGGTATTGTCGCGGCTCGACCTTTTCTGTTGCATGACCTGGTTCCTCAAGTGCTGCGGCGATAACGTCCTCACCCGTCACCGGCAGGACAATATAAAACGGGAAGCCTTGAGATTAAATCCAGAGCGATTCCCGTCGGCATCCGCCTGCGGACATGGCGCAAAGGGCAGTTGAATTGCTGACAAGCGGGGGGTCGGCTGACGCGAGCCCGTTGTGCTGTCGGCGCGCCTCAGCACCGTCCACTCCTCTGTGTTGCGAACCATTATGAAATGCTGATCGAAGTAATCACCATAAATCTCCTGCATGAGATCGGTGGTGGAGCCTGCAATCGGCTTCTTTGGAATCATGACGATTTCAACGCCGCGCAGAAATTCTTCCGGCGGAAAATAGAATCTGGCGTCGAAGTTACGCCCGTCGTGCATCCAGGCTGTGCCACTCTTCGGGGCTTCGAGCCGCATCAGCGACGTGAACGGGCTGGCGAAATCGAGAACCAGCACCATTCTCGCGGGTTCATCCAGCGAGCGCAGCAGATCGCCTCCGGCTTCGAGCGAATCGGCGTAGCGCCTGTACAGCTCGTACTCTCGCCGGTTGAGCGCCTTCGCCACCTTCAGGCCTTTTGCGTTTGGCAGATCCAGGTTGGTTCCGGCGCCGCTCAGGGCCATCGCCGCATGCAACCCCAGCGCCATCACCGAAGCCAGTCCCACCGGCAACATCAGAACGACCGCGAGGAGCCAGCTTCCCCGCACGGCGACGTCGAATGGTGGAGCCAGATCGTCGTGTCCGTTCCGTGCCAGGCATTCGGCCGCCACGGCGGCGCCGGCCAGCAGGGTGACGATGCCATTGACCTGAAAGTTTTGCATGATGAGCGCGAGTCCGGCCGCGGCGCAGAATCCATAGAACAAAAAGTCATCGAGGCTCCGGGTACGCCAGAGGGCAAGCCCGGCGATCAGGCCGAACGGCGTATATTCGGCAAAGTTTTCGAGAAGCGCCTGAACATAGTTCGCGACCGTCCTGGAACCGCTGACCCCCAGCGCCACGACGAGGTCATTGATATGCGCGCGCGTTCCGCCCCAGACCAGTTCGAAGAGGCCGACGCATGCCCCAATGGCAAGCAGTGACAGCGCAGCCCATCTGCGTTGCACCGGCTGCAACAGCATCAGCACAAGGAATGTGGCCGCGACGAGCCCGTAGCTGATTTTCGTGTATAGCAGAAGGAGTGTCAGTACGGTCGCCGCCGCCGTATCGAGGGCCATCTGCCCACGCGCTGCTTTCGAAGGTGCGAGATGCATGACCAGAAGCAGGCCCAGCAACGCCCAGCCGATCCGGTTGTAGAACATCGCGAACGAAATGTTGGTGATCACCTCGCCAGTATTGTGGGGGGCGGCGAGCACGAGCAGCAGCAGGATCCCGGTGGGGATGGCGATCAGCGGTCGCATGCGCGTTTGCAGCACGTGGATCATGATCGGCGCCACCAGCACCATCAGCGCCGCCATGCCGAGCGGCATCGCCATGCCAAGGCGCCCGCTCAGCCAGTAACCGAACCCTGGCAAATAGAACGAGAGCGGCCCGAGAGCGGTATGGAAATCGCGATTGGGAACTTGCCCGACGGCGACGCGATAACCGCCATCGAGAAACACGAGCAGATCGTTGAAGTACTTGGTGGTCACGGTGCTCGCGGGCGTGACGAGAAGGATCACGCAGATGGCCGTGGTCACCAGAACCGTGAATGTGACGGGTGAAGCGGCAAAGTAACGTCTCATATTGACCTCTCGCCCGAAAGAACAGCGGCTTCCATATCGGCGGCACCGGGGAGCAGAATGTCACGCTTCCTGCCTGAGCGTGCAGCGGGCACCAAGAGTCCGGTGGCTTCGTTCATGTGCGGATCAGCCGTGCGGGGAAGTTTCACCGCAAGGTGCTGATCCGCCCGAATCCGATCGGCCCGCCATCCGCTTTCGCCTTGGCCGCGGCGCTGTCGGATCGGGATGGCTTTGGTGCCCGATGTCGTTGCCAGCCGACACCGCTGCCGCCGCGTCCTGCCTAGAAAGAATTGCATCTTGGGACACCGTTCGCGAAGAACTTCTCGGGCACTTGGCGCGCCTCGGTGACGATAAGGTTGTAGTCGGCATCCCACCGCATGTCCCGCTCCCAGACCAGTCGTCCGCTGGGGTCGATTTCGAGCACACGGCCCCGCTCCGCCTCGGTCAAAAGCAGATTGCCCCCCGGCAGAACCTGGTGCTTGCCCCGGCGCCACGAATAGAACGGTATCTCTTCGCCACCCGAGAACACCGTCGAGACGCGGTTGTTGGCAGGGTTGATCCGCCGGATCAGCGAACGTCCCGTCCCGGTCGCGTTATCAAAGACAGTGATCGTTCCGTCGGGCTGAAAATCAGGATCATGCTGCTTGTTCCAAGGGCCGTGGCGCCACCATTTCATTCGGCCGGTCTTCGGATCGACCACGGCGATCATGTTGATCTCCCGCAGGCTGAACAGGATATCACCCGCCTCGAACATCGGAAATGCCGCCGCCATATCCGCGCGCAAGGCTTCGGCGTCATTCGGATGGAACGGATCTGTTAAATAGGTCATGGGCCCCCCGGGTTTCTCCGGCATAACCGTCCGCATGTCGAAATACCCGCGTTGCTCGCCGCCTGCGGCGGGAACGATGTCGCGCCTCACATCGAGCGTCGACAGTTCCTCGCCCGTCTTCTCGTCGAGGCGCACGATCGTTTCATCGCGCCACGTTATCAGCCCACCTTCCCCGTCACGGGTAATGCTGTGGTGAAAATTGCCGTTGACGGACCATATTGGCTTGCCGCAGGCGTCTATCCGCGCGATCGCATTGCCGGCGTCGAAGGTTACGGCAAGGGAGCCGTCCTCGAACACCTCCATGCCGTGCAGCATGACGTTGCGGGGGTTCTTCTCTTTATCGAAGCGGTCGTAATAGATGGGCCAACGGTACACTTCCTCGCCGTTCTGGGCGAACATCCGAACGACGTGGACCGATGTCTGCTGGTCGTCGCTCAGGCCCGTCACCAGCACATAGCCTGGCTCGGGCGCCGCGCCGGGCATCCGCCTGTAGCCGCGTTCGGGAGCCGGATCGCCGCCAGGCGAGACAAGGTGCCGACTCGGCTCCAGGCCCAGGTCATTCTCCCAATATGTCGATATGTCGATCACGGTGTTGTACGCGAGTCGGATCTGTGGTCCCGGAAACCATTCCCTCACGGCGGCGACACTGCCGTAGACCAGCGCAAAAGTGGCGACCGACGCGACGAATGCTGCGCGTGCCAGCAGATCGGTGGAAAATTTCATATCGACCTCGTCAATGCCGGTCCGGGGTTGAGCGCGCGGCGGCGCAGTTCCTCATGCAATTCCCGCGCCCGCCGCATCAGCGGTGGTGGCACGTCGGCAATATCCGGTGCCGGGCGCGGCGGACGGAACATCCTGGCCTGCGCCGTCAGCGCCTCGGGTGCACCGAGCCCAAGAACCGCGGCGAGGGCCTGCACCCCCCGTTCCGGCGCAGCGCAAAGCGCATCGTGATCGACGAATGTTACCCGATCGCCTGCGGTGGCGAGCACATGCTCATAAGCGTCGTTCCAATAGTGCAGCCAGAATCCGGCCTCATGGGCCCCGGCCGGATCGGGCGATGTCTTGCCAAAGGCAATCGGGCGCAACGCCGCGCCGAACTCGAAATGGCCAAGCCCCTCCATGTATTGCCGCGCAAACGGTTCACGATCGTGCAGCGTGCAAAACCGGCTGTGCTGACGCAAAAGCGAAGCGACCTGCGCCGCCGGATTCCGCACCGGGATCACGATCGAGGCATCAGGATGCATCGCCTCAAGCAACGGCAGCCGGGCGATGTTGGCGTTGTTCTTGGACAGATACCGCGCGGCCCCGGCCTTGGTTGCGACGACCTTGGCGAGATGCGAGCGAAAGAACGCCTCGAATTCCGGGTTGCGCATGTCACCCTGCCACGGACGAATCCGGTCGGGGCCATAATGATCCGGCCAGAATGCCATCCAGATCATCTCCTCGAACGCTTCGGGACTGTCGGCCCCGACCTCGATGCCATCGCCATGTGCCCGTTCCGACATCTCCGACGACTTGCGGAAGGCGGCCGAAAAGCCGCCCCAAAGCAGCGGCGCAAGCGTGAATGGCATATGACGGTAGGTCGCCGACGCCAGTTCGGGATGGCGTGCCAGAACCTGCAAGAGGATCGTCGTCCCCGCCCGCGGCAGCGACGTGACGAAGACTGGACGCGCCGCACGCGCAGGGTCAATGCGATGCCGGTAGAGCGCGGTTTCCACCGTGGCGAGACGCCGCTGCCGGGTTGGCGACGCGAATGCGAAATTGTGCAGCGCCTTGTCGAGCGGGCTATACGGAACCTCCTCGGCGTCACTTGAGGCGGTCCCCACCGCCACATATCGGTCAAGGGCGATCCACGCGATAACCGCGCCCGCGCTGGAGATCAGGAGGAACGGCCAGCTCGCCGCCACGCGCATCGCCTCGTCAAGAGTGTAAAGGTTGGTGGCAGACCCCGCCCAGACAACGATAGCCGAGGCCCCGAAAGCTGCGATAGCCACGCTTACGATCTGAAGAAACTGCCTGAAAAGCCCGATCGACGCGTGCCTTACCGCGGCTTCCTTTTCGTCGTCTGACAGGTCCGGGTTGGTCATGATCCCGACGGCACTTTGGGCCGATCCGATCACCTCATGCGTGACTTGCCCGACATTGAGAAGCCGCAGCATTCCGATGAATGCCGCCAGGCCGGCAACAAGGCCAGCGACGCTCATTTGTGCCCGGTGGCGGGCCCGGCGGAATCGGGATTTGCCCCGCGTTTCCGCTTTAGCCGCTTCAGCGGGTACCAAACGAAGCCAATGACCGCCAGTACCAGGGCGAGGATCAATGCCACCACCGTTCCCAGGGCCGTCAGCCCGGCACCCGGCCCGACATAGGCCTCCGCTGCGGTCGGACGGAGTATTGCCAGTGCGACCGGCAGTGCCACTACAAGGCCTGACCGATGGAACGCGTGGAGAAAGCCGATGTTCATTTTTCGAACCCTGCGGTTGATGATTATATCATGCATAAATCTAGAAACGCCTCCCCACGGCGCAACGCGACTCCCGCCGTTCGGCAGAAACGCGCCAGATTCACGGTCCCGAACGTGCGGAAATTCGCCCAGAAATGGCAGTCGGGCCAGATCGAAAATCGACCGATGCAGTGCGCGTCACGATTTTTTCATCAAGAAAATGTTTTTGGTTAAATGGGTTATGACGAAACGCCGAATAGCGCGGTATCGAACAGGCGCCTCGGCGCTCATTTCTCACGCTGTTGAAATGCCGAGACGGCCCCGCATTTATGACATGCTCATTCGACGATCCGAAACAGCGAGGAATGGGACATGACAGAGTCGCAAACTTCGGCCCGCTTGATGGCGCTTCAGGCCGATGCATCCCGTTCCATGAACGAGCATACCATTGTGCCGACCGATCTGACGGCACGCGCGGGCGGAGTTCTGGCACCGGTACTCGTGGTCGATCTCGATGGAACACTCATTCGCACCGACATGCTGTACGAAACATTCTGGGCGGCCCTGTCCAACCATTGGCTGAACGTCGCGGCGGTGCTGCGCGCGCTCCCCAGGGGACGAGCGGCGTTGAAGCGCACGCTTGCGCGGCTGGGCCCTCTGGACGTCGCATCGTTGCCATTTAACGAGGAGGTACTTGATTACGTGCGACGCTGGCGTGACCAGGGTGGACGCACGGCACTGGTTTCGGCCACGGATCACCGGCTAGTCGAGCGCATTTCCGAGCATGTAGGCCTGTTTGACGATGCCTATGGATCTGATGGCACAGTGAACCTCAAGGGGCCGCGCAAGGCCGCCTTTCTTTCAGCACGCTTTCCAGGCGGTTTCGTCTACATGGGCGATTCCGGCAGTGATTACGCCATTTGGGAGCGGGCGAAACAGGCCGTGACGGTGGATGTGCCGGGCTTATTGAGAAGTCGGGTCGATGCTCTGGCAATCGCGTCCGAGCATCTGACGACACGGGGATCGCTTGTCAGCGCGTTTTGGCGCGCGCTGCGGCCGCATCAGTGGTTGAAGAACACACTCGTCTTCTTGCCGCTGCTCGCGGCGCACCAGTTCGATTCCGTGTCCATAGGAAAGGCCGTTCTCGCCTTCGTGGCCTACAGCCTCGTTGCCTCATCGGTTTATCTTCTCAACGACCTTCTCGATCTCGCCGCCGACCGGGCGCATCCGCGCAAGCGTGCGCGACCGTTTGCATCCGGCGCGCTGCCGCTCGCGTGGGGCACGGCGTTGGTGCCCGGACTGTTGCTCGCGGGCAGCCTTGTTTCGCTTCTTTTGGGGCCCGCCTTTCTTGCGATCATGGCGATCTATTATGTTCTCACCACCGTCTACTCATTCGTTCTCAAGCGTCTTCTTATTATCGACATCTGCGCCCTCGCGGCCCTCTACACGCTCCGCATCGTTGCCGGCGGGTTTGCGACGGATGTTTACCTTTCCGTGTGGCTTCTTGCCTTCTCGATCTTCTTTTTCTTCTCCCTCGCCGCAATGAAACGGCAGACCGAACTGGTTTCTAGCGTCGAGGAGGGCGAAGGAAAGGCATATGGACGGGGTTACATAACCGGCGATCTGCCACTCGTAACCAACATGGCGGTCGGGTCCGGTTACGTCTCTGTCCTGGTCATGGCGCTTTACCTCAACTCGCCTGCCGTGCGCCAACTCTATTTCGAAACGGCCCCGCTCTGGGGCATCTGTCTTGTCCTGCTCTTCTGGCTCAGCCGGATGGTAATGCTTGCCCATCGCGGGCAAATGCAGGACGATCCGGTCGTGTTCGCGGCACAGGACAAGGTGTCGATGCTCTGTGCCGGGCTGATCTTTGGTCTGGCGGTCGCGGGGATGATCATGTGACGATGACAGTGCTGGTCACACGCTACGCGGCTTTCGCGGTCGCCGCGACGCTTGCCAACCTTGCGGCGCAGCGTCTGGTGCTCGCCATTGACGAGGGCCCCCTGGGCTTTGCCCTGGCAGTATTTTTCGGCACGCTGGTCGGGCTCGTCCTCAAATATGCGCTCGACAAGCGGTGGATCTTCGGGGATCGCTCGACAGGCGTCGCCGCGCATGGGCGGAAATTCACGCTGTACACAGCGGTTGGCATCTTTACCACGGCGATCTTCTGGGGCACGGAGACCGTGTTCTGGCTGATCTGGCATACCGATCTCGCGCGCGAAGCTGGGGCCGTCCTGGGGCTCGCCGTGGGGTATACCGTCAAGTACCGGCTTGACCGGCGGTTCGTCTTCACCAGCAGCATATTTCGCGTAGCGTGATGCGTGGTCTTGTCCGAACCGTCGAGCTTTCGGGCTGGGGCCGCTACCCGCGACGGCCAGGTTCCATCGCGACGCCGCGCGACGAGAGCGACCTCGCTGCGCTCGTCGGTCATGGCGGCGTGGTGGCGCGTGGCAATGGCCGGGCCTACGGTGACAGCGCGATCGGTGCGGCGACAACGCTCGACATGCGCCGGATGAACCGGATGCTCGCCTTCGACGACGCGACAGGACAGCTTGTGGCCGAGGCGGGTACGCTGCTTGCCGACATGATTGCGACGTTCCTGCCGCAAGGCTGGTTCCCTTATGTGACGCCGGGAACCAAATTCGTGTCCCTGGGCGGCGCGATCGCGGCGGATGTGCATGGCAAGAACCATCACATCGACGGCTCCTTCGGCGCCTTTGTCGACTGGGTCGACGTGATGGCTGCGGACGGCGAGGTCAGGCGGGCGAGCCGTGACGGAAATTCCGATCTCTTTGCATGGACGGTCGGGGGCATGGGCCTCACCGGTGTGATTCTCCGCGCCGCGATCCGCCTGCGCCGGGTGGAAAGCGCCTGGATTGCACAGGAGACGGTGCTGGCGCCGTCGCTCCGCGATGCGATGGACAGTTTCGATGCGGCCGATGACGCCCCGTATTCGGTCGCCTGGATCGACTGTCTTGCCTCGGGCGCAAGCCTTGGCCGTTCGCTGGTGATGACGGGGGAGCATGTGCGCGCAGCGGACCTGCCTCGCCAGCATCGCGACCGCCCGTACCGGACGCCCGCAAAGCGCCGGTTCGTGGTGCCCTTCGATGCGCCCGCCTTCGCGCTCAACCGCTTTTCGGTCCGGGCCTTCAACGCGCTCTACTGGAAACGGGCGTCGCGCGCGCCGCGCAAGGCGCTGGTGGACTGGGACAGCTACTTCTACCCGCTTGACGCGATCCTTGGCTGGAACCGGATCTACGGCCGCCGCGGCTTTGTGCAGTTCCAGTGCGCGCTGCCGCTCGAAAGTTCCGAGGCGGGGCTGGCCGCGCTTCTTGGCGAAACGGCTGCGGCGGGGCAGGGATCGTTCCTCGCCGTACTGAAGCGGTTCGGGGAACAACAAAGCCGGTTTTCGTTTCCGATGGCGGGCTATACGCTTGCGCTCGACTTCCCGGCGAATGCGAAGACGCTCGCACTTCTCGACCGGCTGGATGCCATCACCGTCGATCATGGCGGACGGTTCTACCTTGCAAAGGACGCGCGGCTTCCGGCGGCGGTGCTGCACCGCGCCGACCCGCGCGCGGATGCGTTCCGGGACATGCGCCGCGCATCGGGGCTTGATCGCAGCTTCGCCTCGGCACAATCCGAAAGGCTGCTCCTATGAAAGATACCGTTCTCATCCTCGGCGGGCGTTCCGACATTGGGCTCGCTATTGCGTATCGCTTCGCTGCGGCGGGCCATCCGGTCGCGCTCGCGGCACGCAACGCGGCGCAGCTCGAAATGATCCGCGCCGATATCGCCCTCCGCCACAGCGTGGAGGTGACGCTGCACGACTACGATGCGCTCGATACATCGGCACTGACAGATTTCGTCGCGGGCTTCGATCCGGCACCCGGTGTCGTCGTCTCGACGGTGGGCGTGATGGGGGATCAGGCGAAAAGCGAGCGCACCCCCGAGGCCGCGGCCCTCGTGATGCGGACGAACTTTGAGGCACCGGCGCAGGCGCTGGAACTTTTTGCCGCGCGGATGGAGGCGCGCGGGCACGGCACGCTCGTCGGCATCTCCTCGGTCGCGGGCGACAGGGGACGGGCCTCGAATTATGTCTACGGCTCGGCCA
The DNA here is from genome assembly GCA_016278295.1 of Roseovarius sp. Classification (GTDB taxonomy): domain Bacteria; phylum Pseudomonadota; class Alphaproteobacteria; order Rhodobacterales; family Rhodobacteraceae; genus Roseovarius. Next base: position 618 of record JADQCC010000155.1, on the reverse strand, counting down.
AGGCAGGGTTCACGGCCTATCTCTCGGGGCTGCGGAACCGGCTCTCGCGGACGAAGGTGCATGTGGTCACGATCAAACCCGGTTTTGTCGCCACGCGGATGACCGAGGGAATGGACCTCTCGCCGATCCTTACCGCCAGCCCCGAAACAGTGGCCGAAGCGGTTTTTCATGCGGTGGAACGGCGGCGAAACATCGTTTATGTCAAACCGGTCTGGTGGGCCGTGATGTGCGTCATTCGTGCGCTCCCCGAACCGATCTTTCGCAGAACCCGAATATGACTGGACACGCTGTGCGCCAGAAGAGGCCGCAACCGTTTATCGTTGAATGCAGAATGGTCTCTGCGGGCGGCACCGGCATCGCAAGAGTTTCTGGCGGGATTGGCGGCGCTATTTTTGATACGGTCGTCCGTCGGCCTGCTTGCGCGGCGGCCCGCCGCTGGCCCTGATGACCCGCCCCATCGGCGGTATTGCGGGATTTCGCGGGCCGATCATCCGCGCCGTTTCCAGAAGAAACCCTTTCTCAGCCGGGATTCAACGCGGTTTTCGGCGCAGCTCCAAAGGCTTGTGGCTGGGGTGGTAGGATTCGAACCTACGGTACACGGTACCAAAAACCGCTGCC
>JADQCC010000212.1 GCA_016278295.1 Roseovarius sp. | reverse complement strand
ATCGACGACCTGCCGCTGTTTGCCGCGACACCGCCGAGCGCGGCCCCCGCGCCGCGCGCCTCGGAGGTAGAGGCGCGGCTGGCCGGGGTGCTGCCCGATACGCTCAGCCCGCGCGAGGCGCTGGACCTGCTCTATGAGTTGAAGGCGTTGGTGGACGGGGCGGGCTGAGCCCCGTCCTATGGTCAGCCCCGGTTCGAGGACACGCCGACCTGCGCGGGACGCAGGATGCGATCGTGCAGCATGAAGCCCGGCGCCGAGACCTGGATGATCTCGCCGGCAGTGGTGCCGGGCAGGGGGGCCTCGAACATCGCTTCGTGGTGCTGCGGATCGAAGCGCTCGCCGACCTGCGGGTCGATCAAGGTGATGCCGTGCTTGGCGAACACGTTGAGCAATTCGCGCAGCGTCAGCTCGATCCCCTCGACAAGGGCACCGGAAGCGGCGCGCTGATCCTCGGTGATGGTGTCCAGCGCACGCTTGAGATTGTCGTGCACCGGCAGCATGTCGCGGGCGAGCCGGGAGCCGCCGTAATTCTCGGCCTCGCGCCGGTCCTTTTCCGACCGCTTGCGCGCGTTCTCGGCATCGGCGAGCGCGCGCATGAACTTGTCCTGAAGCGCGTCGCGCTCTGCGCGCAGGGCGTCGATTTCGACCTCTCGGGGCGATATCCCGGCGTCCGCCGCATCCCGCTCTTCGGCGGCGGCCTCTTCGATATCGTCCAGGAAGCCCTGTTCTTTTGGCTCTGCCATGTCTTACCTCTCGCTCCGGTCGGAGATCAGCCTGCCCACGAGCTGTGCCGTGTAATCCACGATCGGCACGATACGCCCGTAGTTTAGGCGCGTCGGGCCGATTACGCCCACCGCGCCAATGATCTTACGGTCAGCGTTCATATATGGAGAGACGACCAAAGAGGAACCCGAAAGTGAGAAAAGTTTGTTCTCTGAGCCGATAAAAATGCGCACGCCCTCGCCCTCGTCGGCGCGTTCGAGGAATTCGGCGATGTCGCGCTTGCGCTCGAGGTCGTCGAACAGGACGCGGATACGCTCGAGATCGGCCTCGTCCACATCGGCGTCGATGAGATTGGCGCGGCCGCGGACGATCAGGCGCTCGTGATGCTCGCCCTCGCCCTCCCACACGGCGAGGCCGCTTTTGACAAAGGCGTGGGCGAGCGCGTCGATTTCCTGCCGCCGGGCGGCGATCTCTGTGGAGATGCGGCGCTGCATGTCCGAGAGCGTCTTGCCCTCGACCAGCGCGTTGAGGAAGTTGGCCGCCTCGCGCATCGAGCTTGGCGTCTGACCCGGCGGCGGGGTGAACACCCGGTTTTCCACCTGCCCGTCGGAAAACACCAGCACGGCGAGCGCACGGTCATGGGCGAGGCTGACAAACTCGATATGCTTTATCGGGGCCTCGTGCTTGGGCGCGAGCACCAGCGATGCGCCGCGCGTGACGCCGGAGAGCGCCGAGCCGATGCTGTCGAGCAGGCCGGTGACGTCGCGGGAATTGCTGGCGATGGTCGAATCGATCAGCGCGCGGTCGGTATCCTCGAGCCCGCCGACCTCGAGCAGGCCATCGACGAACATGCGCAGCCCCTCTTGCGTGGGCACGCGCCCGGCGCTGATATGGGGGCTGCCCAGCAGGCCCATGTATTCGAGATCCTGCATCACGTTGCGGATGGTGGCGGCGCTCACCTTTTCCGAGAAATCACGGGTGAGGGTGCGCGAGCCGACGGGATCGCCGGTCGCGAGATAGCCCTCGACGACGCGGCGAAACACTTCGCGCGAGCGGTCATTGAGCTGGGCAAGGTGGTTCGAGTCCTCGGACATCTGGTGTGCTTTCATGGTCGAACAGGCATTAAAGACGGCTGGGGGCAAAGGTCAATCGGGGTTGCCATCACGGACCGCTCCCTTATATGCCGGGGCCAACATCACAAGGGGACAGTAATGCGGCCTTCTGGCAGAGATTTAAGTGAAATGCGGTCTGTTTCAATCGAAACGGGCGTTCTGAAACATGCCGAAGGCTCTTGCCTCGTGAAGATGGGCGACACGCATGTTCTGTGCTCTGCCACGATCGAGGACCGGGTGCCACCCTTTGTCAAGGGTACGGGGCTTGGCTGGGTCACCGCCGAGTACGGCATGTTGCCGCGCTCGACCGGGAGCCGGATGCGGCGCGAGGCCGCCCAAGGCAAGCAGGGCGGGCGCACGGTGGAAATCCAGCGGCTGATCGGGCGGGCGCTGCGCGCGGGCACCGACCGGGTGGCGCTGGGCGAGCGGCAGATCACGGTGGATTGCGACGTGATCCAGGCCGATGGCGGGACGCGCTGCGCGTCGATCACCGGCGGCTGGGTGGCGCTTCGGCTGGCGGTGGGCAAGCTGATGGCGGCGGGGGATGTCGTGAGCGACCCGCTGCCCGACCCGGTGGCGGCGGTGTCCTGCGGCATCTATGCCGGGCAGCCGGTGCTGGATCTCGACTACCCCGAGGACAGCGCGGCGGGCGTTGACGGCAATTTCATCCTGACCGGGACCGGGCGGCTCATCGAGGTGCAGATGAGCGCCGAGGGCGCGACGTTCAGCCGCGACGAGATGAGCGCGCTGCTCGACCTGGCCGGCAAGGGCGTCGGCGAGCTGGTGGCCAAACAGCGCGAGGCGACCGGTGCGTAAGTTCGACGGTGACACGCTTTTGGTGGCGACACACAATGCCGGCAAGCTGGAGGAAATTTCGCATCTGCTTGAGCCTTACGGCGTGCGGGTGATCGGCGCGGGCGAGCGTGGGCTGCCGGAGCCGGAGGAGACCGAGACCAGTTTTGTCGGCAACGCGCGGATCAAGGCGCACGCGGCGGCGAGGGCCACGGGGCTGCCGGCACTGGCCGACGATTCGGGGATCGTGATCGACGCGCTGGACGGGGCGCCGGGCGTCTATACGGCGGATTGGGCCGAAACAGGCTCTGGTCGAGATTTCGTCATGGCGATGGGCAAGGCGCATGACGGCCTGCGCGAGAGCGGCGCGCCGCAGCCCTGGACGGCGCGGTTCTGCTGCACGCTGGTGCTGGCCTGGCCCGACGGGCATGACGAGGTATTCGAAGGCACCGTCGAGGGGTGGATCGTCTGGCCGATGCGCGGGACGCAGGGGCATGGCTATGACCCGATCTTTCAACCCGAGGGGCGTGACGTCACCTTTGCCGAGATGGATCGCTGGGAGAAGAACCGGATCAGCCACCGCGCCGACGCCTTTGCCAAGATGATCGACGGCGCCTTTGGCTGAGGACTGGCAATCAGGGGGCTTTGGCCTCTATGTGCACTGGCCGTTTTGCCTGGCGAAATGCCCCTATTGCGATTTCAACAGCCATGTCGCGCAGGAGATCGACCACGCGGGGTGGCGGGACGCCTACCTGAAAGAAATCACGAGTTACGCCAAGTTGGTGCCTGATCGGGTGCTGGGCTCGATCTTTTTCGGGGGTGGCACGCCGAGCCTGATGGAGCCCGACACCGTGGCCGCGGTGATCGACGCGGCGCGGGCGGCGTGGCCGGTGGCCAATGACCTGGAAATCACGCTGGAGGCCAACCCCACCTCGGTCGAGGCCGGGCGGTTCGCAGCCTACGCCGCGGCGGGCGTGAGCCGGGTATCGCTGGGGGTGCAGGCGCTGAACGACGATGACCTGCGGCGGCTGGGACGATTGCACAGTGCGGCAGAGGCGATGCAAGCATATGAAATCGCTAGGAAATTTTTTGGCCGAACGAGTTTTGACCTGATCTATGCGCGGCAGGATCAGACGCTTGACGCCTGGCAGGCAGAGCTGCGCCGGGCGCTTGATCTGGCGGTGGATCACCTGTCGCTCTATCAGCTGACCATCGAGGGCGGGACGGCGTTTGGCGAGCGCCATGCCGCCGGACGGCTGCGCGGGCTGCCCGAGGAGGATCTTGCCGCCGATATGTATCTGGCCACGCAGGAGATTTGCGGGGTGGCGGGGCTGGAGAGCTATGAGGTGTCCAACCACGCCAAACCCGGCGCGGAATCGCGGCACAACATGGTGTATTGGCGCTATGGCGATTACGTCGGCATCGGTCCGGGCGCGCATGGGCGGCTGACCATCGGCGGGCAGCGGCACGCCACCGAGGCCTGGCGTGCACCGGGGAAATGGCGCGACGTGGTGACGAAAGGGACGGGCGAGAGCCTGCGCGCGCCCCTGAGCCGGAGCGAACAGGCGGTCGAGCACCTGCTCATGGGGCTGCGGCTGACCGAGGGGATCGACATGGCGCGGCATCAAGCGCTGGCGGGCGCACCGCTCGATGCCGGGCGGCTGCGCCACCTGGAGGATATCGGGATGGTGGAGGTCGCGGGCACGCGGCTGCGGGCCACCGGGGCGGGGCGCCCGGTGCTCAACGCGGTGCTGCGTGACTTGTTGACCTGAGCGGTCAGGCGCTGAGCAGGCCCATCAACCGATCGAGATCATCGAGCGAGGCGTAGCGGATGGTGAGCGCGCCGCCCTCTTGCCCCGGCGTATGGTCGATCCGCACGCTCATCGAGAGCGCCGCCGAGAGATCGGATTCGAGCGCCTTGGTGTCGGCGTCCTTTTCCGGCTTGCCACCGCTCTTGCCGCTCTTGCCGCTCTGACCCGGCGCCGGATCGCCCTTGGCGAGCTTTTCGGTCTCGCGGACCGACAGCCCCTTGTGGATGATCTTGCGGGCGAGCGCGGCGGCGTCGGGCGCGGTGATCAGGGCGCGGGCGTGCCCCGCCGACAGGCGGCCGTTGCGCAAATGCTCTTGTACTTCCTCTGGAAGATTGAGCAGGCGGACGGAATTGGCGATATGGCTGCGGCTCTTGCCGAGAACATCGGCCAGTTTTTCCTGGGTATGGCCGAACTTGGTCATCAACTGGCTGTAGCCTGACGCCTCTTCGACCGGGTTGAGATCGGCGCGCTGGATATTCTCGATGATCGCGACCTCGAGCACCTCGATATCGGTGAAGTCGCGCAACAGCACCGGCACCTCGTGCAGCGTGGCCATCTGCGCGGCACGCCAGCGACGCTCGCCGGCGACGATCTCGTATTCGCCGGGCTTGCCGGGGCTCTGGCGGACGATGAGGGGCTGGATGATCCCCTTTTCGGCGATGGAACGCGCGAGATCGGCCAATGCGTCGGCGTCGAAATGGCGGCGCGGCTGGTCGGGATTGGGGTGGACCTTTTCCACCGGCACGCGCATGTCGGGCTGCGGCGGTTGGCTCTCGGGGCTCTCGGTGGTCTCGCGGACATCGGCCATCAGCGCCGAGAGGCCACGCCCTAGACCGCGTTGCTGGGATTTTTTCGTGCTCACCGCCTCGTCTCCTTTTTCTTATGCCGCGATGCGCGCGTGCCTGCGGACAATCTCGCCTGCGAGATCGCGGTAGGCCTGCGCGCCCTTGGAGGTGCTGTCGTAGGTCAGGACCGGCATGGCGTAGGACGGTGCCTCGCTCACCCGGACGTTGCGCGGGATGCGGGTGGCAAAGACGAGATCACCGAGCGTGTCGCGGGCATCGGCCTCGACCTGTGCGGAGAGGTTGTTGCGCCCGTCCACCATCGTCAGCAGCACCCCCTCGATGCGCAGATCGGGATTTGCGCTCTGCCGCACCTCGCGAATCGTCAGCATGAGCTGCGACAGGCCCTCGAGCGCGAAGAATTCGGCCTGGAGCGGGATCAGCACCGAATGCGACGCGACCATCGCATTGACCGTCAGCAGGTTGAGCGAGGGCGGGCAGTCGATCAGCACGTAATCGGGGGCGAGCGCCGCCATCCCCGGCTGGCGCAGCGCATCGTGCAGCAGGAAGCTGCGCTTTTCATTGGAAAAAAGCTCTATGTCCGCCGAGGACAGATCGACCGTGGCGGGGATGATCGACAGCCGGTCATGATTGGTGGGCTGTACCGCCTCGTCGAGCGTGGCCTCGTCGAGCAGGAAATCGTAGGTGGTGATATCGCGCGCGCCGGCCTCTATCCCGAGCCCGGTGGACGCGTTGCCCTGCGGGTCGAGATCGACGATCAGCACGCGCGCGCCGGAATCCGCGAGCGCGGCGCCAAGATTGATGGTTGTCGTGGTCTTGCCCACGCCGCCCTTTTGGTTGGCGACCGCAATGATGCGGGGGGCGGTGATCGGGCTGGAATCAGACACGGGATGCTCCTGTGACGCGCAAGATGACGGCTTCGGGGTCTGTCCTGCTTTTATCAACCCAAGAGGTAAATTGCCACTTGCTTTGCGCCTCGGCCAGCTCTTGCCGCCATGTTGCCCCCTTGGGAAAGAGCGCCGTGCCGCCGGGGGCGAGATGACGCGCGGCGTAGCCAAGAAGCGTGGGCAGATCAGCGAGCGCGCGGGCGCTGATCACATCGGCGGCGAGCGGGTCCATCTTCTCTATCCGCTCGGTGCGAACGCTGGCAGCGATCCCTGTCTCGCGAATCACGGTGCGCAGGAAGGCGGATTTGCGCGCGTCCGATTCGACGAGGGTGACGCGGGTGGGTGAGCCGGTCTCTTGCGCGAGGATGGCGATCACGAGCCCCGGAAAGCCGCCGCCGGAGCCAAGATCGGCCCAATGGGCGACGGGGGCCGGGACAAGGGCATGAAGCTGCGCCGAATCCTGGAAATGGCGGGCTTGCAGATCGGGAAGGGAGGCGCGCGAGACGAGGTTAATCCGCGGATTCCACTTTTCAATGAGCGTGGTGTAGAGGTCTAGCCGCTCTTTTGTTTCACGTGAAACATCCCGGAGATTCATGCGCTCTGCGCCCGCTCGCCCCGGCGCAGGCAGACGAGGATCAGCGCGAGCGCCGCGGGCGTCATCCCGTCGATCCGCGCCGCCTGGGCGAGCGTTTCAGGGCGCGAAGCGGAAAGTTTGGTCTTTAACTCGTTGGAAAGGCTGTCGATACCCGCGTAATCGAACCCCTCGGGGATGGCCACGCCCTCGTCCCGGCGGAGCATTTCCACATCGCGGGCCTGTCGGGCGATGTAATTGGCGTAGGTCGCGTCCTTCTTGAGCTGCGCGGCGATATCGGGGGCGATATCGGCGAGGGGCGGGGTAAGGGGTGCAAGGTCGGCCAGCTCGATGCCGGGGAAGGCGAGAACCTGCATCCCGTCGCGGCGCGTGCCGTCCTGGTTGACCGATATCCCGGCGGAAGAGAGATCGCGGGGTGTGTAGCTGGCGGCCTCGAGGAGGCTGCGCGCGGCGTCGAGGTGGCTCATCTTGTCCTCGAACGCGCGGCGGCGGTCCTCGCCGACGCACCCCGCGTCGATCCCAAGGAGTGTGAGCCGCTGATCGGCATTGTCGGCGCGCAGCGACAGACGGAATTCGGCGCGGGAGGTGAACATGCGGTAGGGCTCGGTCACGCCGCGGGTGGTGAGATCGTCGATCATCACGCCGATATAGCTGTCGGTGCGGCTAAAGGTGAGCGGCGGCTCGCCCGCGGCATGGCGCGCGGCGTTGAGCCCGGCAACAAGCCCTTGGGCCGCCGCCTCTTCGTAGCCGGTGGTGCCGTTGATCTGCCCGGCGAGAAAGAGCCCCGGCACGTCGCGCAACGCGAGGCGGTGGTCGAGCGCGCGGGGATCGACGTAATCGTACTCGATCGCATAGCCAGGCTGAAGGATTTCGGCGTTTTCCAGCCCGGCGATGGAGCGCACATACGCCTCCTGCACCTCGACCGGTAACGAAGTGGAAATACCGTTCGGGTAGATTACCGAATCGGAGAGACTCTCTGGTTCGAGGAAAATCTGGTGCGATGTCTTGTCAGCGAAACGCACGATCTTGTCCTCGATCGAGGGGCAATAGCGCGGACCGATGCCGTCGATATGCCCGCCATACATGGCAGATCGGGCGAGATTGTCGCGGATGATGTCGTGGGTGCGGGCATTGGTGTGGGTGATGCCGCAGGAAACCTGCCGCGCCGCGGGCGCGTCGGAGAGGAAGGAGAACATCACCGGGTCGTCATCCGGCGGCTGCATGTCGAGGCCGTCCCAATTGATGCTGCGCCCGTCGATGCGTGGCGGGGTGCCGGTCTTGAGGCGCCCGAGGGGAAGGCCAAAACTGTCGATGCGTCGGGCAAGGCGGAGGCTGGGCGGATCGCCCATGCGGCCACCGGGGCGCGCGACATCGCCGATATGGATGACGCCGCGCAAAAAGGTACCCGTGGTGAGGATCACGGCACGCGCCGCGATCTCGCTGCCGTCGGCGAGGACCACGCCGGTGACGGTGTCGCCGCTCATTCGGAAATCCGCGGCCTCGCCCTCGATGATCTCGAGGTTCTTCCGGCTGGCGAGGGCGCGCTGCATCTCCTCGCGGTAGATGCGCCGGTCGGCTTGTGCGCGGGGGCCCTGGACGGCGGGGCCCTTGCGACGGTTGAGCAGGCGAAACTGGATCCCGGCGCGATCCGCGACACGGCCCATCACGCCATCAAGCGCGTCGATCTCTCGCACCAGGTGGCCCTTGCCGAGACCGCCGATGGCCGGGTTGCAGGACATCACGCCGATACCGTCGCGCGACAGGGTGACAAGCGCGGTGCGCGCGCCCATCCGGGCCGCCGCGTCCGCGGCATCCGCCCCGGCGTGCCCACCGCCGATCACGAGCACATCGAATTGTTTCACGTGAAACACCTCTCACTTGCCAAGGCAGAAGCTCGCGAAAATCTCGCCAAGCACCGTCTCCACACCGATGCGTCCTACCAGAGAATCGAGCGCGCGGACAGCGGCGTGGCCCTCTTCGGCGGCGATATCGGTCGCGGCCTCGCCCGCGTCAAGAGCAAGGAGCGCCGCATCGAGGGAGGCGCTGCCGCTGCGCATGGCCGATTCGTGGCGCGCGCGGATCGCCATGCCGCCACCTTGTGCCCGCGCCCCGAGCGTTTCGGCAACGCGGGCGACGAGGCGATCCACGCCCAGCCCGGTGAGGCCGGATACGCCCGCGCCCGCGCCGGGGGCGAGATCGGCCTTGGCCCGCACGGTGATATCGCCGTCCTGGCGCAGATCGTCGAAATCATGGGTGCCATCGTCGAGAAACACCCGCAGATCGGCGGCGGCGGCGCGGTCACGGGCGCGGGCGATGCCGATGGATTCGACCGCATCGGCGGTCTCGCGGAGACCGGCCGTGTCGAGAAGCGTGACCGGCAGGCCGCCGAGATCCATCCGCACCTCGATCACATCGCGGGTGGTGCCGGCGTGCTCGGAGGTGATCGCCGCCTCGCGCCCGGCAAGCGTGTTGAGCAAGGTCGACTTGCCGGCATTCGGCGCGCCGAGGATCGCCACCTCGAAGCCGGAGCGGATACGCTCGGCCACGGCGAAGCCGGAGATTTCCGCGTCGAGGCCGGATTTGACCGAGGCGAGCAACGTCCGCACCTCGGGAAAGACATCGACGGGCACTTCCTCGTCGGCAAAGTCGATGGTCACCTCCAGAAGCGCGAGCGCACGGATCAACGCCGCCCGCCACTCGGCGCATTTCTCACCGAGGGAGCCGGAAAATACGCGCATTGCCTGGCGCCGCTGCGCCTCGGTTTCCGAATCCAGGAGATCGGCCAGCGCCTCGACCTGCGTCAGATCGAGGCGGCCATTGGACAGCGCGCGGCGCGTGAATTCGCCGGGATCCGCGGCGCGCAGACCGGGCAGGGCGCCAAGATGGCGCAACAGGGCAGCGATGACCGCGGCGCTGCCATGCGTCTGAAGCTCGAGTACCGGCTCGCCGGTGAAGCTCGCACCTTCGGGAAAGTAGAGCACGACCGCCTCGTCAAGCCGCGCCCCGTCCTGACCGCGCAGCACGCGCAAGCTCGCCTGCCGGGGCGCGGGCAGCCCGCCACAGATTGCGCGCGCGGCGGAACCGACCTCTGGACCGGAGAGACGAATGACCGCGATACCCGCCTTGCCGGGGGCCGTGGAGAGGGCAAAGATCGTCTCCATCGCGATGACGTGCCTATGCTCAGGTATTCATCGAATCGAAGAATTCGGCATTCGACTTGGTCTGCTTGAGCTTGCCGAGCAGGAATTCCACCGCATCCGTGGTGCCCATCGGGTTTAGGATACGGCGCAGGACGAAGGTCTTTTGCAGTTCGAGCTTGTCGATCAGCAACTCTTCCTTGCGCGTGCCGGACTTGAGGATGTCGATCGCCGGGAACACGCGCTTGTCGGCCACCTTGCGGTCGAGCACGATCTCGGAGTTGCCGGTGCCCTTGAATTCCTCGAAGATCACCTCGTCCATGCGGCTGCCTGTCTCGATCAGGGCGGTGGCGACGATGGTGAGCGATCCGCCCTCCTCGATATTGCGCGCAGCGCCAAAGAATCGCTTGGGTCGTTGCAGGGCATTGGCATCGACACCGCCGGTGAGCACCTTGCCGGAAGACGGCACGACCGTGTTGAAGGCGCGGCCGAGGCGCGTAATCGAATCGAGCAGGATGACCACGTCGCGCTTGTGCTCGACAAGGCGCTTGGCCTTTTCGATGACCATGTCGGAGACCGCGACGTGGCGGGTGGCGGGCTCGTCGAAGGTCGAGCTGATGACCTCGCCCTTGACCGAGCGCTGCATGTCGGTGACCTCTTCGGGCCGTTCGTCGATCAGCAGCACGATGAGATAACACTCGGGGTGGTTCTTTGCGATGCTGTTGGCGATGTTCTGCAACAGCACCGTTTTACCCGTGCGCGGCGGCGCCACGATCAGCGAGCGCTGACCCTTGCCGATCGGGGCAACGAGGTCGATGAGCCGCGCGGAGCGGTCCTTGATCGTGGGATCCTCGACCTCCATCCGCAACCGTTCATCGGGGTAGAGCGGCGTGAGGTTCTCGAACGCGATCTTGTGGCGTGCACGATCAGGATCCTGGAAATTTATCTGGGTGACGGAGGTGAGCGCGAAATACCGCTCGGTATCGTCGGGCTGGCGAATCTCGCCCTCGATCGTGTCGCCGGTGCGCAGCGAGAATTGCCGGATCATGTCGGGCGAGACGTATATGTCGTCGGGGCCGGGGAGGTAGTTGGCCTCGAGCGAGCGCAGGAAGCCGAAACCGTCCTGAAGCACTTCGAGCACGCCGTCGCCGAAGATCACCCAGCCTTCCTCGGCGCGTTCCTTGAGGATCGAGAACATCATCTCGCCCTTGCGCATGGTCGAGGCGTTCTCGATCTCCAGCTCTTCGGCAATGTTGAGCAGATCCTTGGCGGTCATCGCCTTGAGTTCGGCAAGATTCAAACGGTCTTCGGACATGACAGGCCTCGATTGGTGCCGGAACCCATGAGGGCCAGGGACGGATCATATGGGGATTTCAGGACCACCGGACGGTGGCTGGTGTTGTCTTAGGCGTCACAGGCGATAAGGTCAAGCGTGAGACGACGGAACCTCATTTAACCAAAATATAATAGAATTATAAGAGAATGATGTTGTTTTAGGGACTGAAGGGCGTTGTGGATTATGCCATTGTCACCGGGTTTGTCCACTCGGGACAAGATTGTGCATACCTCGAGGTATGATTTCCGAATGGATTTTGAATATAAAAATTAATTATTAATATCAATATGTTATATGATAGCTAGCCCATGAAGAATGACGCAATGCACTGTGGATGGTTTTTGAGTTTGGGATTGTCCACAGCCTGATTTCATCCTTGTCCATAACGGAACAACCTGTAGACCGATGAGGTGAAACCGGGCTCGTCATCCGTGGTGCCGCGCCATTGGCCGTGAAGGGTTGATCCGTCACCGATTTTGTCATCAGGTTATCCACATGAATTTTGAACTTGTCCTCGCCTCCGGCTCGGCGATCCGGCGCACATTGCTTGAAAATGCCGGCCTTCGGATCGTTGTCAGCCTCGCGCGCGTGGACGAGGCGGCGCTGCGCGATTCGCTGATATCGGATGGTGTCGCGCCACGGGACATCGCCGATACGCTGGCAGAGATGAAGGCGCGGCGGGTGAGCCAGAAGATGCCCGGCCGGTTGGTGCTGGGCTGTGACCAGGTGCTCGATCTCGGCGGGCGCATCCTGTCGAAACCCGCCAATCCTGATGAGGCCCGCGCGCAGCTTGGCGAGATGCGCGGGCGTGCGCACGAGCTTTTGTCGGCGGCGGTGATCTGCCAGGATGGCGCGCCGGTCTGGCGGCATGTGGGGCGCGCGCGGATGCGCGTGCGGGATTTTTCCGATGATTGGCTGAATGGCTATCTTGACCGCAACTGGCCCGATGTTGCCGAATGCGTCGGGGCCTATAAGCTTGAGGCGGAGGGCGTGCGCTTGTTTTCCGGCGTGGAAGGCGATTATTTCACGGTGCTGGGCCTGCCGCTACTCGATCTTTTGGCCTTTCTGACCTTGCGTGGAGACCTGCCAAGATGAGCCATGACCGTATCCCGCTTGCCGGTGTCATCGGATCGCCGGTTGCGCATTCACGCTCGCCGCAGCTTCATACCCATTGGCTCAAGACGCTGGGGATACCCGGGTTCTATATTCCGATGGACGTGGCCGAGGCCGATCTAGAGGCGGTGTTGCGGACCCTGCCGAAGATGGGGTTTCGTGGCGTCAACATCACGGTGCCGCACAAGGAGCGGGCGCTGGAGCTGGCCGACATGGTGACCGACCGTGCCACGATCATCGGTGCGGCCAACACGCTGGTGTTTCGCGAGGACGGCAAGATACAGGCAGACAATACCGACGGGTACGGATTTATCGAGAACCTGAGACAGGCCGCGCCGGACTGGAACCCGCAGAGCGGGCCCGCCGCTGTGCTGGGCGCGGGCGGTGCGGCGCGGGCGGTGATCGCGGCGCTATTGGATGTGGGGGTGCCCGAGATCCTGCTGTCCAACCGGACGCGACCCCGGGCCGAGAGTTTGCAGCAGCAATTCGGCCGCCGGGTGACGGTGATCGACTGGGTGCAGGCGGGCAACATGCTCGAAGAGGCGGTGACGGTGGTCAACACGACCTCGCTGGGCATGGTTGGAAGCCCGCCTTTGCGTGTGCCTCTTGATGGGCTGCGCAAGGGGGCGGTGGTGACCGACCTTGTCTATGCGCCGCTTCAGACGCGGCTGTTGATCGAGGCGGAGAAGGCGGGGTGCGTCGCGGTGGACGGGTTGGGTATGCTGATCCATCAGGCGGTGCCCGCGTTCGAGCGGTGGTTTGGCACGCGCCCGGAGGTGGATGCGGCGACGCGCGCGGCGGCGCTGCGATGACATTCCGGCTTGGGCTCACGGGCTCTATCGGGATGGGCAAATCGACCACGGCGCGGCTCTTTGCCGAAGAAGGCTGTGCGGTCTGGGATGCGGATGCGGCGGTGCATCGGCTATACGCGCGGGGCGGTGCCGGGGCGGCACCGATCGCCACCGCCTTTCCCGGAGCGGTGGTAGAGGGTGCGGTGGATCGCGGGCGGCTGCGGGCGATCATCGCCGGTGATCCCGAGGCGCTTGCGCGGATCGAGGCGATCATCCATCCATTGGTGGCGCAGGACCGGGCGGATTTTGTCGCGAGGCAGGAGACCGATGTGACCGTACTCGACATTCCGCTGCTCTATGAGACGGGTGCCGAGGATGGGCTCGATGCGGTGGCGGTCGTGAGCGTGGCGCCCGAGGAGCAGCGCGCGCGGGTCCTGGCGCGGGACACGATGAGCGAAGCGGATTTCGAGACGATTCTGGCCCGGCAGGTGCCGGATGCCGAGAAGCGGGCACGCGCGGATTATGTGATCGAGACGGACACGGTAGATCATGCGCGCGCGCAGGTGCGGGAGATATTGGCAGAGATCAAAGAGGGGCGAAGCGATGCGTGAAATCGTTCTGGATACCGAGACCACCGGGCTTGAGCCGGCGGAGGGGCATCGCGTGGTCGAGATCGGCGCGGTTGAGCTCTATAATCACATGCCGACGGGGCGGACGTATCATCAATACATCAACCCCAAGCGCCCGATGCCCGAGGAAGCCTTTGCGGTTCATGGGCTGGGCGATGATTTTCTGAGCGACAAGCCGCTTTTTGCCGAAATCGGCGCGCAGTTTCTCGAATTCGTGGGTGACGCGCGGCTGGTGATCCACAATGCAAGTTTCGACATGAAGTTCCTGAATGCCGAGCTGGAATGGTGCAGTCTCGTGCCGCTGCCGATGAACCGGGCCATCGACACGCTGGCCATGGCGCGGAAGAAATATCCCGGCGCGCCTGCCTCGCTCGACGCCTTGTGCCGCCGCTTCGGGATCGACAATACGGCGCGCACGCTGCACGGCGCGCTGCTCGATTCCGAGATCCTCGCCGAGGTGTACCTGGAGCTGATCGGGGGCCGTCAGCCGGATTTTGCGCTGAGCGCCGATCCGAGAGCCGGGGCGGACGGATCGGGCGGGAATGGTGACGCAAACTGGCGTCCCGCTCCGCGTCCGCGCCCGCTTGCCGCACGGTTGACAGAGGTCGAGCGTGCGGCGCACGACGCGTTTGTCGCCGGGATGGGCGACAAGGCGATGTGGAACCGGTAGGCTCAGGCCGGGCGCAGGCTGCTGGTTACGTAATTCACGCTCAGGTCACGGTCGGAGAGCCGCCATTGCCAGGTCACCGGGTTGAACACGAAGCCCTTGCGATCCACCGGGTCGAGCCCCGCCTGCCCAAGCAGGGCGAACAGCTCATCGGGCGTGATGAATTTGGACCATTCATGCGTGCCCTTGGGCAGCCACCGCATGACGTATTCGGCACCGACGATGGCCATCGCGAAACTCTTGGGATTGCGGTTGATGGTGGAACAGATGTGCAGCCCGCCGGGACGAAGCAGATCGTGGCAGGCGGTGAGGTAGCCGAGCGGGTCGGAGACATGCTCGACCACCTCCATGTTGAGCACGACATCGAAGCGTTCGCCGTTGGCGGCCATGTCCTCGGCGGTGGTGTGGCGGTAGTCGATGCTAAGCCCCGACTGGTCCGCGTGGACCTGCGCGACGGGGATGTTGCGTGGCGCGGCGTCGGCGCCCACGACATCGGCCCCGAGCCGCGCCATCGGCTCGCTCAGAAGCCCGCCGCCGCAGCCGATATCGAGCAGGCGCAGCCCCTCAAGGGGCCGCTCGGCGGTCAGGGTGCGGTCGAACTCGGCGGCGAT
>JADQCC010000011.1 GCA_016278295.1 Roseovarius sp. | reverse complement strand
CAGCCCGCAACCCGCCATCCGCACCAGCACCGGGTCGCTCGCGTCAAAAAACCCCACGTCGAGCGCCGCCGCCTCCAGCCCGGAAAAGGCCAGCACCTCCGACACCGCCCGCGCCAGCGCGCCCTCCGCGCCCGGCACAGCCCCGACAAAGCCCAGCAAATGCCCCTGCGCGCCATCCTCGTAGCGCGCCGCCACCAGCCACGCGGCGCGCGCCATCCCTTCCATGCCCGCCAGCCGCGCATCCAGCGCGCGCAGCACCGCCTCGGGCAGCCCGCCGGGCACGCGGAATTCCACCGGCCGCGCGGCGACCTCCTCGGGCACCTCCGCCAGCATCTCTGTCAGCCAGTCCATCGCCTGCGCGGACAGCAGGATCGCCGAGGGCGCCACCCCGAGGTTGAGCCCCAGCCCCAGCCCCTGCCCGGCCAGCATCCCGGCCAGCGCCCGCCCCGACAGCGCGGCATAGGGCGCGGGCCCCTCGGCAAATTCCGCCAGCCGCGCCTCGCTGTCGAATGCCAATACGCAATCGCCGCCCTCCGGCGCGATCAGCACCGGGTCGATGCGGTCGCCCTCCGCCTCGCGCGTCAGCAGCAGGCACAGCTCGCTCGCCGCCAGCCGCTCGTAGAACCGCAGCCGCGCGCCCTCGTCGCCCGGCGCGGTCTCCATCGCCGCGTGCGCGGCATCCAGCGGGGTCATCTCAGCCACCCAGAACCTCTCTCACCGCGCCCCGCAGCGCCGGCAGCACCTCGTCGCCGAACCACGGGTTCTTCTTCAGCCACGCGCTATTGCGCCAGGACGGGTGCGGCAAGGGAAACCTGCGCGGTGCATGGTCGCGCCAGCCGCGCACCGTCTCCGTCACCCCTGCCCGCGTGCCGAGGTGATAGCGATGCGCGTGCCCGCCCACCAGAACGGTCAGCGCCACGTCCGGCAGATGCGCCATCACCCGGTCGTGCCATGTCCGTCCGCAGATCGCGGGCGGCGGCAGATCGGCCCCCTTGGCATCATAGCCCGGAAAGCAGAACGCCATCGGCACGATCGCCACCCGGTCGCGGTCGTAGAACTCCGCCGTACTCACCCCCAGCCAGTCGCGCAGCCGCTCGCCGGACGGATCGTCGAACGGCCGCCCCGAGCGGTGCACCCGCAGCCCCGGCGCCTGCCCCGCGATCAGGATTCGCGCCGTCGGCCGGAACCAGACCACCGGGCGCGGCGCGTGCGCCGTCTCGGTCGCGGCGAATCGATCGGCACACAAACGACAAGACCGGATTTCGGCACCGAGCGCCGTTTGCGGCGAACCGTGCGGTTCGCGCGCTGAACCTGCAGGTTCAGTCAAGCGTAACCCCCGCCGCGCGCATCGCCGCCTCGGCCTGTGCGCGCGACCCGTCGAGGTCGATCGCCCGGCACAGATCGCGCCGCACGGTCACCCTGTAGCCCAGCTTGGCCGCGTCAAGTGCAGAGAATTGCACGCAAAAATCCGTGGCCAGCCCGACCATCACCAGCTCGGTGACGCCCCGCGTCTGAAGATACCCGTCAAGCCCGGTATGCGTCGCCCGGTCATTCTCGAAGAACGCGGAATAACTGTCTATTTTCAAAGACATACCCTTGCGGATAATCAGGTGTGCGGGGGCAGTGTCGAGCCCCGGATGAAACGCCCCACCGTGGCTCCCCTGCACGCAATGGTCCGGCCACAACACCTGAGTGCCGTACTCCATCTCCACCGTCTCGAACGGCGCCTTGCCCGGATGCTCCGAGGCAAACGAGGAATGCCCGGCGGGGTGCCAGTCCTGCGTCAGGATTATCTCTTTGAAATCAGTCATCAAGGCGTTTATCTTCGGCACGATTTCGTCCCCGCCCGGCACCGCCAGCGCGCCCCCGGGGCAGAAATCGTTCTGAACGTCGATCACCAGTAATGCAGCCGTCATGCCCGCCTCCTTCGCGCCTCATGGCTAGGACGCGGGTCGTCCCGCGTCAATCCCGGCCCTTGCCCACAAGCCTCTGCGCGCGTAAATCCCGCCCCATGTACCGGATCACCGCCCTCTACCATTTCGCCCGTCTTGACGACCCCGCCGCCCTGCGCGCGCCGCTTCTCGCCCTGTGCGAATCCGAAGGTGTGCGCGGCACTTTGCTGCTCGCGCGCGAGGGAATTAATGGAACGATTTCAGGGCCTAAAGAGGGTGTCACCCGCGTTCTTGATTTCATCCGCGCGCTGCCCGGTTGTGCCGATCTCGCGTGGAAGGACAGCCACAGCGCCACCCCGCCCTTCGGCCGCATGAAGGTGCGCGTCAAGCGCGAGATCGTGACGATGGGGGTCGCCGATGTCGATCCCCGCGCCGCGACCGGCCACTACGTCGCCCCCGCCGAGTGGAACGCGCTGATCGCGGCCCCCGATGTCGCGGTGATCGACACCCGCAACGCCTACGAGGTGGCCATCGGCAGTTTCGAGGGTGCCGTGGATCCTGGCACCGACAGCTTTCGTGACTTCCCCGGATGGTGGCAGGCCAACAAGGGCCGGTTTCACAACAAGCGCGTGGCGATGTTCTGCACCGGCGGGATTCGTTGCGAGAAATCAACGAATTACCTGCTGAGCCAAGGGGTGGAAGAGGTCTATCACCTCAAGGGCGGCATCCTGAAATACCTCGAAGAGGTGCCCGAGGAACAGAGCCTGTGGCGCGGCGCGTGCTTCGTCTTCGACGGGCGGGTGTCGGTGGAACACGGGCTGCGCGCGGGGCCGCATGTGCTCTGCCATGCCTGCCGTCGCCCGATCCTGCCCGAGGATCGCGGCCGCCCCGAATACGAGGCCGGTGTCGCCTGCCACCATTGCACCCACGAGACCAGCGCCGAGGACAAGGCCCGCTTTCGCGAACGGCACAAACAGGTCGCCCTCGCCGCGGCGCGCGGCGAGCGGCATATCCAATGGATGGCCGAGGGTTGAACCGGCTGAATTTACTTACAAAACTTCGAACAACTTATCCCGCGTACCCTGTCCGCGCACCAGCCTGAGCCGCGTTTTCGGCACCCCGATGGCCTTGGCCAAAAGCGCCTGCACCGCGGCATTCGCCTTGCCCTCCGCGGGCGGCACGGTGACGTAGACACGCAGGCTGTCCCCCTCCGCCACGATCCGCGCGCGCGAGGCCCGCGGCGTCACCCGCAGGGCGATACGGGTGCCCGGCGCCGCGAGGTGGCGCAGGTCGGGGTGATCCATGCTGACACGCCTCCTCGCGCCGGTGTCGCTACCGGCGGCAATGATGGCACGCCCGCCCCCCGCGGTCGAGAGCCCGGGCGCCCGCGCTCGCCGGGCGGCCCCTACCCGCCGCCATCGCCGTCCTCGTCAGGCTGCAAGAGGCTGATCTCGCCCGCCGCCTCGAGCCGGCGCACGGCATTCACGAGCTCGGTCTGCGCGGCCTCGGCCTCGCGCGGGCGCACGCGCCCACGTTCCGCGATTTCCTCGCGCAGCGCGTCGGCCATGCGCTTCGACATGTTGGACAGCAGGAATTCGGCCACCGGGGCCAGCGCGCCATCGAGCGCCCCGGCCAGCGCGGCGACCTGCATGGGCTGATCCACCTCGCGCAGGATACGCGGGATATCGGTCGGATTGACGCGCTCGGGCAGGTGCAGGAAGGTAAAAATCGCGCGTCGCACCAGCGCGGCGAAATCCTCGTCGGTGTCCTCCAGACCCTCGAGCACCTCGTCGCGGATGGCGGCGGCCGAGTAGTTGAGGATCGCCCCCACCCGTTCCACCGCCCCGTCGGCAAAGACACTTTGCGGCACATCCTGTATCTGCGCCGCGAGCGCGAGGCCGATGCGGTCCACCGCCTCGGGCGAGACAGAGCCGGTCTGCGAAATGGCGTAGGTGATGCGCCGCGCCGCCGCACCGGGCAGCCGCCCGAGCAGATCGGCGGCGCGCGCGACTTCGAGCTTGGAGAGGATGACGGCGGCGACCTCGGCGCTTTCCTCCTCGAGGATGGGGGCGAGTGTTTCGGGGCTCGTGGCCTTCACCAATTCCCAGGGATCGCCGTATTGGCGCACGCCGGCCTCCTTGCGCAGGCGGGCGGCGGTCTGCGGGCTGATCCGCCCGTCGAGCGCCGACAGCGCACCGGGCAGGCCGCGCGGAAACGTCAGGCCCATCCCTTCGAGCTCATTGGCGAATTCGGCCACCACATCGGCCAGCGTACCACGATCCACATAGCGCATCGACCCCATCTGCGTGGTCAGCCGCCCCTGCAATTCGTCCGGCAAATCCGAAAGCGATACATCCGCCCCCTCGTTCATCAGAAAGCGCACGATGATCGCGGCCTTCTGCGCGGGCGACAGATGCGCCGCCGCGCCACGCTGTCGCGGCCCCTCGATCCGTGCGGGTGGTGCGTTCATGCCTCGGTCCCCGTTGCCCCGATCCTTGCGCGACCATAGGGCACGATCCGTCAACAAAGCCTGAACGCGATCCCGATTTCTCTTTGGCCAAAATACCCCCCGGGGGAGTCGCCCGGCACGGGCGGCGGGGGCAGCGCCCCCGATCCCGCGCTCAGCCGTCCTGTTCGGCGAGGAATTTCTCGGCATCGAGCGCGGCCATGCAGCCCATACCGGCGCTGGTAACCGCCTGACGGTAGATATGATCGGTCAGGTCACCGGCGGCGAAAAGCCCCGGCACCGAGGTGCGGGTGCTGCCCGGTTCGACGCGCACGTAATCGCCGTGATGCATCTCGGCCTTGCCCTTCACAAGCTCGCTCGCGGGGGCGTGGCCAATGGCGATGAACACGCCCTTGCAGGGGATTTCCGTGATCTCGCCGGTCTCGACATGCCGCACCCGAACGCCCTCGACACCCTTGGGATTGTCGGTGCCAGTCACTTCCTCGAGCGTGTGGAACCACAGCGGCTCGATCTTGGGGTGCTTGAACAGCCGGTCCTGCAGGATCTTCTCGGCGCGCAATTCGTCGCGGCGGTGGATGAGCGTGACCTTGGAGGCAAAATTTGTCAGGAACAACGCTTCCTCGACGGCAGTATTGCCACCGCCCACCACCACGATCTCCTGCCCACGGTAGAAGAAGCCGTCGCAGGTTGCACAGGCCGACACACCGAAGCCCTTGAACGCGTCCTCGCTCTCCAGTCCCAGCCATTTCGCGCGCGCGCCGGTGGCGAGAATCACCGCATCGGCAGTGTAGGTCGCGCCGCTGTCGCCCTTGGCGGTGAAGGGGCGGCTTTCAGTGTCGAGATCGGTGATGATGTCGCCCACGATCTCGCAGCCCATGGCCTTGGCGTGGGCCTCCATGCGCACCATCAGGTCGGGGCCCTGCACCTCGGTATCGCCGGGCCAGTTCTCCACCTCGGTGGTGGTGGTGAGCTGCCCGCCCGGCTCGATCCCCTGCACCAGCATCGGCTCCAGCATGGCGCGGGCGGCATAGACACCAGCGGTATAGCCCGCGGGGCCGGACCCGATGATGAGGCACTTGGTGTGGCGTGTCTTGGGCATGGCTGCTCTTTCGCTGAAAACCGGATATCGCGCGGAGATATAGCGGCGCGGGACGGGGCATGTAACCCCTTGCAAGGCGGCAATGCGTCGCCATCAGGGCCCCGCATTCGAAATTATCTTGCGCGCAGACGAAATATTATTGCGCGCGCCCGCATGGCTGCTATAACATCCGCGAAAATAAGCAGGAGAGTGCGATGGCGGGCACGCGTCTCGATCCGATCGACCGAAGGATACTGGCAGAATTGCAGGCCGATGGCCGGATGACCAATGTCGAGCTGGCCAAGCGTGTCGGCATTTCCGCCCCGCCCTGCCTGCGGCGGGTCCGCGCACTGGAAGAGCAGGGGTATATCCGCGGCTATCACGCCGATATCGACGCGCGCGAATTGGGCTTCGAGGTGCAGGTCTTTGCCATGGTCGGCCTGCAAAGCCAGGCCGAGGCGGACCTGTCGGCTTTCGAGGCGCGGTGCCGGGCCTGGCCGCTGGTGCGCGAGTGCCATATGCTCAACGGCGAGGTGGATTTCATCCTCAAATGCGTCGCCCCCGACCTGTCGACCTTTCAGCGGTTCCTGACCGAGGAGCTGACCGCGGCGGAGAACGTGGGCAGCGTCAAGACCTCGCTGGTGATCCGCGGGGCCAAGGACGAGCCCGGCGTGCCCTTCGAGATTCTGGAGGCTCGGCTCGAACGGCCCGCCTGAACGGCGCGGCGGCCTCAGACCAGATCGAGCGCTTCGGGCGCGTCGAGCGGCAGGCGCATCTGCGCCAGAGGGCCGAAATCGCGCGGCTCGGGGATATGGGGAAAGACCGCCATGATCTGCCGCAGGGTGGCGTCGTCGTAGCCACGCTCGAACCCGGCACCGGGGTGAAAGCTCTCGGTTTCCAGCCCGTTCACCACGATCACCGCGTGTCGGCGCAGGGCAAGGTGGTAGAAGGTCACCGGCTGGCGCGACACCATGCGGATCGCGTGCACCCCGTCGGCCATCGCGTGCACCGGCGACAGGACCCCGTCCGCCCCGATCCGCGCGCGTAACCGGCGCGGGCGGCTCAGGAGCCGGGCACCCGGCCCCATCACGAGATCGGCCAGCGGGCGCCCGAGGCCAAAGGCGTCGGCCATCACCCGCGTGAGTGGTGTGCCCTCGACAGACTCGACAGACCGGTCAGGCCCGATCGTGACCGAGCCGATCCAGACCACCGGAACCGCGCCACCCGCGGCGGTGACGACCATGTCGCCGGGCAGCAGATCCTCGACCGCCACCGGGCCGCGCGACGTCGAGACGAGCGCCCCGTGTGCAAAGGCGGCATGGGCCGCGTCGAGCACCGGCAGCGCCGGGAGGTGGCGCTCCTGCGTCATGAGCCGCCCCTCGGCATCGCGCCAAAGGCAGGAATACAGGCGTGTCGTCTCCTGCGTCCGGGCCGCCGGAGGCGCGGAAGGAAGATCGACGCCGAAACGGTGCATGCTCATGTCGTGTCACCTCATGATCAGGGCCGTGGTGGCGCACCGGACCTTGCCGGTGACGACAGTCAGACAGTCGGTGATCTGTTTGGCGCGGGAATCGGGCTATTCTGCGCTCTCGCGCCAGATTTTTCGTGGCATTGATCGCGTTTTCGGCATAGCCGCCTTCGTTCGGGGCCATTGTTTCGCGATGCACCCGTGGCCAGGCGAACCTCTCGAAAACACAGGGGCCGCCCCGTGGCGGCCCCTGCCTGCGCTTCGGTCGTCCCGCGCCGGTGGCGGCGCGCGGTTCAGGCGGTCGCGCGCGGGCGCGGCAGCGCGAACATGCGGGCATGGCGCCCGTCGCGTCGCACCTGCCGGTGATAGGGCAGCGCGGGCGCGGCCTCCTTGCTATGCTCGACCACGGATTTCAACCAACGTGCCTTCATCTGTTCCATCCTCTTGCCTGCGCCGCGTGGCGGCATTGTTGCCTCATCCGCGACGATGCGCGGGGTTTGCGGCGAGGTTTTGACGGAAAAGGTTAGAATCCGGGCAATACGGGGGCGATGCCGCGACAGCGGCGGAAACGGACCAGAACGGCGGCCCTCAGCGTCTGCCCGTGTCGCACCCGGCCTCGCGCATCAGCCTGTCGGACGCCGCCTCGACCTCCGACTCCAGGCGCCGCATGAACGCCCCCCTGGGCAGCCCCGGCGCAATCTCGGGCAGGAACTCCACCACCGCGAGGCCCGGCTTTCGCAGAATGCCCTTGCGCGGCCAGAAGACGCCGACATTGGTCGCCGCCGGCACGCAGGTCTGGCCAAGCTCCTCGTAGAGCACGCCGGCGCCGATCTTGTACGGCTTTCTGACGCCCGGCGCGACGCGGGTGCCCTGCGCGTAGATGATGAGCTGCCCCGGCTCCTGCCGTCCGCGCGCCACGTCCTCGACCATCTTGCCGATGGCCTGGCTGCGCTTGCCGCGATCCACCGGCACGCAGCCGATGCGCAGCGCGTATTGCCCGATCACCGGTGCCCACATCAATTCCCGCTTCATGATGAACTTGCCCGCCGGGATGCTGCCGAAGATGAGGATAATGTCGAGAAAGCTCTGGTGCTTGGAGGCGATCAGCACTTCGCCCCCTGGCGGCGTGCCGCGCACCTCGGTGCGCAGGCCGACCATCCAGGCGGCGGTAAAGCGAACCCAGCGGCAAAACGTCTTGCACGCCATGCGCGCGCCGCGCGGGCTGACCAGCGCCCAGGGCAGGAACACGATCCCCAGCACCGCCATCGCCAGATACATCTGGACCACGAAAACGAGAGACCGAAGCCATTGCAGGGCGTGTGTCACGGCATCTTCTCCAGTCTGCGGCGCGCGGCGGCGCGGGTGGCGGCAAAAGCGACCAACCCGGCTAGCGGCGGGATCAGCAGCGGCAACAGCCAATGCCAGCCCTGAAAGCCGAGCCCGGTGAGAAACCCGCCCTCGATCCGCGCCGATGGCAGCGCGAGGATGGCGAGGCACCCCAGAACCGTTCCGATCGCCGCCCCCCCGAGCCCCCGCACGGCAAAGCGGCGCACAAAGGCCCGCGCGATGAAATCGTCCTGCGCACCAACGAGGCGCAGCACGGTGATGACCTGCGCGTTGGCCGCCAGCGCCGCCTGCGCCGCAAGCGTGATCATCGCCGCCATCGCCGCCCCGATGAGCGCCAGCGACAGCCAGCCCAAAAGCCGCAGTCGCGACGCGGCCTGCACCAGCGGCTTGCGCCAGCGGGTATGATCGTCGAGCACGGCACCCGGCACCTCGGCTGCCAGCCGCAGGCGCAGCCCCTGCGTGTCGAAGCCCTCCTCGGTCTCTGTCACTTCGATCAGCCGCGGGATGGGCAATTGATCGAGCGGCAGGTCGGGGCCGAACCACGGCTCAAGCAGCGCCGCCTGCTCGGCATCGTCGAGCGCGCGGGCGCGCGCGACCCCGGTGGTGGTCTCGAGCACCCGCAGCGCCGCCTCGGTCTGCGCCGCCATCTGCCCCTCGGGCGCGGAGATGCGCACCGTCGCCGTGCGGGCAAGCTCGTTGCTCCAGCTGTCCGCCAGCCGCCCGGTGGCCAGCGACAGCGCCAGCGCAAAAACCGCGAGAAAGGCCATCGCTGCGGCGGTGAACAGCGTCAGCGTGGCGGTGAACCCGCTCGGCGGCACGACCCGGTCGGCCTGCGTGTCACCGGGCAATAGCTGCGAGAGGAGACCGGACAGAACCGTCAAAGATCCGCCCCCGCAAGCTGCAGCCGCCGCCCGGCGATGCGCAGCACCCGGGCCTGAACATGGGTCTTGGCGGCGCGGATCAGCGCGAGGTCATGGGTGGCGATGAGGATCGTCTTGCCCATGCGGTTGAGCTCGATCAGCAGGCGCATCAGGCGCTCCGACATCTCCCAGTCGATATTGCCCGTGGGCTCATCGGCCAGCACCGCGTCGGGCGACATGATGACCGCGCGCGCCAGCGCCGCGCGCTGCCGCTCGCCACCCGAAAGCTCGGGCGGGCGCGCGTGCGCCCGCGCGCGCAAACCCACCCAGCCGATCAATTCGCGCAGGTTGGCTTCCTCGGCCAGCAGGTCGCGCGCCGACACCGACAGCGGCAGGGCGATATTTTCCGCCACGTCGAGATGGTCGAGAAACTGGCAATCCTGATGGACCACGCCGATGCGCCGCCGCGCCATCGCGATATCGTCACGGTCCATCCCGCGCCGGTCCTGCCCGAACAGCCGCACCTGCCCCGCCGTGGGAACGAGCGCGCCGTAACACAGCTTCAGCAGTGTCGTCTTGCCCGAGCCCGAGGGCCCGGTGAGAAAGTGGAACGATCCGGGCGCGAGCGAGAGCGACACGTCGCTCAGCAACTCCCCCCCGCCATAGGAATACCCCACGCCCTCGAGCTCGATCACCGTTTGCGCCCTTTTCTTCCGCAGCCCCCTTCATGCCCCAGAGGTCACACATGTGCAATCACTGCCCGCATGATTCGCTTTGCTCTTTTCGCTTCGTGGATTAGTGCCTATGCTCGCGCCACGGTCGCAAGAGCCGGATAACGGCGGCAAGCAGCAGGCAGCGGGTGGAACCATGAGGCTGACATGTCCGAACTGCGGGGCGCAGTATGAGGTGCCGGACGCGGTAATCCCGGTCTCGGGACGCGATGTGCAATGCTCCAATTGCGGCATAACCTGGTTCCAGAACCACCCCGATCACGAACCCGAAGATACCAAGGAGCCCGACACCGGACCCGAGCCAACGGCCGGGCCGGAGGCACGCCCCGAGCCGGAGCAGGGCCCGGCACCGGGACGGCGGATCGACCCGTCGGTGGCCGATATCCTGCGCGAAGAGGCGGACCGCGAGCGCGCCGCCCGCGCCGCCGAGGCCGATGGCCGAATCGAGACGCAACCCGATCTCGGCCTTGGCGAGCCCGAACCCGATCAGGCGAAACGCGCACGCCAGGCGCGCGACCGGATGCAGCGGCTGCGCGGAGAGCGGCCCGCAGATACCCAAACGCCGCCGCGCGGCGATCCCGGCACAGACGATGACGACAGCGGCGACGTGTTTGACGATGACGAGGATGACGACCTCGGCGCGGGTTCGCGCCGCAACCTCTTTCCCGATATCGACGAGATCAATTCCTCGCTGAGCGCCCCGAGGGACTCCGCGGGCTCGCTCTCGCCGGCCACGTCGGAGGACGCGCCGCCCGCCCGCGGCAGCGGCGGATTTCGCACCGGGTTCCGGCTGGCGGTGGTGGGCTGCGTCGCGGCTCTGGTGGTCTACCTGATGGCCCCGCGGATCACCGGACTCTGGCCCGCCGCCGAGGCCCCGCTTGCGCAATACGTGCAGGTGGTAGACGGGGTGCGCGCGATGCTGTCGGCGACGGTCTCCGACCTTCTGGCGCGTCTCTGACGCCGCTCAGAACCGATCGAGAAGACGGCGCAGGTAATCGAGCTCGATATCCGGGCGCTCACCTTCGCCCGAACGGCGGCGGATTTCATCGAGCAGGTCGCGCGCGCGGCGGTAGACGTCCTCGCCCTGCAACAGGCTGTCCTGGGTGCCCGCCTGACGGCCCTGACCGGCCTCGCGCCCGAGCGGGTCGGCCTGCGCGCGACCGGGGTCGCCGCGCCCGTCACGTGGGCCGCCGGGGTTCGTGTTGCGTGCCATCGCCTCACCCATGCTGCGCATCCCCTCGCGCAGGGCCTCCATCGCATCGGCCTGATCCTCAAGCGCACCGGCGAGATCGTCGTTGCGCAGCGAGTCCTCGGCCCCCTGCATCGACCGCTCGGCGCGCTCCAGCGACTCGCGCGCCGCGTCTCCGGCTTCGCCGCCAAGTTGCGGCAGCGCGCCGCGCTGTTGTTCGAGTTGACGGCGCAGCGCCTCTTGCCGGTCGGCGAGCGATCCGCCCTCGCCGCCCTCTGCGCGCTCGCGCGCCTCCGCCCCCTCGCCGCCGGGGCGTGTGCCGCCCTCGCCGCCGCCCTGGCCTTGCTGGCCGTCATGGCTCTGCCCGCGGCCCTCGCCGCCCGAGCGGCCCTCGTTCTGCTGCGACTGGCCGGATTGCGCATTCGGGTTGAACTGTTCCTGGAGATCGCGAAACGCCTGATCGGACAATCCCTGCTGGTCGCGCAGCGTGTCGGCAAGCCCCTCCATCGCCTGCTGGCCCTCCGAGCCGCGCTGCCCCTGCGTGACCTGCATGTTCTCCATCATGCGCTGGAATTCCTCCAGCGCCTGCTGCGCCTCGGCAAAGCGGCCCTGCTCCATCAGCTCCTGAATGCGGTCCATCATGTCCTGCAAATCCTGCTGGGACATGCGCATGGAGTTCTCGGCGCTCCGCTGATCGCCACCGTTATCGCCCTCGCGCTGCGCCTGCTGCATCTTCTGGCGCAGATAATCCTGCGTGGCGTCGCGCAATTCCTGCATGAGACGGGCGATCTCGTCCTCGCTCGCGCCGTTCTTCATCGCCTCGCTCAGCCGCTCCTGCGCCGCGCGCATCCGCTCGAGCGCGTCGCCGATGTCGCCATCCTCGATCAGCACCCCGAGATCCCATAGCGCCTGCGCGATCTGGTCGCGCCCGGCCGCGTCCGGGCCGCCCGCCGCCACCATCGCCTCGAGCCGCCGCAGGATGACGCGCAGTTGCAGGTAGGTTCCGCTCGATCGGAACAGCCCGTCCGACGGCTTGTAAGAGATCGCGCGCAGCACTTGCGCCACCCGCGTGGCGTTGTCCCGGCTCCACAGCAGATCGCGCCGCTGCTCGATCACCGCGGCCGCGAGCGGATCGAAGAAGCGCCGCGCCGGGAGCGTCATCTCCACCGGCCCCGACTGTCCCTCTTGCCCGATCGAATCCGTCACCTTCACGCGTATCGTCACCGGAAGATGCGCCCACGGATGCTGCGACAGGTTGGCGACGAGCGCCTCGGAAAACTCGGTGCGGTCGCCCATCATCGGCAGCGGCAGGTCGAGCCGGATGGGCCCGCGCGGCTCGGGCTCGGCGACAAGGCCGTGACGACGCGCGACGCGCTCCATGTCAAGCGTGATCACCGCTTGGCCGCCGGTCACACCGTAATCGTCGCGCGCCTCGAAAGGCAGGCTCATCTGCCCTTCGAATGAGGTTCTGACCTTCCCCCCGAGCACCGCCACCTGCGGGGCTGCGTCGGCGACGGCCTCCACCTGCCAGCCGCGCCCGCCGGCCCCGTCGATGCGCAGCACGCCATCGCGGGCGATGTCAAAGCTCTGCTCGGGTGCCGTCTTCTTCGGCTCCCCCGTATCCTTCTTGTCCCCGCCAGAGGCGGTCTCGTACAGGCTGAGCGCGCCCTCCGCGCCGTAGAAGCGCAGCGTCACCTCGCTGCCCACCGGCGCGCGGATCACGCCCTGCTGATCGGCAAGATAGAGGCTCGGCATCCCGGTATAGCGCGGCGGCTCGATCCAGCCTTCCCACGTCGGCCCTTGCGCCAGCGCCGCGCCGCCGCCGCCGGCGCCCAGTTGCGCCACCGTGCCCGCGCGCCAGACCGAGCCGAAGACAACGCCGATCACCAGCACCAGCAACGCGATATGACGCAGGCCATAGGGATCGAATCGCGCCAGCCGCAGATCGGGTGGCACGTGCCGCGCGCCCGACGCGCGCGTCGCCATGCGCGCCTGATGCGCCCGCCACAGGGCGGCGGAGGCGGCATCGTCGCGGCCGATCGCCTGCGCATCTCCCAGCGCGGCCAGGGGGCGCCCATCGAGCGACGCGTCGAGCCGGGCCACCGCCTCGGCCCGTCGCGGCCAGCGCAGCCGCAACAGCCCGCGCAGCCCAAGCGCCAGCGCGGCGAGCGCGAAAATCACGGCCCCCGCCTGAAACACGCCAGGAGACACATGCTCGTACAGACCGAGGAACACCGCGCCCGCCACCACAGCCAACAGGCTCAGCAGCGGCCAGAAGGCCCGCGCAACCCGTTCGGCCAGCAACCCGGCCCAGGTGAGGCCGAGCGGCAGACGCAGCCGCGCAATCGCCGTTGTCAGAGGGTCGCCGGGTCGAGACATCCGCCAGTCCGCTCCTTTCAAGCCCGGCGCGACCGCCGCGTCAGAGCCATTCGGGGATGGTATCGCGATTTATCATTTCGTCAAAGGTCGGCCGCGCACGGATCACGGCAAAGTCACGCTCATTGACCAGAACTTCCGGGACGAGGGGCCGCGTATTGTATTCGCTGGACATGACCGCGCCATAGGCCCCGGCGCTGCGAAACGCCACGAGATCGCCCTCGGCCAGCGGCGGCAGCATCCGGCCCCGCGCGAATGTATCGCCCGACTCGCAAACCGGCCCGACCACGTCATAAGGCGCCTGCCCTACGCCCGGCGTGGGCTCGACCACCGGCACGATATCGTGATGCGCGTCATACATGGCGGGACGAATGAGATCGTTCATCGCCGCGTCGAGGATGAGGAAATCGCGCCCCTCGCCGGATTTCAGATAGATGACCCGGCTCACCAGTATCCCCGCGTTGCCGACGATGAGCCGCCCCGGCTCGATCTCGATCTCGCAGCCGAGATGGCCCAGCTCCTCGCGGATCATCGCCCCGTATTCCACCGGCAGGGGCGGCGCCTCGTTAGAGCGGGTATAGGGGATGCCAAGCCCGCCGCCCAGGTCGAGCCGGCGGATGTCGTGGCCATCGGCACGCAAGACACCCGTCAGTTCCGCCACCTTGCGATAGGCCAGGCGGAACGGCTCCAGAGCGGTGAGTTGACTGCCGATATGCACATCGATCCCGACCACCTCGATTCCCGGCAGGGCCGCGGCCGCGGCATAAACCTCGCGGGCGCGGGCAATCGGAATGCCGAACTTGTTCTCACTCTTGCCGGTGGCGATCTTGGCGTGTGTCCTGGCGTCCACGTCCGGGTTCACGCGCACCGCGATCGGCACGCTCAGCCCGAGGCCCGCCGCCACCTCGCTCAGCGCGTGCAGCTCCGGCTCGCTCTCGACATTGACCTGCCGGACACCGCCTTCCAGCGCCAGGCGCATCTCGTCCCGCGTCTTGCCGACACCGGAAAACACGATCCGCTCGCCCGGCACGCCCGCCGCGCGGGCGCGCGCGTATTCGCCGCCCGAGACCACATCCATCCCCGCGCCGAGGCCCGCGAGCGTCTTGAGGATCGCCTGGTTGCTCGCCGCCTTCACGGCATAGCACACGAGATGATCCACCCCGTCGAGCGCCTCGTCGAACAACCGGAAATGCCGCGCGAGCGTGGCCGTGGAATAGCAGTAGAACGGCGTTCCCACCGTCTCGGCGATCTCCGGCAGCGGCACGTCCTCGGCGTGCAGCACACCGTCACGATAGAGAAAATGATCCACGCCTAGCCCCGCTTCATCTTGCCTGAAATATCCAGAATCCTCACGTCTGCCGCAGGCTGCGCAGAAAGAGATAGAGCGGCAGGCCACAGCTTACCCCGATGCCGAACGTGGCAGGAATAGCGAGCAGCCCCAGCCAGCGCCGCTCGGCCAGACCCTCCGCCAGCACCCAGATGGTCAACGCCACGGCGGCAATGGTCAGGTCCCAGACCAGCCCGCTCGTCGCCGCGTTGGCGTGCCAGGCATCGACCATCGCCATCAGGTCATAGCCATTGGCGTCGAACCACACCAGGAACCACGACATCGGGTGCGCCGCGCCCCACAGCGCCAGCGCGAGCCATAGCCACCTCACAACCCGACCCCGACACCCAGGTCGACGCCGCCCACGCGCACCCCGGTGCGCACCCCGCCATACACCCCGCCCGAGGACGCGCTGACCGTCGTGCTCAGCGTCGGGCGCACCGGCGGCCCTTCGGCCCCGCAGGCCCCGAGGATGGCAAACGCCATCAGGAATGCCACGATTCGCCTCATGCCAAACGCTCCTTCCACCGTGCCACCTGCGCGCGCACCTGATCGGGGGCGGTGCCGCCATAGCTCGTCCTTGACGCCACCGAGTTGTGCACGCCCAGGACATCATAGACCGCCTCGGTGATTTCGCCATGCACCGCCTGCATCTCTTCGAGACTGAGATCGGGCAGGTCGCACGCCTTCGCCTCGGCCCGCGCCACGAGGCTGCCGGTGACGTGATGCGCCTCGCGGAACGGCATGTCCAGTACCCGCACCAGCCAG
>JADQCC010000181.1:6073-15693 GCA_016278295.1 Roseovarius sp. | reverse complement strand
CACGTCGCGCGCGCGGCCCCGCCACGGCGAATTGCGCCCATTGCTCGGTCACCGACACGGCGCGCGCGCCCCAGCCGGGCCGCAGCACCTGGCCTGCGAAATCCGCGTGGCGCATCACCGCGCCCGCGGCGGCGGTGGTGGTGGTGACGAGGAAATGATCCTCGGCCAGCCGCGCGCAGGTGCCGTCATCCATGACATGCCCGTCCTCGCGCAGCATCAGGCCATAGCGCACCCGGCCCGGCACCAGCCTAGACATCGCGTTGGTATAGAGGAAATCGAGGAATTGCGCGGCATCCCTGCCCTGCACGTCGATCTTGCCCAGGGTCGAGACATCGCACACCCCCACCGCCTCGCGCACCATCGTGACCTCGCGGTCGCAGGATTGCCGCCAATGCGCCTCGCCCTTGCGGGGGAAATAACTGGGCCGGTACCACAGCCCCGCCTCGATCACCGGCGCGCCGCGCCTGATCGTGCCCGCGTGGCTGGTGGTGAATCGCTCGGGCGCGAATGTCTTGCCCTTGCCGCCCGCGCCCATCGCCGCGATGGGCACCGGCACGTAGGGCGGGCGAAAGGTGGTGGTGCCGGTCGCGGGGATCGACCGCCCGGTCGCCTCGGCCAGCACGGCGAGCGCGCCGACGTTGGAATTCTTGCCCTGGTCGGGGGCCATCCCTTGCGTGGTGTAACGCTTCATGTGCTCGACCGAGCGGAAATTTTCCCTCGCGGCCAGTTCGACATCCTTGACCGTCACATCGTTCTGGAAATCGAGCCAGGCCCGCCCGCGCCCCTCCACCTGCCACAGCGGCAGGATGTCAAAGCTGCCGTCAGAGGCGGGGGGCAGGTCGGTCGCGGGCGCCTTGAGGCCGAGGTCTTTCGCCGCGCGCCGCCCTTCGGCCAGCCCGCTCTTCAGGCAGGCCCGGGTCGAGAAATGCCCGGTGGCAGCCCCCGCCACGCGCATCCCCGGCACCGCCCCCTCGGGGGCCACGAAGGCGGCAAGCCGGTCGTCCCAGACAGGCCGCGCGCCCGTGTGACAGGCCAGGTGCACCGTCGGGTTCCACCCGCCCGACACGGCGACGGTATCGGCGGCGATGCGTTCCTCGCCCCGCGCGGTGGCGATGCACACCGCCTCGACCCCGCGCCGCCCGGCGGTGCCGGTGACCTGCGCGCCGGGATAAAAGGCCACGTCATGGCCGCAGGTGGCGTGCGCCCGCGCATCCACGAGCGCCGCGACATGCACCCCCGCCTCCTGCAAATCGGCCACGGTGCGATGGGCGCTGTCGTTGTTGCCGAAAACCACCACGCTGCGCCCCGCCGCCACGCCCCAGCGATTGAGATAGGCGCGCACCGCGCCCGCCATCATCACGCCGGGCCGGTCGTTGTCGGGGAATGCCACGGGCCGCTCCAGCGCGCCTGCCGCCAGCACCGCGCGCCGCGCCGCGATCCGCCAAAAGCAACCGGCGGGCGCGTGCGGGCGGCCCTCGATATCGGGCGCGGTCCGCTCCAGCGCCCCGAAGGTGCCGCCGTCATAGGCCCCGGTCACCGCCGTCCGCGTCATGATCCGCACGTTGGGCATGGCGCCAAGGCGCGCCGCCACCTCCGCCGCCCAGTCGCCGCCATCCTGCCCGTCGACCTCCTCGGTCTCGGCCAGCAGGCGACCACCGAGGCGCACATCTTCCTCCGCCAGGATGACGTCGGCACCCGCCTCCGCCGCCGCGAGCGCCGCCATCAGCCCGGCGGGCCCGCCGCCGATCACCAGGATGTCGCAATGCGCCCAGGCGCGCTCGTATCGGTCCTCGGCCGGCTCCCCCGACAGCGCGCCGAGACCGGCGGCGCGGCGGATCGCGGGCTCATAGACCTTTTCCCAGAACGCGCGTGGCCACATGAAGGTCTTGTAATAGAACCCCGCGCCGAAGAACGGCGCCATCAGGTCGTTGACCGCCAGCACATCGAACCCGAGCGAGGGCCAGCGGTTCTGGCTGCGCGCCACCAGCCCCTCGTGCAATTCGGTCGTGGTGGCGCGGCAATTGGGCACCTGCGCCGCGCCCAGCCCCAGCGTGACCAGCGCGTTGGGTTCCTCGCTGCCAGCGGTCATCACGCCGCGCGGGCGGTGATACTTGAACGACCGGCCCATCATCCTGATGCCGTCGGCCAGCAGCGCCGAGGCCAGCGTGTCCCCGGCAAAGCCCGTGTGCCGGTGCCCGTCGAACGAGAACGACACCCGCCGCGTCCGGTCGATGCGCCCCTTGCCGTCGATCCTCATGCCCCGGCCTCCGTGCCCGCCAGCACCACACCGGCGATCTCGTGGGTCACGGTATCGCGCGTGACCACCAGCCACGCGCCGCAGCCCTGCCCGTGATACCAGAACTCGCGGCTCTCGCCCGCCGGGTTGTCGCGGTTGTGGAGGTAGTCGTCCCACGCCGCGCTCCACGCCGCGCCCGCCGGCTCGGACAGCGCCGCGCCGCGCACCGAGAACTCGCGCAGATCGCGCATCCCGCAAAGCGGACAGGGTATCCTCACGCGCCTCGCTCCTTCATCGTTCCGAAAATACTCATGCCCGTGTCCCGTCCCTCGCGCCTCAGTGCAGGTTGTGCTGGCTGCCGGTGGCTTCCTCGTCCATCAGCCCAGCACCCGTGGCAAACCGGTCGAGCCGCAGCCGCGCGGCCGCCGGGTGCGGATTGTCCGTGGCGATCAGGTGGGCCATCGCGTCGCCCGATCCCGGCACCGCCTTGAACCCGCCATAGCACCAGCCGCAATTGAGATAGAGCCCGTCCACCGGCGCACGGTCGATGATCGGCGAGCCATCGGGGCTCATGTCCACGATCCCGCCCCAGCTTCGCAGCAGCCGCGCCTGGCCGATCATCGGCACCATCGCCATCCCCGCCTCCATCACATGCTCGGCCATCGGCAGGTTGCCGCGTGCCGCATAGGACGGATAGAAATCGAGATCGCCGCCAAACACCAGCCCGCCCTTGTCGGACTGGCTGATATAGAAATGCCCCATGCCGAACGTCACCACGTGATCGAGGCACGGCTTCAGCCCCTCGGTGACAAAGGCCTGCAACACATGGCTCTCGATCGGCAGGCGCAGGCCGGCCATCGCCGCCACCTGGGATGAGCGCCCCGCCACCACGATCGCCACCTTCCCGGCCTTGATCGCCCCGCGCGTGGTCTGCACGCCGCGCACGCGCCCGCCCGCGATGTCGATCCCCGTCACCGCGCAGTTCTGGATCAGGTCCACGCCGCGGTCGCTGGCCGAGCGGGCGAAGCCCCAGGCCACCGCGTCGTGGCGCGCGGTGCCGCCGCGCGCGTGGTAGAGCCCGCCATAAACGGGAAACCGCGCGTTGTCGAAATCGAGGAACGGCACCAGCTTGCGCACGCCCTCGCGGTCGAGCAGTTCGGCGTCGTCGCCCTGGCCCCTCATGGCGTTGCCGCGCCGCGCGAACGCGTCGCGCTGGCCATCGGAATGGCACAGGTTGAGCACGCCGCGCTGGCTCATCATCACGTTGTAGTTGAGGTCCTGTTCCAGCCCCTCCCACAGCTTCAGCGAATGGCTGTAGAATTCCGAATTGCCCGGCAGGCCGTAATTGGCGCGCACGATGGTGGTGTTGCGCCCGATATTGCCGCCGCCCAGGTATCCCTTCTCCAGCACCGCGACATTGGTGATGCCGTGCCGCTTGGCCAGGTAATGCGCGGTCGCGAGCCCGTGGCCGCCGCCGCCGATGATGATCACGTCATAGGCCGGCTTGGGCTCGGCGTCGCGCCAATGGGCCTGCCAGCCCTTGTTGCCGGTAAGCCCCTCCTTCAGTATCCGCAGCGCCGAAAATCGCATGTCGCCTCTCCGATGAACCACCAGGCGCGGCCCCATGCCAACAGGGCTAGCAGGGCGGGCGCGAACCGGTCCCCCCGCTTCGCGCCATTTTCCGGTCCATGCGCGACGCGCGCCTCACAGCCCCATCGCGCGATAGCTCTCGGCCACCCGCGCGATCGACACGAGATAGGCGGCGGTGCGCAGGTCGGTCACGTCCTCGCGGCCCCGCCAGACCTCGCGCATCGACTGGTAGGCGGCGCGCATCGTGTCATCGAGGCCCGAGCGCACCAGCTCCAGCTCGCCCGCGCCGCGCAGGTATTTCTGCTTGAAATCGGGCGACATTTGCCACGCGTCGCCGATCCCGCGGTTGAGCCGCTCCAGCTCCTTGACGATCAGTTCGTGGCGCGCCTCCTCCTGCCGCCGCCCGATGCGGCCAAAGCGGATATGGCTGAGGTTCTTGACCCATTCGAAATAGGATACGGTCACACCGCCCGCGTTGGCATACATGTCGGGAACGATGACCGTCCCCTTCTGGCGCAGGATGTCGTCGGCACCGGCGGTCACCGGGCCGTTCGCCGCCTCGACGATGAGCGGCGCCTTGATCCGCTCGGCGTTATCGAGGTTGATGACCCCTTCCATCGCCGCCGGCACGAGGATGTCGCATTCGTGTTCGAGCACCTTTGCGCCGTCGCGGACATAGCGCCCGTCGGGGTAGCCATCGACGCCGCCGTGCCGCGCGATCCAGCCACGCACCGCCTCGACATCGAGCCCCTCCTCGGAAATCAGCGCGCCGTCGCGTTCGATGATCGCGGTGACCTTGCAGCCGTCCTCCTCGCTGAGGAACTTGGCCGCGTGATAGCCCACGTTGCCGAGGCCCTGCACCACCACGCGCTTGCCGTCGAGCGTGCCCGACAGCCCCGCGATCGCCACGTCCTCGGGGTGGCGAAAGAACTCGCGCATCGCGTATTGCACGCCGCGTCCCGTCGCCTCGGTCCGGCCCTGGATGCCGCCCCCATTGACCGGCTTGCCGGTGACGCAGGCGCGGTAGTTGATGTCGGTGGTGGCCATGCGCTTGTACTGGTCGGCGATCCACGCCATCTCGCGCTCGCCGGTGCCCATGTCGGGGGCGGGCACGTTCTGCGCCGGGTGGATCAGGTCGCGCTTGATCAGCTCGTAGGCAAAGCGGCGGGTGATCTGTTCGAGTTCGTGTTCCTCCCACTCGCGCGGGTCGATGCGCAGCCCCCCCTTGGAGCCGCCGAACGGCACCTCGACCAGCGCGCATTTATAGGTCATCAGCGCCGCCAGCGCCTCGACCTCGTCCTGGTTGACGCCCATCGCGAAACGGATGCCGCCCTTGACCGGCTCCATATGCTCGGAATGCACGCTGCGATAGCCGGTAAAGGTGTGGATCTGCCCGCGCAGCCGGACCCCGAAGCGCACCGTGTAGGTGGCGTTGCAGACCCGGACCTTCTCTTCCAGCCCCGGCGCGAGA
The DNA here is from genome assembly GCA_016278295.1 of Roseovarius sp. GTDB lineage: Bacteria > Pseudomonadota > Alphaproteobacteria > Rhodobacterales > Rhodobacteraceae > Roseovarius. Next base: position 10,396 of record JADQCC010000181.1, on the reverse strand, counting down.
TCGGTGAGTGCCACCGCCCGGTTGAACATCAGGTCCACGCTTTCGCGGAATGTCGGTTCCCTCTTGGCTGCCATCGTTACGCCCTCCCTGTTGATCTGCAGCCAGCCGCCGCATGTGGCGGGATGGTTACGGGATGCGTTCGCGATGTCCAGCACGAATCAAGGCGCGGCGGAGGGGGGCGGGGTACGCGGCGAGATGGGCGGATCACACACCATTGTCGCTAGCTGACAGACAATCTGACGCTTTCTTTTCCAATGTCATTACAGACAGTTAACTTCACCCCCTCGCCGCTCTTGCGCCTTATTTCAACCACAATCCGGCGCGATCAACACACGTTGATGCTCCGCCTGCCCGCGGAGGGTCGATGCAGGATACCGAAAGGTGATCAACATGGGTGAGTGTAACGCGAGACTGCCGAGGGCGGTCGCGGCGAATCGGTTCCTTCGCGATGAGGGCGGCTCGGTGACTGCGTTCGCTTTCTTCGTCTTCCTGATGATGCTCATGGTGGGTGGCCTTGCGCTCGACACCATGCGCCACGAGATGGTGCGCGCCCGGATGCAGGCCACGCTCGACCGCGCCGTGCTCGCCGGGGCGAAATCCACCGATGCGGCAGAGGCCCGCGCCACCGTCGAGGACTATTTTTCCAAGGCGGACCTGGCGGCCTATCTCGAGGCGGAACAGGACGGCGACATCCAGATTTACCTCAACTCTTCGCGCGTCTCGGCCCGCGCCTCGGGTACCGTCGATACCTACCTGATGAATCTCGTGGGCGTCAACGAGCTCACCGTTGGCGGCGCATCGACCGCCGAGGTGCGCGTCCCCAAGCTGGAAATCTCGCTTGTTCTCGACGTATCCGGCTCGATGACCGGCACCAAGATCGCGCGGCTGAAGGACGCCGCCAAGCAATTCGTCTCGACCATCCTCGACACGTCCACGCCGGGCAACGCGGTCATTTCCGTCGTTCCGTTCAGCTGGTCGGTGACCCCGCCGAAGACCGTGTTCGACACGCTGGCGGTGGATGTCACGCAGAATTACTCCACATGCCTGCGGTTCCGCGAGGCCGATTACGGGCACGCCACGCTCACCTCCGGTGCCTCGGCGCTCAGCAACGGCGTGCCGGTGGACCAGATGATCTATACCTCGCTCTATGGCGGGTTCGACGATCTCAATGACAGCTGGCGATCCTGCTATACCGATGAATACATGCAGTTCCTGCCCTACTCGATGGACGAGGCCACGCTGCACGCCAAGATCGACTCGCTACAGGCGGATGGCAATACCAGCGGCCATGAGGGCATGAACTGGGGGGCCGCGCTCCTCGACCCGAGCTTCCGGCAGGTCTCGGCGCAACTGATCAACACGGGCGAAATGGACGCGTCGCTGTCGGGTGTGCCCGCCGATTACACCGAACCGGAAACGCTCAAGGTCGTGGTGATGATGAGCGACGGGGCAAACACCACCTCGTATTTCTTCGACAAGAGCAGCCCGAAATACCGCGGCAAGTTCTCCGACCTGTTCGAGGTGAAATACCAGGACCGCGAGTTCAAATACGCCTACCACATCTACAAGCACAGCATCCGCTATGACGAGAGCAAGTGCGGCCGCACCAACTGGAAATGCGTCTACGAGGCCAACGGACCCGAGGAATCGGTCTATTACCTCCGCTACCCATATGGCGGCTGGTATTACAGCATCGACGACAACCGCTGGATCACCGACCAGGACTTCGGCAATCTCGAAAACACGCTCGCCGGCTATATCTCGACCGAACAACTGAGCTGGGAAATGGCCTGGGGCCGGATGTCGCCGAGCTGGTACGGAAACATCACCGGCGACTGGAGCCCGTGGAACGACTATGTCGGCTCCGAATACGTGGACGGCTACGCCAAGGACGCGCGGATGCGCAATGTCTGCGGGGCCACCAAGACGAACGGCGTGGTGGTCTATTCCATCGGCTTCGAGGTGCCCCAAGGCGGGCGCGCCGAAGACGTGCTGTCCGATTGCGCCTCGTCCAGCAGCCACTATTACCGCGCCAACACCACCGATATCAGCGCGGCGTTCAACTCCATCGCCGCCAACGTGCAGAACCTGAGGTTGACCCAATGATCGCACGCCTCACCCGCCGCCTGCGCCGTTTCGCCCGCGACCGGCGCGGCTCGGCTTCGGTGGAATTCGTGATCCTCGCGCCGTTCCTGATCGGCTTCATCGTGTTCGCGATGGAACTGGGGATGCTGTCGCTGCGCGCGGCGATGCTGGAGCGCGGGCTCGATATCGCGGTGCGCGACGTGCGCCTCGGCACCGGCACCGCACCCGGGCATGACGAGATCAAGCAGATCGTCTGCGACAACGCCTCGGTGATCGCCGATTGCAACGCCAACCTGCGGCTGGAAATGATCCCGACGGACCTGCGCAATTTCGCCACGCTCGACGCCACCCCCGACTGTACCGAAGCCTCGGAGCCGTCCAAGCCGGTGCGCAACTTCATCCCCGGCGGCCAGAACCAGCTCATGCTGCTGCGTGTCTGCCTGAAATACACGCCGCTCTTCCCCGACGCGATGCTGGGCGACGCGCTGATCAAGGATTCCAACGGCGACGTGGCGCTCACCACCGTGTCGGCCTTCGTGCAGGAGCCGATCTGATGCGCTGGCTCGCCCGTCTCGCCCGCCGCCTGCGCCGCGACGAGCGCGGAACGGTCGCCGTGGAAACGGTGCTGATCGCGCCGCTGCTGATCCTCGGGCTGTTCTTTTCCTACGAGGCCTACGGCCTGGTCCGCCAGCAAAGCCTGCGCGAAAAGGCGACCTATACCGTCGCCGACATCCTGTCGCGCGAAACCGCGATCGTCGACGACACCTATATCGACAACGTCAAGCGCGTGTTCGACATGATGAGCGGCACCGCGGATTCGCAGTTGCGCGTCTCGGTGGTGCGCTACCGCAACGACCCGAGCCAGGGCATCGACGAGTTCGACCTGCGCTGGTCGGAGGTGCGCGGCACGGGGCCGATGACCGCCCTCACCGACACCGCGGTGCGCAGCGCGCATGACACCTTTCCGATCATGGAGGACGGCGAAGAGATCATCTATGTCGAGAGCCGCGGCACATTCACCTCGCCGGTGAGCACCGGGTATTTCGACGAAAGCCTTCTCACCACGCGGATGTTCGTGATTCCGCGCTTCGCGCCGCAGATCTGCTTTACCGGGGTCTGCGTGCCGGGCACGAGCTGACGCTCAGCCGTCCCCGCGCCGCGCGATCCGCTCCTGCATCAGCTCGGCAATGAGCCGCGCCGGCGTGCCGGGGGTGACACCGCCCACGCCCACGCGCCGCCCGATGCGCCACCACAGGCCCGGCTCCCAGACAAAGGATCCGCCCGTGCCCAGCGTCAGGGTAAAGCCGTTGGACGGCTTGAAGGCGAACGCCCCGCGCGCCACCGACACCACGTCGTCCATCCGCGCCAGCACACGGCCGTCGCTGCTCATCAGCGCATCGGGCCCCAGAACCAGCCACGCCGCCGTGGCGCGCCACATCCGCCGCGCGAGCCACAGCGCGACCAACCCCGTCGCCGCCAACGCCACCTGCCATTGCGGCGCCAGCGTCTGGCTCAGCGCGACCCACAGCAGCATCAGCCCCAGCGCGCCCACAGAGCCGACGCCGATCGCGCGCCGCCCCGGCGAGGCCGCCAGAACCAGGCTGCGCTCCGCGTCATCGTGATCGGTCATGCCGTGGCCCCTGCCCTCGTTGTCCTGCCGCGTTCCCTACCCCATTCCGCGCCAAAGGGCACCCGCTTTCGCACCGGCCCTGCCGGCGCGTCACAGGTCGAGCGCGCCTTGCGCGCGCGCGTCTTCCTCGCGGGCGGCCTTCTTGTAGGGGCTGCCGTGGCGCAGCGGCGTGTTTACGGCGCGGGGACCGTGCGTCATGGCCTCCTCGATGGTGACGATCTGCAAACGCGGCACCGGGTCGAACCCGTCGATCTGCAACGTGCCCGCCCCCCTGGCCCAGTCGATCATCGGTTTCGTGGCGGGCGTGAGCGTCAGCAGGATACCGATCTGCGCGTTCTGTTCGGTCACCACCGCATCGAGATCGCGCACCATGCCGACCCCCACGTTGCGCCCGCCCTTGACGCTGACAATGGCGGTGTGTTCCTTGGCGGGGCCAAAGCGGAACAACCCGTCAATGCCGCCATCGGCGCCTTTCCTGCCGCCGCCCTGCGGATAGGCCTTGATCAGACCACAGGCCCATTTCTCGAATTCCTTCTTGGTCTTGTCGTCGCGGTCAAAGAAATCGCGCGCCCCGCCGATATCCTGCGGCACGCCGTGGACGGTGAATT
>JADQCC010000181.1:0-5973 GCA_016278295.1 Roseovarius sp. | reverse complement strand
AAATTCTTCGCCCCGAACACCGCATCCAGCAATATCTTCAGGTAATGGCTCGCCGTCGGGTCGCAATGCAAATAGAGCGATCCGGTGTCCTTCAGCACCCGGTGCAATTCCACCAGCCGCACCGCCATCATGGCGAGGTACGCGGTCATCGGGTTCTTGCCCAGAAACCCCACCATGGCGTCGAGCATCTTCGCCGCCTCCTGATAGGGGCTGTCGCGCAACTCGATCAGCGCCTGACCCGAGATCATGTCATCCCAGTGCCAGGTATCGTCGAACGCCGCGATCTGCGCGCCCGAGACCTGCCCCGCCTCGTCCTTGAACAGGTGCGAATAGGTGGCGTTCGAATTGAACGGCGGGTCGAGATAGACGAGATCCACCGAGCCGTCGGCGATGCTCTCGCGCAGCACGCTCAGATTGTCGCCGTAATAGAGGTGGTTGCCACCGCTGCTGTTCATGCCGCCCGTCCCTGCTCTCGGCCCAGTCTCGCCGATATTCGTTAACACCGAGTGTAGGCGCGCCGGGGGCCGCGTGTCCACACCGCCCGCGCCGTTAACCGCGGCCCGCGCCAGTCCCGGCACCGACGCGATACCGACAGGATACCGACGCGATACCGAGCCGTGAAATTCCGTGATTTCCGTGCGTTAACCCTGATTCGCCACCGCCCGGCGCACCATGTCCCAATAGAGCGCCTCGACCTGCCCCAGGCTCAGCCGCCCGCGTTCGCGGAACCAGGTGTTGACCCCCGTCAGCATGGCGATGAGCGCCATCGCCGCGATCCGCGGCTCCGTCACGGCAAACCGGCCCTCGGCCACGCCGCGGCTCAGGATCGCCTCCAGCCGGGTCTCGTAATCGCGGCGCAAGCCCTCGATAATGCTGAAGTTTTCAGGATCGAGATTGCGCAGCTCCATGTACGAGACAAAGACCGCGTCGGCGCGCCGCGTGTTGAACCGGATGTGGAACCGCGTGAACGCCTCCAGGGCGGCTTGCCCCCCCGCCTCGGGCGGCGGGGCAGCGGCATCCCATGCCGCCAGCAACTCCTCCATATGCGCGCGCATCAGCTCGAACAGCAGCGTCTGCTTGTCCGGGGTATAGTTATAGAGCGCGCCCGCCTGCACCCCGACCTCGGCCGCGATTTTCCGCATGGAAACAGAGGCATAGCCGTGCCGCGCGAACAGGCTCAGCGCCGCCTCGCGCACCCGCGGGCCGGTGATGTCGGAATGCGATCCTTGCGTGCGTGCCATGAGGCATGGTTTATCTGAACATCCGTTCAGATCAAGGCCCGGCTTGCCCCCGCCCCCCTTGAATGGCAAGAAAGGGTGTCCGTTTTGCCACGAGGCTTTGATGCACCCCCTGCCCGCCTGTCTCGCCGCGTTGATCGCGCTCGCCGCCTGCGCCGAGCCGTACCCCCTGGCCCCGGAATTCGCCGCTTCGGGTGCCAACACGCCCTACCCCGAGCTGGTCCCGGTCGAGCGGATCACGGCACGCGTGCCCCCCGCTAGCGACGATCGCCCCCTCCCCGCCCGCACCGAAGCGATCGACACCCGCGCCACCCGCCTGCGCGCCCGCGCCGAGCGCCTGCGCGGCCCGGTCATAGACACCGACACCAAAACCCGGATGCGCGGGGGCATCGACGGCTGACGTGCGTTGCAAGGCCGCGGCGAACCGGTTACATCGCGCCGCAACCCACGCGGCTTTGAGTATCGGAGACATCCATGAGCACCCCCCTGCGCCTCGGCATTGCCGGGCTTGGCACCGTCGGCACCGGCGTGGTGCGCATCGTCCGCCAGAAGGCCGACCTCCTCGCCCGCCGCGCGGGACGACCGGTCACCATCTCTGCCGTCTCGGCGCGCACCCGGGACCGCGATCGCGGCGTGAGCCTCTCGGGCTACGCATGGGAGGACGACCCGGTGGCGCTGGCGCGGCGCGACGATGTCGATGTGTTCGTCGAGCTGATGGGCGGCTCGGACGGCCCGGCCAAGGCCGCGACCGAGGCCGCCATCGCCGCCGGCAAGGACGTGGTCACCGCCAACAAGGCGATGCTCGCCCATCACGGCCAGGCGCTGGCGCTGGCTGCCGAGGAAGCGGGGCGCGTGATCCGCTTCGAGGCGGCGGTGGCGGGCGGAATTCCGGTGGTCAAGGCGCTGACCGAGGGGTTGGCCGCCAACGAGATCACCCGCGTGATGGGCGTGATGAACGGCACCTGCAACTATATCCTGACGCGGATGGAGGCCACCGGCCAGGGCTATAACGCGCTGTTCGAGGAGGCTGACAAGCTGGGCTATCTGGAGGCCGATCCCAATCTCGACGTGGGCGGGATCGACGCGGGGCACAAGCTGGCGCTGCTGGCCGCGATCGCCTTCGGCTGCCAGGTGGATTTCGAGGGGGTGACACTGGAAGGCATCGAGGACATCACCCTCGACGACATCCGCCGCGCCGCCGACATGGGCTACCGGATCAAGCTGCTGGGTGTGGCGCAGATGACGGGCCGGGGGCTCGAGCAGCGCATGTCGCCCTGCCTCGTTCCGGCGGCCAGCCCCCTGGGGCAACTGGAGGGCGGCACCAACATGGTGGTGCTCGAGGGCGACCAGGTCGAGCAGATCGTGCTGCGCGGCCCCGGCGCGGGCATGGGCCCCACGGCGAGCGCGGTGATGGGCGACGTGATGGATATCGCGCGCGGGACGCGGATCTCCACCTTCGGCCAGCCCGCCGTTCGCCTCGATACCTGCGCCCGCGCAGGCACCGCCACGCCCGCGCCCTACTACCTGCGGATGGCGCTGCGCGACAAGCCGGGCGCGCTGGCCAAGGTGGCGACGTGCCTCGGCGAGGCGGGTGTCTCGATCGACCGCATGCGCCAGTATCACCACGAGGACACCACCGCCCCGGTGCTGATCGTGACCCACAAGACCAACCGCGACGCGCTCGACACGGCGCTGGCCGGTATCCGCCGACTCGACGTTCTGGCAGCCGATCCTGTCGCGCTGCGGATCGAGGCGGTCTGAGCCGCGGCTTGTGCGCGCAGACCGCCGTGGCTAGTGTTGCCGAAGCTCATTCACAAGGACCGCTCCATGACCTCCGAAATCGCTTTCAATGACCGTATGCTCTCGCTCGGGCTGGCGCGCGTGGCCGAGCAGGCGGCGCTCGCCTGCGCCGATCTGATCGGGCGCGGCGACGAAAAGGCCGCCGACCAGGCCGCCGTCAACGCCATGCGCGAACAGCTCAACATGCTCGCCATGAAAGGCGTGGTGGTCATCGGCGAGGGCGAACGCGACGAGGCGCCGATGCTGTATATCGGCGAGGAAGTGGGCAGCGGCGACGGCCCCGGCGTGGATATCGCGCTCGACCCACTCGAGGGCACGACGCTTACCGCCAAGGCCATGCCCAACGCGCTGACCGTGATCGCGATGGCCCCGCGCGGCACGCTGCTGCACGCCCCCGACACCTACATGGACAAGCTGGCGATCGGACCGGGATATCCCGAGGACGTCGTGTCGCTCGCAATGACCCCGCGCGAACGGGTCGAGGCATTGGCAAAGGCGCGCGGCTGCCGCCCCTCCGAGATCACCGTCTGCGTGCTCGAACGCCCGCGTCACGAGGACATGATCGCCGAGTTGCGCGGCACCGGCGCGGCGGTGCACCTCATCACCGATGGTGACGTGGCCGGCGTGATCCACTGCGCGGAATCCGAGCGCACCGGCATCGACATGTACATGGGCATCGGCGGCGCGCCCGAGGGGGTGCTTGCGGCGGCGGCGCTCAAGTGCATGGGCGGGCAGATGTGGGGACGGCTGGTGTTTCGCAACGACGACGAACGCGGGCGTGCAGAAGCTGCCGGGATCACCGATTTCGACCGGGTCTATGCCCGTGACGAGATGGTGACCGACCAGGTCATCTTCGCCGCCACCGGGGTCACAGACGGCTCGATCCTCAAGGGGGTGCACCGGCGGCCCGGCTTTGTCGAGACCGAGACCGTGCTGATGCGCTCGCGCACCGGATCGGTACGGCGCATGGTCTATCGCAGCAGGCGCGACTGAGGGCGCCGCCCTGAATAATTTAGGGCAAGATGAAAGGGGAACGCGGTGAGCGCCTATCTCGGCGTGGAACGCTCATTGACCGGGCGACGCTGGACCGGGCCGGGCATCGAGGTCGAGCGGCAGGCCGAGGCGATGGCGCAGGCGACCGGCCTGCCCGGCGCGCTCTGTCAGACGCTGGCGCGGCTGGGCGTGCCCGCGGCGGAGGCCGAGGGGTACCTGACCCCCACCCTGCGAGACCTTCTGCCCGATCCGCGCTCCCTGCGCGACATGGAGACGGCGGCGGCGCGGCTTCTGTCCGCGGCACAGGGACGCGAGCGGATCGCCATCTTTGCCGATTACGATGTCGATGGTGGGGCGTCGGCGGCCCTGCTCATCGACTGGTTGCGGCGGATGCAGGCCCCCGCGCCCACGCTCTACGTCCCCGACCGCATCGACGAGGGCTATGGCCCGAACGCCCCCGCGATGACAGCGCTCGCGGCCCGGCACGACCTGATCGTCTGTGTGGATTGCGGCACCCTGAGCCACGACGCGCTGGCGGCTGCGGGGGATGCGGACGTGGTGGTGCTCGACCATCACCTGGGCGCAGAGACGCTGCCGCCCGCGCTGGCGGTGGTCAACCCCAACCGGCAGGACGAGAGCGGCGACCTGGCGCATCTGTGCGCCGCGGCGGTGGTGTTTCTGGTGCTGGTGGAGGCGGGGCGTCAGCTTCGCGCCGCGGGTGGCGCGGGGCCGGACCTGATGGCGCTGCTCGATCTGGTGGCGCTGGCAACGGTGGCCGATGTCGCGCCGCTGACGGGCGTCAATCGCGCCTTCGTGCGGCAGGGGCTAAAGGTAATGGGACGGCGCGCGCGCCCCGGTCTGGTGGCGCTTGGCGATACCGCACGGCTCGACCGTCCGCCCGCCGCCTATCACCTGGGTTTCGTTCTCGGGCCGCGGATCAACGCGGGCGGGCGCGTCGGGCAGGCCGATCTGGGCGCGCGGCTGCTTGCCACCGAGGATGCCGGCGAGGCGCGCGCCCTGGCAGAGCGGCTCGAGCGGCTCAACGAGGAGCGCCGCGAGATCGAGGCCGCGGTGCGCGCCGCGGCGCTGGCGCAGGCCGAGGCGCGCGGGGTCGACGCACCGCTGGTCTGGGCCGCGGGCGAGGGCTGGCACCCGGGCGTGGTGGGTATCGTCGCCAGCCGCCTCAAGGAGATGACCAACCGCCCCGCCGTGGTGATCGGGCTGGAGGGCGACGAGGGCAAGGGCTCGGGCCGGTCGGTGTCGGGTGTTGATCTCGGTGCGGCGGTGCAGCGGCTGGCACGCGAAAACCTCTTGCTCAGGGGTGGCGGGCACCGGATGGCCGCGGGACTGACCGTGGCGCGCGACCAGCTGGAGCCGGCGATGGCGCGGCTATCGGACCTGCTGGCGCGGCAAGGAGCGGGTACCGCCGGCCCGGCCGATCTGCGGCTCGACGGCATGCTCATGCCCGGGGCCGCGACACCCGAACTCGTCGAGCGGCTGGAGGCGGCGGGGCCGTTCGGTGCGGGCGCGCCGGGGCCGCGATACGTCTTTCCCGACTGCGCCATCGGCTATGCCCGCGCGGTGGGCGAGACGCACCTGAAGCTGCGGCTCGACGACGGGCTTGGCGGGCGGCTCGACGCCATTTCCTTTGGCGCGCTTGACGGCCCCCTGGGCCCTGCCCTGATGGCTCATGGCGGCGCGCGGTTCCACTTTGCCGGACGGCTCGAAATCAACCACTGGGGCGGGCGGCAGACCGTGCAGCTCCGGCTCGAGGATGCTGCTCCTGCGGGATGAAGCGGCGTTTTTTTCCACGCCTGTCGCTGGTTTTCTGCAAAATGCCTCTTGCGCAGGCCGATGGTTTTTCATACTCACCCGTCACGCCAAGCGCGGCCCGTTCGTCTATCGGTTAGGACGCCAGGTTTTCAACCTGGAAAGAGGGGTT
>JADQCC010000101.1 GCA_016278295.1 Roseovarius sp. | reverse complement strand
CGATGAGCGATTCCAGCAACCCCTTCGAGATGATGATGCGGCAGGCGCAGGAGATGGCCAAGGCCATGAATCCCGCGCTCGAGAGCTTTTCGCCCAAGGGGTTCGAGAAGCTGTGGCCGACCATGCCCAAGGAATTCATGGAGATGAGTTTCGGCCGGGGCTTCAGCAAGGAGGGGCTTGACGCCAAGACGCGGCTGCTGCTCACGCTGGCGGGGCTGACCATGCTGGGCGCGCAGAGCGATACGCAAATCCGCCTCACCGTGCGCCACGCGCTCGAGGCCGGGGCCACGAAAGACGAGATCGCCGAGACCATCGCGCAGATGGCGATGTTCGCCGGCGTGCCCTCGATGACCCGGGCGATGGATTTCGCCCGCGAGGTGATGGACGAGGACGACGAGAAAGGATCGGAAAAATGACGATTGCGGCGATGTCCTTCTATCTCTTCGCCACGGCGCTTCTGGCCGGGGGGCTGTTGACCGTCATCAGCCGCAACCCCGTGCATTCGGTGCTGTGGCTGATCCTGTCGTTCATCAGCGCGGCGGGGCTGTTCGTGCTTCTGGGGGCCGAATTCGTGGCGATGCTGCTCATCATCGTCTACGTCGGCGCGGTGGCGGTGTTGTTCCTCTTCGTGGTGATGATGCTCGACGTGGATTTCGCCGAGTTGAAGGCGGAGATGGCGAAATACATGCCGCTGGCGCTGCTGATCGGGGTGATCCTGCTGATGCAGCTCGGGCTGGCCTTTGGCAACTGGCAGATGGCCGAGGGCGCGATGGATGCGCGCGCGGCGGTGACACCCGATGGCGTGCAGAATACGGCGGCGCTCGGGATGCTGCTCTATGACAAGTACTTCATCCTGTTCCAGCTCGCCGGGCTGATCCTGCTGGTGGCGATGATCGGTGCGATCGTGCTGACGCTGCGCCACCGCGAAGGGGTCAAGCGGCAGGACGTGCTGGCGCAGATGTACCGCGACCCCGCCAAGGCGATGGAGTTGAAGGACGTGCGACCGGGGCAGGGCCTCTGACCGCCGCGTGAGCGGATAGATACCACGCGGGGCGCGCGCACATGCCTTGCGGGACCAAAGACGACAATCGGGCAGACGACAATCGGGCAATGGCTCGGAGGGACAGACATGATCGGACTTGAACATTACCTGACGGTGGCCGCCGCGCTCTTCGTCATCGGCATCTTCGGCCTCTTTCTCAACCGCAAGAACGTGATCGTGCTGCTGATGTCGATCGAGCTGATGCTGCTCTCGGTCAACGTCAACCTCGTCGCCTTCTCCGCCCACCTGGGCGATCTGGTCGGGCAGGTCTTCACCCTCTTCGTGCTGACCGTCGCCGCCGCCGAGGCGGCCATCGGCCTCGCGATCCTCGTGTGCTTCTTCCGCAACCGCGGGACCATCGCCGTCGAAGACGTCAACGTGATGAAAGGCTGATCCCGATGATCTACAAGATAATCCTCTTCGCGCCGCTCATCGGGGCGATCATCGCGGGCTTCGGCTGGCGGATCATCGGCGACAAGGGCGCGCAATGGCTGACCACCGGCCTGCTGTTCCTCGCCATGGTCCTGAGCTGGGTGGTGTTCCTGCAAGGCGCTTCCGAGGGGCAGGCGGTGCATGTCCTCGACTGGGTGCAGTCGGGCACGCTCTATGCCGACTGGTCGATCCGGGTGGATCGGCTCACCACGATCATGCTGATCGTGGTCACCACCGTCTCGGCGCTCGTGCATCTCTACTCGGTGGGCTACATGGCCCATGACGAGAATTTCCGCGAGGGCGAGAGCTATCGCCCGCGTTTCTTCGCCTACCTGTCGTTCTTCACCTTCGCGATGCTGATGCTGGTGACCTCCGACAACCTCGTGCAGATGTTCTTCGGCTGGGAGGGTGTGGGCGTCGCCTCCTACCTGCTGATCGGCTTCTATTTCCGCAAGCCAAGCGCCAATGCCGCCGCGATCAAGGCGTTCGTGGTCAACCGGGTGGGCGATTTCGGCTTCGCGCTGGGGATCATGGCGCTCTATTTCCTGACCGACTCGGTGCGCTTCGACGACATCTTCGCCGCGGCCCCGCGTCTGGCCGAGACGCAGCTTGCCTTCCTGTGGACCGAGTGGAACGCCGCCAACCTGATCGCCTTCCTGCTGTTCGTCGGCGCGATGGGCAAATCGGCGCAGCTTTTCCTGCACACCTGGCTGCCCGACGCGATGGAAGGCCCGACGCCGGTGTCGGCCCTGATCCACGCGGCGACGATGGTGACGGCGGGGGTGTTCCTCGTCTGCCGCATGTCGCCGCTGATGGAATACGCCCCGCAAGCGATGAATGTCGTGGTGTTCATCGGGGCATCAACGGCGTTCTTCGCCGCCACCGTGGGCCTGGTGCAGAACGACATCAAGCGCGTGATCGCCTATTCGACCTGCTCGCAGCTCGGCTACATGTTCGTGGCCGCCGGTGTGGGTGTCTATTCGGTGGCGATGTTCCACCTCTTCACCCACGCCTTCTTCAAGGCGATGCTGTTTCTCGGGGCAGGCTCGGTCATCCACGGGATGCACCACGAGCAGGACATGCGCAATTATGGCGGGCTGCGTAAAAAGATGCCCTATACGTTCTGGGCGATGATGATCGGCACGCTGGCGATCACCGGTGTGGGCATCCCGCTTACGACCATCGGCTTTTCCGGGTTCCTCTCGAAGGACGCGATCATAGAAAGCGCATGGGCCGGCACCGGCGGTGGCTATGCCTTCTGGATGCTGGTGATCGCGGCCCTGTTCACCGCCTTTTATAGCTGGCGGCTGATGTTCCTGACCTTTTACGGCACGCCGCGCGGCGACCGGCACACGCATGAGCACGCGCACGAAAGCCCGATGGTCATGGTCGCGCCGCTTGGCGTGCTGGCGCTCGGCGCGGCGTTCGCGGGCATGATCTGGTATAACAGCTTCTTCGGCGAGCACGAGAACGTGCTTACCTTCTTCGGGATCGAAGCCGAGGCTGAAGCCACCGCCGAGGGCGCCGGGGGTGGCGAGGCCGAGGCCGAGACCGAGACCGGGGCCGAAGGGGGCGCAGCGTCCGCGCCCGCCACGGCACCGACCGGCGCGATTTTCATGGCCGAGGACAACCACGTACTGACCGAGGCGCACGAGGCCCCGAAATGGGTCAAGGTCAGCCCGTTCATCGCCATGCTGATCGGCTTTATCACGGCGCTGTGGTTCTATGTCTGGGATCCCTCGATGCCCAGGCGCGTGGCCGAGACCAACCGCCCGCTTTACCTGTTCCTGCTCAACAAGTGGTATTTCGACGAGATCTTCGATTTTCTCCTGGTCCGCCCCGCCAAGGCGCTGGGGCACTTGCTGTGGAAGCGCGGCGACGGGGACGTGATCGACGGCTCGATCAACGGCGTGGCGATGGGGCTCATCCCCCGGCTCACGCGGGCCGCCGGGCGGGCGCAATCGGGCTACATCTTTACCTATGCCTTCGCGATGGTGATCGGGATCGCGGTCCTTGTCACCTGGATGACCATGTTCGGGGGGGCCAACTGATGGACAACCTGCTTTCCATTGTGACCTTCATCCCCGCGGTGGCGGCGGCGATCCTCGCCGTGTTCCTGCGCGGCGAGGACGAAGCGGCGCGACGCAACGCCAAGTGGGTGGCGATGATCGCGACCACGCTCACTTTCGTCGTGTCGCTGTTCATCCTGTTCGGGTTCGACCCCTCGGATACCGGCTTTCAGTTCGTCGAACAGCGTGAATGGCTGCTGGGCCTGAAATACAAGATGGGCGTGGACGGCATCAGCGTCCTGTTCGTCATGCTCACAACCTTCATGATGCCGCTGACCATCGCCGCGTCGTGGAACGTGACGGCCCGCGTCAAGGAATACATGATCGCCTTCCTGATCCTGGAAACGCTCATGCTCGGCGTGTTCATGGCGCTCGACCTGGTGCTGTTCTACCTGTTCTTCGAGGCGGGGCTCATCCCGATGTTCCTCATCATCGGCATCTGGGGCGGCAAGCAGCGCATCTATGCCTCGTTCAAGTTCTTCCTCTACACGTTCCTCGGTTCGGTTCTGATGCTGGTCGCGATGGTGGCGATGTTCACCGATGCGGGCACCACCGACATTCCCACGCTGATGCGCCACGAGTTCGCCTCCGATAGTTTCTCGATCCTCGGCATCCAGATCGTGGGCGGCATGCAGACGCTGATGTTCATCGCCTTCTTCGCCTCGTTCGCGGTCAAGATGCCGATGTGGCCGGTGCACACATGGCTGCCCGACGCCCACGTTCAGGCCCCCACCGCGGGCTCGGTGGTGCTGGCGGCGATCCTGCTGAAGATGGGCGGCTACGGCTTCCTTCGGTTCAGCCTGCCGATGTTCCCGGTGGGGGCCGAGGTGCTGACACCGCTCATCCTGTGGCTGTCGGCCATCGCCATCGTCTATACCTCGCTGGTGGCGCTGGCGCAGGAGGACATGAAGAAGCTCATCGCCTATTCGTCGGTGGCCCACATGGGCTATGTCACGATGGGCATCTTCGCGGTCAACCAGCAGGGGCTGGACGGCGCGATCTTCCAGATGATCTCGCACGGGTTCATCTCCGGCGCGCTGTTTCTGTGCGTGGGCGTGATCTATGACCGGATGCACACCCGCGAGATCGACGCCTATGGCGGGCTGGTGAACCGGATGCCGGCCTATGCGCTGATCTTCATGTTCTTCACGCTGGCCAATGTCGGCCTGCCGGGCACCAGCGGGTTCATCGGCGAATTCCTGACGCTGGTCGGCATCTTCCAGGTCAACACATGGGTGGCGGCCGTGGCCACCTCGGGGGTGATCCTGTCGGCGGCCTACGCGCTCTGGCTCTATCGCCGGGTGGTGTTCGGCGATCTCATCAAGGAAAGCCTGCGCACCATCTCCGACATGGGGACGCGCGAGCGCGCGATCTTTGCCCCGCTGGTGGCGATGACGCTGCTGCTCGGCGTCTATCCCCGTCTCGTCACCGATATCACCGGCCCCTCCGTCGAGGCGCTGATTTCCAATGTCGAACTGGCCCAGTCGGTCGCGCACGCCGCGACCGCGGTGGCGCAGGTCGCACACTGAACCGGAGGCCCTGAACCATGCAGGCTGATCTCAACGTCATCCTCCCGGAAATCGTGCTCGCGGTCTATGCGATGGCGGCACTCCTGGGGGCGGTCTATTCCGGGCGCGACCGGCTCGCGGTGCCGCTCGTCTGGGCGACGGCAGGGCTGATGGCGCTGCTTGCCATCTGGATCGGAATGGGCGGCGCGGGCACGCGCACCGCCTTTGGCGGCATGATCAACGATGACGGCTTCGCCCGTTTCGCCAAGGTGACGATCCTGCTGGCGGCGGCGGCGGTGCTGGTGCTGGGGCAGGATTACATGGCCCGCCGCGGTATCCTGCGGTTCGAGTATCCGCTGCTGATCGCGCTGTCGGTCGTGGGCATGATGGTGATGGTGAGCGCGGGCGACCTGATGGCGCTCTACATGGGGCTGGAGCTGCAATCGCTGGCGCTCTACGTGGTCGCCTCGATGCGGCGCGACAGCATCAAGTCCACCGAGGCGGGGCTCAAGTATTTCGTGCTGGGCGCGCTGTCGTCGGGGCTGTTGCTGTTCGGCGCGTCCCTGACTTACGGCTTTGCCGGAACGACGCTGTTTTCCGGCGTCCTCGCCGCGGCGGACGGGCAGGCGCCCGTGGGCCTGCTCATCGGGCTGGTGCTGGTGATTTCGGGGCTGGCGTTCAAGGTCTCGGCGGTGCCGTTCCACATGTGGACGCCCGATGTCTACGAGGGCGCGCCGACGCCGATCACCGCCTTCTTCGCCACCGCCCCCAAGGTGGCGGCATTGGGGCTCTTCGCCCGCGTGGTGCACGACGCGTTCGGCGGCGTGGTCGGCGACTGGCAACAGGTGCTGGCGGCGCTCAGCCTCCTGTCGATGTTCCTCGGCGCGGTGGCGGCGATCGGGCAGACCGATATCAAGCGGCTGATGGCCTATTCCTCGATCGCGCATATGGGGTATGCGCTGATGGGGCTGGCCTCGGGCACGGTGTTCGGCGTACAGGCGATGCTGGTCTACGTGGCAATCTACGTGGCGATGAATGTCGGCACCTTCGCCTTCATCCTCAGCATGGAGCGGGGCGGCCAGCCGGTGACCGATATCCGCAGCCTCAACCTCTATTCCAGGGCCGAGCCGGGCCGGGCGCTGGCGATGCTGATCCTCCTGTTCAGCCTCGCGGGCGTGCCACCGCTGCTGGGCTTCTTCGGCAAGCTCTACGTGCTGCGCGCGGCCTACGAGGGCGGGCTTGCCTGGCTCGCGGTCGCGGGCGTGATCGCCAGCGTCATCGGTGCCTTCTACTACCTGCGCATCGTGTTCTACATGTATTTCGGCGAAGAGGGCGAGGCGCTCGAAACCGGGCGCTCGGCGGTGCAGTGGGGCTTTCTCATGGCCTCGGCGGCGGTGATGGTTTTCGGCATCGTCAACATGTTCGGCATCGAGACGATGGCGCAGGCGGCGGCGGCGACCCTTGTGCACTAGACAAAGCGACGCCTCCGGCGGGGATATTTCGGGCAAGATGAAGCCGGGGGCGGGCTGGCCCGAGGGCTATGGACGGCGCGTGCTGGCACGGGTGGACAGCACCAATGCCGAGGCCGCGCGCCGCGCCGCCACGCTTGCCGGGCCGGAATGGATCCTCGCGCTGGAACAGACGGCGGCGCGCGGGCGGCGAGGCAGGGCGTGGGCGAACCCGCCGGGCAATTTCGCGGCGACGCTGGCGATGCGCCCGTCCGAGAGCTCCGACCGCGTGGCGCTGCGCTCTTTCGTGGCGGCGCTCGCGCTTTACGACGCGCTGGCGGCGGCGACCGGGCGGGTGGACGGGCTGGCGCTCAAATGGCCCAATGACGTGCTGCTGAACGGCGGCAAGCTGGCCGGTATCCTGCTGGAAAGCGCGGGGGCCGGGGGCGGGCTCAGCCATTTCGCCATCGGCATCGGCGTGAACCTCGTGGCCGCACCCGGTATGGCAGAGGTCGAACCCGGCGCGGCGCGGCCCGCGTCGCTCTTGTCCGAGACGGGGGTGGCGATCGACCCCGAGGCGTTTCTCGACCTGCTCGCGCCCGCCTATGCGCGGATCGAGGCGCAATTCACCACCTACGGATTCGCCCCCATCCGCACCGCCTGGCTTGCGCGGGCGGCGAAACTGGGCGAGACAATCGTGGCGCGCACGACGCGCGACACCCATGAGGGGCGGTTCGAGACGGTGGACGAGGCCGGAAACCTCGTTCTCGTCACCGCAAAGGGCCGCACCAGCATCGCCGCGGCCGAAGTGTTTTTCTGAACAGAGGGACCGGCATGCTTCTGGCGATAGATTGTGGCAATACCAACACGGTGTTTTCCATCTGGGACGGCACGCGGTTCCTGTGCACCCTGCGCACCGCCACCGAACATCAGCGCACCGCCGATCAATACTTCGTCTGGTTCTCCACGCTGATCGGGCACCACGGCATCCGCGCGGACATCACCGATGTCATCATCTCGTCCACCGTGCCGCGGGTGGTGTTCAACCTGCGGGTCTTTGCCGATCGCTATTT
The DNA here is from genome assembly GCA_016278295.1 of Roseovarius sp. GTDB lineage: Bacteria > Pseudomonadota > Alphaproteobacteria > Rhodobacterales > Rhodobacteraceae > Roseovarius. Next base: position 8,154 of record JADQCC010000101.1, on the reverse strand, counting down.
CGGCTGCCGCCCGCTGGTCGTGGGCAAACCCGAGTGCCGCCTGCCGGTGGACGTGCGCGTCGATCCCGGCACGCAGGTGGGCCCCGACCGGCTGGTCAACACGGTGGCGGGCCATGACCTTTATGGCGGCGACCTGATCATCGTGGATTTCGGCACCGCCACCACCTTCGACGTGGTGGCGCGCGACGGCGCCTATATCGGCGGCGTGATCGCGCCGGGGGTAAACCTGTCGCTTCAGGCGCTGCACGAGGCGGCGGCGGCGCTGCCGCATGTCGACGTGACGCGGCCCGACCGGGTGATCGGGACCAACACCGTCGACTGCATGCAATCGGGTGTCTTCTGGGGTTATGTCGGTCTCATAAACGGGATATGCGAGCGGATAAAGGCCGAGCGTGGCCGCGCCATGAAGGTGATCGGAACCGGGGGGCTGGCCCCGCTTTTCCAGCAAGGCGATGCCGCGTTCGACGGCGTCAACGATGATCTGACAATGCACGGGCTGACCGTGATCCACAGCTACAACAAGGAGGGCTGACGCCCCATGAGCAGCGAAAGACTTATTTACCTGCCCCTCGGGGGGGCGGGCGAGATCGGTATGAACGCCTATGTCTACGGCTACGGCAAGCCGGGCAAGGAGCGCCTGATTCTCGTCGATCTGGGCCTGACCTTCCCGGACATGGACACCACGCCCGGTGTCGATCTGATCCTGCCGGACATCACCTGGCTGGCCGAGCGGCGCGACCGGCTGGAGGGGGTGTTCATCACCCACGCCCACGAGGATCACGTCGGCGCGGTGGCGCATTACTACGAGCGGCTTGGCGCGCCCATCCATGCCCGCGTCTTCACCGCCAACATCGCGCGCGCCAAGATGGCCGAGCATGGCCACCCCGACAAGGCGGTGCGCGTGGTCTCGCCTTGGCCCGAGACGGTGACGGCGGGGCCGTTTACCGTCGGTTTCGCCCCGATCTCGCACTCCATCCCCGAAAGCTCGGGGCTGGTGATCGACACGCCCGAGGGGCGGCTTGTGCATACCGGCGATTTCAAGATTGATCTCGATCCGGTGGTGGGCGAACCCTTCGACCGTGCGATGTGGGAAGGCATCGGCGCGGATGGGATCAAGGCGCTGATCTGCGACTCGACCAACGTCCTGAGCGATCATGCCGGGCGCTCGGAAAGCAGCGTTGGCGATCCGATCACCGAGCTTGTCCAGGGCCGCAAGGGCATGGTCGTGGCCACCACCTTCGCCAGCAATGTGGCGCGGGTAAAGACGCTCGCCGAGGCCGGCATCCGCGCCGGGCGCTCGGTCTGCCTGATGGGCCGCGCGATGAACCGCATGGTCGAGGCGGGCAAGGAGACCGGCGTGCTCACCGGCTTTCCCGCCACCATCGCGCCAGAGGAGGCGAGCAAGCTCCCCCGCGAGAGCGTGATGCTGATCGTCACCGGCAGCCAGGGCGAACGCCGCGCCGCCAGCGCGCAGCTCGCCAACGGCAAGTATAACGGCATCACCATGAAGGAGGGCGACACGTTCCTGTTCTCCTCCAAGACCATCCCCGGCAACGAGCGCGGCGTGATCCGCATCATCAACCAGTTCTCCGAGCAGGGCGTGGACGTGATCGAGGGCGACGACCGCTATCACGTCTCGGGCCATGCCAACCGGCCCGATCTCGACGCGATGCACAAGATCCTGCGCCCGCAGATACTGATCCCCATGCATGGCGAACATCGCCACCTGCGCGAGCATGTGAAGCTCGCCAAATCCAACCGGATCGAAGGGGTGGTGGCCGTCAACGGCATGATGATCGAGCTTGGCGGCAATGCCCCCAAGGTTGCCGAATATGTCGAGACCGGGCGCACCTATCTCGATGGCACGGTCAAGATCGGGGCGATGGACGGCATCGTGCGTGACCGCATTCGCATGGCGCTCAACGGCCACGTCATGATCAACGTCATCATCGACGAGGACGACGCGCCGCTGGGCGATCCCTGGGCCGAGATCATGGGCCTGCCCGAAACCGGGCGTTCGCGCGCGCCGCTCGTCGATGTGCTGGAGGAGGATCTCGCACAGTTCATGGGGCGCGCGGGCGACAAGACGCTGGCCGATGACGACAAGCTCGAACAGGGGTTGCGCCGCGTCGCCCGGCAAAGCGCGCAGATCGAGATCGGCAAGCGCCCCGAGGTGACGGTGGTCATCAGCCGCCTGACCGAGTGAGAAGGGGGCCGATGCGTATCGCCTGCATCATGACCGAGGGGGCCGGCCGCACCGACCGGCTGCTCCACGATTTCGCGGCCCGCGCGGCGGCGCGGGGGCTGCGGCTCTGCGGCACCGTGCAGGTCAACACCGATTGCGGGCCTGACCGGCCCTGCGACATGGATGTGCGCGTGCTGCCCGACGGGCCGGTGATCCGCATCTCGCAAAGCCTCGGCGCGGGTGCGCGCGGCTGCCGGCTCGACCCCGAGGCGCTGGAACAGGCGGTGACCGCGGCCGAGGCACGTCTGGCCGCGGGGGCCGATCTGGTGATCGTCAACAAGTTCGGCAAGCACGAGGCCGACGGCCGCGGCTTTCGCACGCTCATCGCCGAGGCGGCGGCGGCGGGTGTGCCGGTCATCATGGGGGTCAACGCGCTCAACGCGCCGCGCCTGGCCGAGTTTCTGGGCACCGATCCCGACCGGCTCGACCCTGTGCCCGCCGCGCTCGACGCGTGGCTGGCACAGGGCGGCACCGACAAGAGGTGACGCCCGCGGCCCTGAACGGTTCTGCAAGCTCGGACGCTATCCCGCCGCCATCGTCTCTGCCGACGTGGCGCGCGCCCTTGGGAACGGCACCAGCCGCCCCTGATCCTCGTCCCACAGCTTGAGGGTAAAGCTGCGCAGCGCCTCGCGCCAGTGGATCGGTGCGTGGCTTTGCAGGTGCGCGGGCAACGCGCGCTGGCAGCGGCGCAGGTTGTAAGAGGGGATCGCGGGATTGTAGTGGTGCAGGTCGTGATAGGCGATGTTTCCGGTGCCCAGATCCCACCACCAGCCCAGATCGAGCGAGCTTGACCCGACCAGCGTGGCCTTGCGGAAATCGAGATCGGGTTTGCGGTCCCAGTAGGTCTCCTCGAAATTGTGCTGGAGATAGACAAGGAACACGCCGATCATACCCCCCAGCATCGAGGCGGCGAACCACACCGCCACCCCCGCGATTCCCAGCCCCGCCCAGATCGCCAGCAGCAGCCCGGCGATCATCAGGTTGTGCACGATGACCCCCGCCGCCCCCACGTCAGAGGTGTTGCGCGGCCAGCGATAGACGATGAAATAGGTGAGAAACGCCCCCGCCGGCAGCATCAGCGCCGGGTTGCGGTATAGCCGGTAGCGCAATCGCGTCCAGCGGCCGGCCTTGGTCCACTCACGCAATGTCATGGTGTGGATCTCGGTGGTCTCGCGGTGGTCGAGATTGCCGAGATAGGCATGGTGCATGTTGTGATTGTACTGCATCACCCGGTAGGGCGTGAAGGAAAACACCGACAGCAGATAGCCTGCGAGATCGTTGGCGCCCCGCGTGGCAAACAGCGAATGATGCCCGCAATCGTGCTGCAACACGTAGAGCCGCACCGAGGCAAAGGCGAGCACGATCACCGCCCCCCCCGCCAGAAACCACATCCCCGCGCCCCACGCCCACGCCCCGGCTACTAGCGCCGCGCCGTAGGTGGCCAGCGTGGCAAGCAGCGACAGCGCGCCGCGTACATCGCTCTTCTTCGTGTAGGGTTTGAGAAAGGCGCGCATCTCGGCGGTCAGGTCTGTCGCGGTCATGGTCCCCTCCGTTCGTGGCGACACTAGCGAATTTGTCCTCGTCTCAAAATTGAACTTCCCGTGACAAAAAGCAAGACGCGCCCGGCGATCAGGCCGCTTCGGTGGCGATACCGCGGATGCGCCCGACCATCGCGCGCACACCGTTGGAGCGCTGCGCCGAGAGGTGCTCGTCAAGCCCCAGCCGCGCCAGCTCGGCCTGTGCATCGACGCGCGCCACCTCGTCGACCGGCAGCCCGTTATAGAGCGCGCGCAGCACCGCGATGAGGCCGCGCACGATCATCGCATCGCTGTCGCCGTCAAAACGGAATTTCCGCTTCTCGATCTGCGGGTGCAGCCAGACCTGGCTCGCGCAGCCATCGACCTTGGTCGCGGGCACCTTGAGCGCATCGTCGAGCGGCGCCATTCGGCGCCCGTAATCAATGACATAGCGATACCGGTCTTCCCAGTCCTCCAGGAAGTCGAAATCGCTCACGATCTCTTCGAATGCCTCGGTGGCCATGTGTGTCTCCTGTTCTCAATCTAGAGGTAGGCGCGCGCGTGGCAGAGGTCCAGCCCCCGCTTGCACCTTTTCAAGCCCGGCGCGATAGGGTAGGCGTGGGGCGGGTTTTGACAGGGGTATCGGGCATGGAACGGCGGGTTTTCCTTGGTTTGGCGGCGGCCGGGTTGCTGGCGGGCTGTGGCGGCTTTCGCGAGTCGCGGATCAACCCGCGCAACTGGTTCGGTCGCAGCCGGTCGCGCCGCCGCGAGACCGCCGCCGCCGAGTCCGACACCAACCCGCTCATCCCGGAAGAGGAAGAGGGCGGCTTCTTCGACAACCTCCGCAGGCGCGGAAAGGACATCCCCTACACCGGCACGCCCGTGGCAGAGATCAGCGCGCTTGCGGTCGAGCGTACCACCGGCGGGGCGATCGTTCGGGTGCGCGGGATCGCCGCGCAACAGGATATCTACGATGTCCGCCTCACCCCCGACGCAGAGCCGGTGGACGGCGTTCTCGGCTACGAGCTGCGCGCCGTGCACCCCCCCCTCTCCACCGCCACGGCAACCCGCCCGCGCGAGGTGCAGGCGGCGGTCTTTGTCTCCGACAAGACGCTGGAAAATGTTCGCCAGATCCGCGTGCGGGCGTTGCGCAACGAACGCGTGAGCCGCCGCTGAACGGCGGTCCCGCCTGACGGGAGGACAAGATCGAGGGTGCGGACAGGCCCGAGCACCGTCCGGGGCCTTTTCGGGCTTGGCTGCCAGAAAGCCAGGCAAAGCGCGCGTTGGACCGCCGCGCCGCGGCCCGGTGATGCGCGGCTGATCCCAACGTCCCCATCAGACCACACCGCTCATCTTCCGCGACCGCCTCTCGTGGCGCCCGCATGCCTCCGGTCAGAGCGGCATCGCCGTGACCTCGTCGCCGCGCACGACAAGCCCGATCTCGCCCCGGCACAGGCGCAGCGCGTCCTCACCGAACACCTCGCGCCGCCAGCCCGAGAGCGCCGGCACCTCGCGCCCGCCCGCCGCCAGATGATCGAGATCGGCGGCGCTCGCGATCAGGCGCGCGGCCACGTCGCTCTGGTCGCTGCGCGCCTTCAGAAGCACGCGCAGCATGTCCGCGATCGCCGGGTTGGCCTGCGCCTTGCCATGCGGCTCCGAGTCGATGCGCGGCAGATCGTCCTGCGGACAGTCCAGCCCGGCGCGCACCGCCGCGATGATGCCCTCGGCGATTTCGCCCTTGCGCGCCTCGCGCAGCAGCAGCCGCGCGCGGCCCAGGTCCTGGTGCGATTGCGGCTTCGTCGCCGCCAGTTCCAGCAGCGCGTCATCCTTGTACACCCGCGAGCGCGGCACGTCGCGCGATTGCGCATAAGTCTCGCGGAACCGGGCCAGCTCGCGCAGGATGGCGAGGAAACGCGGCGCGGTGTTGCGCGTCTTGATGCGCCGCCATGCCTCGTCCGGGTCGGTGCGGTAGGTGTCCGGGTCGGCGAGGGTCTTCAGTTCCTCGGCCACCCAGGCGCTGCGCCCGGTCTCGTCCAGTTTGCGGGCGAGATACTCGTAGATCTGCCGCAGGTGGGTGACATCGGCCACGGCATAGGATTTCTGCGCCTCCGACAGCGGGCGGCGCGACCAGTCGGTGAACCGAGAACTCTTGTCCACCGAGGCGCGGGCGATGCGTTTCACCAGCGTCTCGTACCCCGCCTGATCGCCAAAGCCGCAGACCATCGCCGCCACCTGCGTGTCAAAGAGCGGCGCCGGGATCACCCCCGCCGCGACGGCGAAAATCTCCAGGTCCTGCCGCGCGGCGTGGAACACCTTGACCACCGACGGGTCGCGAAACAGATCGTAGAGCGGCTCCAGCGACAGCGCGTCGCCCCCCTCGACGGGATCGACCAGCACCGCGTTCTCGTCGTCGGTGCCGGGCATGGCAAGCTGCACCAGGCAGAGCCGGGAATAATAGGTGCGCTCGCGCAGGAACTCGGTATCGACGGTGACGTAATCATGCGCGCGTGCCGCCTCGCAGAATGCGGCGAGCGCCTCGGTGGTGGTGATTGTCTGCATGAAGGTTATGCTCTCCGGTGTCGCGGTCCTGCCCCTCGACGGGGTATATCCCAGCCCCACGGCAAATGAAATGCCCCGCTCAGGGCAGCATCACCGGGCGCCGGTCGCCAGCGGCAAAGCGTTTCAGCACCGCCGGATACAGGATGTGCTCCTGCTCCAGCACCCGCGCGGCGAGGGTTTGGGCCGTGTCGTCCGGCAGGATCGGCACCCGCGCCTGCCCGAGGACGGGGCCATCGTCGAGCGCGGGCGTGACCTCGTGGACGGTGCATCCGGCCTCGGTATCTCCGGCCGCCAGCGCGCGGGCATGGGTGTCGAGCCCGCGATATTTCGGCAGGAGCGAGGGATGGATGTTGAGCATCCTGCCCTGCCACGGCGTGACGAACCCGGCGGTAAGCACCCGCATGAACCCGGCAAGGGCGATGATGTCGATGGCGTGCGGGCCGAGCCGTTCGGCGAGCGCCGCCTCGAACGCCGCGCGATCGCCCGCGAAGGGGCGGTGATCGACCACTTCGGTGGTCAGGCCCGCGTCCCGCGCCCAGGCGATGCCGCCCGCCTGCGGATCGTTCGACAGGACCAGCGCGGGCCGCGCGGGGTGATCGCCGGTCATGCTTTCGACCAGCGCGCGCATGTTCGACCCGCCCCCCGAGATGAAGATCGCGACCCGCTTGCTCAAGCGAGCTGCCCGCAATAGCGCACCCCGGCCCCGGCGGTGACATGGCCGATGCGGTGGGTGGTCTCGCCCGCGTCCCGCAGCGCGGCCTCGACCGCGTCGGCGCTGTCGGCGGCGGCGACCACCACCATGCCGATCCCGGCGTTGAAGGTCTTGAGCAGCTCCGCCGCGGCGAGCCCGCCCGCCTCGGAAAGCCAGCCAAACACCGGCGGCAGCGCCCATGCGCCGAGGTCGATCTCGGCCCCCGTGCCCTCGGGCAGCACGCGCGGCAGGTTCTCGGTCAGCCCGCCGCCGGTGATATGGGCAAGACCGTGCACGCCGCCCACCGCCAGCGCCGCGAGCGCCGGGCGCACATAGAGCCGCGTCGGCGCGAGCAACGCCGCGCCGAGGCTCTGCTCCGCGTCCCACGGGCAGGCATCGTCCCAGCCCAATCCCGAATGTTCGACGATCCGGCGCACCAGGCTGTAGCCGTTGGAATGCACGCCATCCGAGGCAAGACCAATGAGCACATCGCCCTCGGTCACGCCGCGCGGCAGGTCGGTGCCGCGCTCCATCGCCCCGATGGCAAACCCCGCGAGGTCGAAATCGCCCGCCGGGTACATGCCCGGCATTTCCGCCGTCTCGCCGCCGATGAGCGCGCAGCCGGCGCCCCCGCAGCCGCGCGCGATCCCCTCGATGATCCGCGCGGCATTGTCGAGTTCGAGCTTTCCTGTGGCGAAATAGTCGAGGAAAAACAGCGGCTCGGCCCCCTGACACACCAGGTCGTTGACGCACATGGCGACGAGGTCCACACCGACGCCATCCACCAGCCCGGTGTCGATGGCGATGCGCAGCTTGGTGCCCACGCCATCGGTGGCGGCGACGAGGACCGGATCGGCAAACCCGGCGGCCCTGAGATCAAAGAGACCGCCGAACCCGCCGAGACCCGCCATCACCCCGGGCCGTTTCGTGGCGGCGGCGGCGGGCTTGATCCGCTCAACCAGCGCGTTCCCGGCGTCGATATCGACGCCCGCCTCGGCATAGGTCAGCCCGTTCGTCTTGCCGGTCTCGGTCATGCTCGGATGTCCCTTTCGTGTCTCGCGCAATGCAGTATTGCATCCACCTGCGCCGCGCAATCGCAAAGCCCGCGACACCCGCGGGGCAGGGCGGATCAGGGGGTGGGC
>JADQCC010000134.1 GCA_016278295.1 Roseovarius sp. | reverse complement strand
ACCAGATCGGGCAGCGCCACGTCGCCACGATCGCGCCATTCCGCGAGGATCGGCTCGCGGAAAATCCACACGGTGTCGGGGCCAAGCGGCTGGTAGAACTGGGATTTCTCGGTCAGCGGGATGCCTTCGTAGAGCCCGGTGAGATCGCGCGCGTCGTCGATTTCCATCTCGTGAAGGAGATGCGCGGGCGGCCAGTCCACGACCAGAAGCACCACCTCCGATGCCGCGGCGCGAAACGCGGGCGGCAGCGCGTCGATGGCCGATTGCGCGAGCCGCTCGAACGCGGCGAGGGAGGGGGGCGCCTGATCCATACCCGTCCTATCGGGCAGGGCGCGGGGTTTGTAAATATCCCCCTCCCGCGCCCGTGGCTGCCCGTGGCCCCCTGTGGCTCAGAGCATCAGTTGATAGCTCGTCGGCAGGTAGCGGTATCCGTCGCCCGCCTGCTCGGCATAGCCGGTGCCGGGCCAGGGCATGTGATATCCCACGAACGGGATCTTGTCGGCGGCCAGCATACCCAGCAGGCGGCGGCGGGTTTTGGCCGCCCCGGTCTTGTCCATGTCGAATTTCACCTCCCAGTCGGGATGGCCGAGCGACCAGACATAGTGATTGGCGAAGTCGGCGGCGAGCAGCAGTTGCCTGCCCCCGCTTTCGATCATGTAGACGGTGTGCCCGGGGGTGTGGCCATGCGCGGCCATCGCGGTGATGCCGGAGGCGACGCTTGTGCCGTCACCGATCATCTCGGTCTGCTCGGCCAGCGGGCGCATCCTGGCCTCGAATGTCTGGTTGTCCATCGCCGCCCACGCGTCGAACTCGACACCGGACGTGACGTAGCGCGCATTGGCGAAGGTTGCGCCGCTCTCGCCCATCAGCCCGCCGATGTGGTCGCCATGCATATGGGTGATGACCACCACGTCCACCTGATCGGGCGTATAGCCCGCCGCCTGAAGCGCGCCCGTGATGCCGTCGGGGTTGAGGCCGGTGTCAAAGAGCACCAGCTCGCTGCCGGTGTTGACCACGGTGGGGGTAAAGAAGAACTGCGCCTGGTCGGTCGGAATGTTGGCGGCCTCGGAGGCGGCGTTGAACGTGTCTTCGCTGACATTGAGACCGAAGATCGAATGCGGGTCGGGGCGCGGCATGGTCGCGGCAAGGAGCGTCGTGACCTCGAATTCGCCCAGCGTCACGCGGTTGAACCGCGTCGTACCGACGCCCATCATCGGCGCCGCGGCGCGCGTGGCCGGGGCGGTGACGGCCGCCATCGGCAGCGCGGCGGCCGAGGCGAGGATGGAACGGCGGGTGAGGGTGGGTGCGCGTGACATGAAATCCTCCTGTCGTATCGGTTGGAATCGACTGTAACGCGTCAGCATGTAGGGCGTGTCGCTCTCACGCAAAATTGAGAGGCCCGCGGCGTGCTACGAAATGTGCCGTTTTCCGCGCGGTTGAACGCGTGTAGCGTCGCCGCCATGATGAGCCTTCTTGCCAACCGGAACTATGCCCGCCTGTTCGGCGCGCAGGTCGTCGCACTGCTGGGGACCGGGCTTCTGACCGTGGGGCTGGGTCTTCTGGCCTATGATCTCGCGGGGGCACGCGCGGGCGTGGTGCTGGGCACCGCCTACACGATCAAGATGGTGGCCTATGTCGGCCTCTCGCCGCTGGCGCAGGCCTGGGCGCAGCGCCTGCCGCGCAAGGCGGTGCTGATCGGCGCCGATGCCCTGCGCGGGGGCGTGGCGCTGTGCCTGCCCTTTGTCACCGACCTGTGGCAGGTCTACGTGCTGATCTTCGTATTGCAGGCGGCCTCGGCCACGTTTACCCCGGCCTACCAGGCGGTGCTGCCCGACATCCTGCCCGACGAGCGCGAGTATACCCGCGCGCTGTCGCTGTCGCGCATGGCCTATGACCTCGAGAACGTGCTGAGTCCGGCGCTGGCGGGGCTGTTGCTGGCGGTGACGAGCTATCACGGGTTGTTCGTGGGCACGGTGGCGGGGTTTGCAGGATCGGCGCTTCTGGTGGCGCTATCGGCCATCCCGGCGCTGCGCGGCAAGGCGGTCGAGCGCCCGTTCCGCGAGCGCCTGTCGCGCGGTTTGCGCATCTATCTGGCGACGCCCCGCCTGCGCGGACTCTTGTCGCTCAACCTCGCGGCGGCGGCGGTCGGGGCCTTCGTGCTGGTCAACACGGTGGTGCTGGTGCGCGCCGGGCTGGGCGGCGGCGACAGCGACCTGGCCATCGCGATGGCGGCGTTCGGCGCCGGGTCGATGGCGGCGGCGCTGCTGCTGCCGCGGGTGCTCGACCATCTGCCGGACCGGCGGGTGATGATGGCGGGCGCGCGGGGCCTTGTGATCGTTGCGCTGGTCGCGGGCGCGGTGCTGTGGCTGGACGGGCTGCCGGGCTGGGCGGTGTTCCTCGCGGTCTGGGCGGTGTTCGGCTTTCTCTATTCGGCCATCCTCACGCCCTCGGGGCGGCTGTTGCGGCGCTCGGCCCATGCCGAGGACCGACCGGCGGTGTTCGCCGCGCAATTCGCGCTCAGCCATGCCTGCTGGCTGGGGACCTATCCGCTGGCCGGCTGGGCAGGAGAGGCGCTGGGCATGGGTCCGGCGCTGATGCTGCTGGCGGCGGTCGCGGGGCTGGGGCTGGTCGCGGCGGTGCGGCTGTGGCCCGCGAACCTGCCCGACGCGCCCGAGCACACGCATCCCGATCTGCCCGACGATCACCCGCACCTGCGCGCCCACGGCGGGCGCAGGCACGCGCACCCTTACGTGATCGACGACGAGCACCACGCCTGGCCCACCCACGGCTGACCGCCCGCCGCAATCTGGACAATCGCGCGCGCCTGTGACAAAGCCGCGGCACAGTCAGGAGACGCCGATGACCACCACCCGTTTCGCCCCGTCGCCCACCGGATATATCCATGTGGGCAACCTGCGCACCGCGTTGATGAATTACCTCATCGCCGCCAAGGCGGGGGGCACATTCATCCTGCGCATCGACGATACCGACCCGGAGCGCTCGCGCGAGGAATATGTAGACGCGATCAAGTATGATCTCGAATGGCTGGGCCTGCACTGGGACCGGGTGGAGCGGCAATCCAAGCGGCTCGACCGTTATGCCGAGGCGGCGGACCGGCTGCGCGGGATGGGCCGGTTCTACGAGGCGTTCGAGACCCCGACCGAGCTGGACCTGAAGCGCAAGAAACAGCTCAACATGGGCCGCCCGCCGGTCTATGACCGCGCCGCGCTGCGCCTCTCGGACGCCGAAAAGGCTGCGCTGCGCGCCGAGCGCGGCGATGGCGTCTGGCGGTTCAGGCTCGATCACGAGCGGATCGTCTGGCAGGACGGTATCCTCGGCGAGGTGTCCATCGACGCGGCCTCGGTCTCGGACCCGGTACTCATTCGCGGCGACGGGCAGGTGCTATATACGCTGGCCTCGGTGGTGGATGACGTGGAAATGGGCGTGACCCATGTGGTGCGCGGCTCGGACCACGTGACCAACACCGCGACGCAGATCCAGATCATCGAGGCGCTGGGCGGCACACCGCCGCAATTCGCGCATCACTCGCTGCTTACGGGTGCGCAGGGCGAGGCGCTGTCGAAACGTCTCGGCACGCTTTCGCTGCGCGACCTGCGTGCGCGCGGGGTAGAGCCGATGGCGCTCCTGAGCCTGATGGCGCGGCTCGGCTCGGCCGATCCGGTGGAGTTGCGCGGCGACATGGCAGAGCTGATCGACGGCTTTGATATCGAGCGGTTCGGCGCGGCGCCGACCAAGTTCGACGAGCATGATCTGTTTCCGCTCACCGCGCGGATCGTTGCGGCGCGGCCTTATGACGAGGTGGCGGGCACGATCGCGGCGCTGGGCGTGCCCGATGACCTCGCCCCGCAGTTCTGGGAGGTCACGCGCGAAAACATCTCCACGCTGGGCGACCTGGAGGCCTGGTGGATCATGTTCCGCGACGGGGCGGAGCCGGCGATCGACGAAGACGACCGGGAGTTCATCGCCGAGGCGATGGCGCTCTTGCCCGAGGGGCCGCATGACAACGAGACCTGGGGCAAGTGGACCGCGGCGGTCAAGGAGGCGACAGGGCGCAAGGGCAAGGGCCTCTTCATGCCGCTGCGAAAGGCGCTGACCGGGCAGGCGCACGGGCCGGACATGGCCCGCGTCCTGCCGCTCTTGCAAGTGATCCGCGCGAAGCGTTGACCGGCGCCGTCACCCGCGCGATGGACAAGCCCGCCGCCGCGCGCTAGAGCGGCGGCACAGCATCCATGAGAGGGTTCTTGTCATGCACGCCGCCGTCATCGTCTTTCCCGGCTCCAACTGCGACCGCGATCTTGCCGTGGCTTTCGAGCGCGCGGGGGCGCGGGTCTCGATGGTCTGGCACAAGGACACGGCGCTGCCCGCAGGCGTCGATATCGTCGGCGTGCCGGGGGGCTTTTCCTATGGCGATTACCTGCGCTGCGGCGCGATCGCGGCCAATTCGCCGATCTGCCGCGCGGTGGTGGCCCATGCCGACCGGGGCGGCCATGTTCTCGGCATCTGCAACGGCTTTCAGATCCTGACCGAAACGGGCCTGCTGCCCGGTGTGCTGCTGCGCAACGCGGGGCTGAAATACGTCTGCAAGCCCGTGGGCCTGACGGTCGCCACCGAGCGGAGCGCATTCACGCAAGGGTATGGCGCGGGCAGCTCCATCACCGTGCCGGTGGCCCATCACGACGGCAACTACTTCGCCGACGCGGCCACGCTCGACCGGCTCGAGGCCGAGGATCGCGTTGCCTTTCGCTACGCCGACAATCCCAACGGATCGGCCCGCGACATCGCCGGAATCCTGTCGGAAAACCGCCGCGTGCTGGGCATGATGCCCCATCCCGAGCGAATGGCCGAGCCCGCCCACGGCGGCAGCGACGGCGCGGCCCTGTTCGCGGGGCTGATGGGGGCGCTTGCGCCCGCGTGACGCTTGAGGGTTGCGCGCGCGCGATCTAGACTTGGGCAATGACGACGTCCAACCGCCCCGATCCGGCCCCGCGTCCGCGCACCATCCCCTGGCGTGCGCGGCTGGTGCTTGCGGGGCTGTTCCTGGTGGCGGTGGCGGTGGTGCTGACCACGCACCGGTTGCTCACCGACCGCTTCACCGAGAACACCCGCAACCGCGCCGAACTGCGGCTGCTGCTCTACAGCGGCAACCTGCTGAGCGAGCTGCGCCAGAACGCCATCGTGCCGCAGCTTCTGGCCCGCGATCCCGCGCTGATTTCCGCGCTGGTCGGTCAGGACTATGCGCGATCCACGCAGCGCCTCATTTCCTTTCTCGACGAGATCGGCGCCGCCTCGCTGACGCTTCTGGACAAGGACGGGCGCGTGGTGGCCGCGACCGAGCGTACCCGCCTCGGGACAAACCTGCGCCAGGCTCCTTATTTCGTTGACGCCATGCGCGCGCGCGACACTGTGTTCAAGGTGTTGCGGCAAGAGGCGGGACAGTTCAGCTTCTTCTATTCGCGGCGTATAGAGGGGCCGTCCGGCGTGCTTGGCGTGATCCTCGTCGAGGTGGACCTGCAAAAATTCGAGAGCGCCTGGGCGGGCATTTCCGATGCGGTGATGGTCACTGACAGCGAGGGCGTGATCGTGCTCGCGACCGAACCGCGCTGGCGCGGTCTCACCGAGGCGGAGGCGCTTGCGCACGAACCTGCGGACAGCGCGATCGAACGCGCCATCGCGGCCACCTCCGACTGGACGGCGCTGCCCGCCGACGCCTATCTGAGCGGGCAGGCGGTGATGCGCGTCGAGGGGCGGGTGGCTTTCCGCGGCTGGCGCATCGCGAGTTTCACCACCTATGCCGCGGTGCGCGACAAGGTGAACGGCTACATCGCGCTCGAGATCATGGGATTCGCGATTCTCATGGCGCTGGCCTTCTATTACCTCAATCGGCGCGCCACCTCGCGGATGATGCTGTTCCAGCGCGAGTCGGCAGAGCTTCGCGCATTGAACGCCCGGCTTCAGCGGGAAATCGCCGAGCGCAGGCGTGTGCAGGAGACCCTTGCGCAGGCCGAACAGACGCTCCAGCAAAGCTCCAAGCTGGCGGTCCTGGGAGAGATGTCGGCGGCTGTCAGCCACGAGCTCAACCAGCCGCTCGCGGCGATGAAGACCTACCTCGCGGGCGCGCGGCTGCTCTCGCGCCGCAACCGCCCGGACGAGGCGCTGGTGTCGTTCCAGCGCATCGACGACCTGATCGAGCGGATGGGCGCGATCACACGTCAGCTCAAGTCCTACGCGCGCCATTCCGACGACAGCTTTGCCCCTGTCAATCTTGGCGATGCGCTGGCCTCGGCGCTGGCGATGATGGAGCCGCAACTGCGCAAGCGGAAGGTGCAGATCACCCGGACGCTGCCGTCTGGTCCGGTGATGGTGATGGGCGATCAGGTGCGCATCGAGCAAGTGATCGTCAACCTGCTGCGCAATGCGCTCGACGCCACCGAGAATACCGAGGACGCGGCCATCGACATCCTGCTCGTGGCGGGCGACACCGCGGTGCTGACCGTGCGCGACAATGGCGGTGGCATCGACGATCTCGAAAAGCTGTTCGAGCCGTTCTACACCACCAAGCTGCCGGGCGACGGGGTCGGGTTGGGCCTTGCCATTTCCTCGGGGATCGTCAACGACCTCGGGGGCCGCCTGACGGCGCGCAATGTCGAGGGCGGGGGGGCTGTATTCGAGGTGCAGCTTCCCATATTGCCCGAAGAGACCAGAGCCGCGGAGTGAAAATGCCATGCCAACTGCCATGAAGATTGCCATCGTCGACGACGAACGTGACATGCGCCAGTCCATCAGCCAGTGGCTGGCGCTGTCGGGGTTCGATACCGAAACCTTCGCCAGCGCCGAGGACGCGCTCAAGCAACTCGGCCCGGACTATCCCGGCATCGTGGTGACCGATATCCGGATGCCGGGTATGGACGGGATGCTGTTCCTGCGCCGCCTCATGGGCAGCGACTCGACCCTGCCGGTGATCATGATCACCGGCCACGGCGACGTGCCGATGGCGGTCGAGGCGATGCGCCTTGGCGCCTTCGATTTCCTGGAAAAGCCGTTCAACCCCGACCGCATGACCGAACTCGCCAAGAAGGCCGCGCAGAAACGCCGTCTCGTGCTCGACGCGCGGTCGCTGCGGCGTGACCTGTCGGACGGCAGCACGCTGATGAAGAAGCTCATCGGTACCTCGTCGGCGATGGAGCGGCTGCGCGAGGATATCCTCGATCTCGGGCAGGCCGACGGTCATGTGCTGATCGAGGGCGAGACCGGCACCGGCAAGACGCTGGTGGCGCACGCGCTGCACGCCGCCGGGAATCGTGCGGGGCGCAATTTCGTCACGCTCTCCTGCGCTGCGTTCGAGGAGGATGCGCTCGCGCGGCGCCTGTTCGGTCCGGTAGAGCCCAACGACAACCGCTTGCCGGCTGTCGAGGAGGCGCGTGGCGGCACCCTCGTGCTCGAGGATGTCGAGTCGCTGTCCGACACGGTGCAGGCGCGGATGCTGACCGCTCTCAACGAGGAGGGCACCCCGCCCGAGACCCGTATCGTCGCAATTTCCAACATGCAGGACGAGGGGCGCACCTGCGAGGATGCGCTGCGATCCGACCTGTTCTACCGGCTGGCCAGCCTGCGGCTCATCGTGCCGCCGCTGCGCGCGCGCGGCGAGGACATCCTGACGCTGTTCACCCGCTTCGTCGAACAGTTCGCCGAGGATTACGGCTGCGAAGCGCCGCAGGTCAGCGCGCAGGAGGCCACGCAACTCCTGCAGGCGCCGTGGCCCGGCAACGTGCGCCAGCTTTTCAACATCGCAGAGCGCGCCGTGCTCCAGGCGCGGCGCGGCACCGGTACGCTCACCTCGCTTCTGATGTCCGACCACGAGGACATGCAGCCGGTGATGACGACCGAGGGCAAGCCGCTCAAGGAATATGTCGAGGCGTTCGAGCGGATGCTCATCGACAACACGATGCGCCGCCACAAGGGCTCGGTGCAGGCGGTCATGGACGAGCTGTGCCTGCCGCGCCGTACCCTCAACGAAAAGATGGCGAAATACGCCCTCAGCCGCGCCGATTATCTCGGCTGAGGGCGCGCACGCATTTTGGCCATTGTGTTTTTGTCGCCGGTGGCTTTACTGTGACATGAGGCAATCCCGGCGCGATACCCCGGGTCCTGCCATGAGATTCGCTGTTTCAGGTATCCGTTGGACCACAATCCCTGCGGCTGAACAGACCGATTGGCCCCCTGCGTGGGGACCGCACGCTTGCCCGTTGCCGTGCCGAATGGCCCGCACCGGGCGCTGAATTGGCCTCCGCAGAGGGGCCGGAGTGAAGAACCGCGATGACGCGCGCAACAGGCAAGACACCGATATCGGCAGCGCCCGGCGCCTGCGGCGCTTTTGCGCCCGTCCTCGCCCCTGACAGACACAGGCCGCAAGGTGCCGCGCCCCCCGGGCCGGTCGCCACACGGTCGTGCATACGGAACACATGGCCAAGAAAATGCTTATTGATGCCACCCACGCGGAGGAAACCCGCGTCGTGGTGGTCGATGGAAACAAGGTCGAGGAATTCGATTTTGAATCTGAAAACAAACGTCAGCTAGCCGGAAACATCTACCTCGCCAAGGTCACGCGCGTGGAGCCATCGCTCCAGGCGGCCTTTGTCGAGTATGGCGGCAACCGGCACGGCTTTCTCGCCTTTTCGGAAATCCACCCGGATTACTACCAGATCCCGGTGGCCGACCGCGAGGCGCTGATGGCCGAGGAAGAGGCGCTCGCCCAGGCCCAGCAGGACGAAGAGGAAAAGCCCAAGCGCGCCTCCCGCTCCCGCTCGCGGTCGCGCTCCAGGGCCAAGCCGGAAAAGACCGCGTCGGACGACGCGGTGACCAGCGCCGACATTTCCGGTATGGAAACCATCGACCTCGGCGATGACGAGGACGAAGGCAGCTCGCCGATGGAGCGTGTCGCCGAAACCCCGGTCGAGGAGCCGGATGCGGAGCGCGCGGCGCCTGCCGCCGAGGGCGACGACAACGAGACCGCTCCCGAGTCGGAATATGACGCGCCCGACACGCGCGACCACTCGACCAACGATGACAGCATCGAATCGGTCGCCGACGAGGACGACAGCGAAGACATCCGCCCCGCGCGCAAGCCGCGCCCGCGCCGCTACAAGATCCAGGAGGTCATCAAGGTCCGCCAGATCATGCTGGTGCAGGTGGTCAAGGAAGAGCGCGGCAACAAGGGCGCGGCGCTGACCACGTACCTCAGCCTCGCCGGGCGCTACTGCGTGCTGATGCCCAACACCGCGCGCGGCGGCGGCATCAGCCGCAAGATCACGCTCGCCGCGGACCGCAAGAAGCTCAAGGAAATCGCCGCCGAGATCGACGTGCCCAAGGGCGCGGGCCTCATCATCCGCACCGCGGGGGCCAAGCGCACCAAGGCCGAGATCAAGCGCGATTACGAGTATCTCCAGCGCCTGTGGGAGCAGATCCGCGAACTGACGCTGAAATCCATCGCGCCGGCCAAAATCTACGAGGAGGGCGACCTCATCAAGCGCTCGATCCGCGATCTGTATAATCGCGAGATCGACGAGGTTCTGGTGGAGGGCGAGCGCGGCTACCGCATCGCCAAGGACTTCATGAAGATGATCATGCCGTCCCACGCCAAGAACGTGAAGCACTACAACGACGCGATGCCGCTCTTCGCGCGCCACCAGGTCGAGAGCTATCTCGCCGGCATGTTCAACCCGGCGGTGCAACTGCCCTCGGGCGGCTATATCGTGATCGGCGTGACCGAGGCGCTTGTCGCCATCGACGTGAACTCTGGCCGCGCCACCAAGAAGGGCTCGATCGAGGAAACCGCGCTCCAGACCAATCTTGAGGCCGCCGACGAGGTAGCCCGCCAGTTGCGCCTGCGCGACCTTGCCGGGCTCATCGTCATCGACTTCATCGACATGGACGAGCGCAAGAACAACGCGGCGGTGGAAAAGCGCTTCAAGGACAAGCTCAAGACCGATCGCGCGCGCATCCAGGTGGGGCGCATCTCGGGCTTCGGCCTGCTGGAGATGAGCCGCCAGCGCCTGCGCCCCGGTATGCTCGAGGCCAGCACGCAACCCTGCCCGCATTGCCACGGCACCGGGCTGATCCGCTCGGATGACAGCATGTCGCTGTCGATCCTGCGCCAGATCGAGGAGGAGGGCGTGCGCCGCCGCTCGCGCGAGGTGCTCGTGCGGGCACCGGTGGGTATCGCCAACTTCCTCATCAACCACAAGCGCGAGCACGTTGCCGGGATCGAGGCGCGCTATGGCCTGTCGGTGCGTATCGAGGGAGATCCATCGCTGGTCAGCCCCGATTTCACGCTCGAAAAGCTCAAGACCGCCACCCGCACCGTGCGCGAGCCGGACACGGCCTTCGTGTCCGCGGGCGCGGCGTTGATGGACGCCATCGACGACGAGGCCGAGGTGACCGCCGAGGCCGTGGTCGAGGCCGAGGCCGAGAGCACGCCGCCCGACACCGAAGAAACCGAGAAGCCCAAGAAGAAGCGCCGTCGCTCGCGCAGCCGCAAGCGCAAGCCGCGTTCCGGCGACGGGCAGGGCGAGGGGCAGGACAACAACGCTGCCCCGCAGGCCGAGGCCGATGCACAGGCCGAGGCACAGGCCGACACGGCCGAAACACAGGCCGAAACAGAGATCGACGCACAGGCAGAAGCCCCGGCGCAGCCCGCCGGGGAACCCGATGCGCCGGTGGCCGAAAAGCCCAAGAGACGCCGGGCGCCCCGCAAGAAACCCGCGCCGGAGCCCGCTGCCGCCGAGGAAAGCGCCGAGAAAAGCGCCGAGGCGGACGCACCGCAGCCCGCGCCCGAGCCCGAGGCCAAGCCGAAGCGGCGTACCGTATCGCGCAGCAAGAAGGCCGACACACCCGCGCCGGAGCCCGCCGCCGAAGAGCCCGCGCCGGTCGCGGAGCGGACCGGGTCCACACCCGCGCCCGAGCCGGAGCCCGTAGCGGAGCAACCTGCGCCCGAGCCCGTGGCCGAGCAACCGGAGCCGGATTCCGTGTCTGAGCAGCCTGCGCCCGAACCAGCACCCGCCTCCGAACAACCGGAGCCCGAGGAACAGCCCCGGCCCAAACGCCGCGGCTGGTGGTCCTTCGGTTGACATCGCTCACGCCCCCCCGGCCCCCGTGCCGGGGGGCGCGGACCGCTCAGCCGGTCTTTCTGATGAAATAGGTCTGCACGCCGCCCGCTTCCTCGGTCGCGATCAGCTCGTGCCCGCTCTCGGTGCAGAAATGCGGCACGTCCACGATCGCCGCCGGATCGTCGGCCTGCACCGCGATCACGTCGCCCGCAGTCAGCGATTTCAGCCGCTTGCGCAGCTTCAGCACGGGGAGCGGGCAGAGCAGCCCGCGCGCGTCGAGGGTGTGATCCGGCATCATGCCCCGCAGATAGCCGCGCTGTTGCAGCGTGTCCACAGGGATGTCATGGCGCGCCTGCCCGCAATGTCCGTGGCGTTTGCGGGCCGAGCCGCCTCAGCTCTCCATCCAGATCGTGACGGGGCCGTCATTGACGAGGCGCACCCGCATGTCGCCCGCGAATTGCCCGGTCTCCACCGGAACGCCGAGCGCCGCAAGGGACGCCGCGAAATGCTCGTAAAGGCGGCGGCCCTCCTCGGGCGGGGCGGCTGCGGAAAAGCCGGGCCGGTTCCCGCGCGAGGTATCGGCGGCCAGCGTGAACTGGCTGACCACCAATGCGCTGCCCCCCACATCCGCAACCGAGCGGTTCATCCGCCCGTCGCCGTCGCGAAAGATGCGCAGCTTCGCCGCCTTGCCCGCCAGCCGCTCGGCGGCGGCGGCGTCATCGCCCTGCATGGCGCAGACGAGGATCAGGAGCCCCCGTCACAGCGCCCGATCACCGTGTCCTCGACGGTCACTTCCGCCGCGCTCACCCGTTGCAACAGCGCGCGCATCGCCCTCTCCCGACTTGAGGCGGATCAAGGAAATTCCCATCTCCGCAGTGTAATTTCATGACACTGCAACGCAAAGGAGGATGCTGCAATGGTTGAGAAATCCCATGTCGCCGGCTTCTGGCCCCAGCTTTATGAGCCGCTGCGCAATTTCGGGGCGCGCGTGGCCGATTGGCTCGCCCCGGCCTCGGATGCCTCGTCGAACGAGGACGCCTATCGCATCACGATGGAGCTGCCCGGTGTCGAGGAAAAGGATATCGAACTGTCGGTGCATGACGGTGCGGTGACCGTGACCGGCGAGAAATCCGCCACCCGCGAGGAGAAAGGCGAGACGTGGTTCTTCTCCGAGCGGCAATATGGCCGCTTCAGCCGGTCGTTCCGGCTGCCGCCCGATGCCGATGGCGAACAGGTGGAGGCGCATCTCAAGGATGGCGTGCTCAGCGTCATCATTCCGCGCCGCAACGAGGCCCCGGCAGAGGGCCGCAGGGTCGAGATTCGGCGCGGCTGATCCTCGCGAAAGCCGGGCCCGCCGCGGCGCGCGGGCCTAGCGGAACCTGTCGACCAGCTTCTGAAGCGGGCTGCGGTCGTCCTCGGGCGGCTCTTCCGGCTCTTTTTCGGCCGGTGGGGCGGCGGGTTTGGCAGCGGGGCGCGCCGGGGCCATGCGCTGCGCCACGGCGTTCTGGAACCGATCGGGCTTGCCCTGCGCGAGCCACGGCGCGCCATCGCTGATGCCGCGCATCAGATCGTCGAGCCAACCGGCATCCGCCTTGGCGAAATCCTGCAAAACGTAGCCGCTCACCCGGTCCTTGTGGCCGGGATGGCCAATGCCGAGCCGCACGCGCGCATACTCGGCCCCGAGATGCGCGTGGATCGAGCGCAGCCCGTTATGTCCCGCATGCCCGCCGCCGCGCTTGACGCGCAGCTTGCCAGGCGCAAGGTCCAGCTCGTCGTGGAACACCACCACATCGCCGGGGCCCAGCTTGTAGAAACGCGCGGCCTCGCCCACCGACTCGCCCGAGAGGTTCATGAAGGTCTCGGGCTTGAGCAGCAGCACCTTCTCTCCGCCGAGGCTGCCCTCGGCCACGCGGCCCCGGAACTTCGCCCGCCACGGGCCAAAGCCGTGATCCGCGGCGATGGCGTCCACCGCCATAAAGCCGATATTGTGGCGGTTGCGCGTGTATTTCGCGCCCGGATTGCCAAGGCCCACAAAGAGCTGCATTGCCGTTGCTCCCGTTCTCAGGTGAGGGTGGTGTAGGGTGAGCACGCGGCGGAATCAACGGCAAGGGGCAGGGCATGGCGGAATTCGACATCGAGGGGCTGCGGCTGGAGGTGCCCGACAGCCATCTCAATGATCGCATCGCGGCCAAGCTCGCCTCGGGCGGCTACGAGGGGCACGAGGCGCGCGCGGCGTTGATGCGGCTGCGGACCGGGCAGCGGGTGCTGGAACTGGGGTCCGGGATCGGCTACATCGCCTGCCTCTGCGCGCGCGTGGCCGGGGCGGAGAACGTCACCACGGTCGAGGCCAACCCCGGCCTGCTGCCGGTGATCGAAGGCAATCTCGCGCGCAACGGGTTCGACGCGGTCACGGTGCTGCACGGCGCCGTGGGCGGCATGGACGGGGCGGCGGCGCCTCTTGCGTTCGATGCCGCGCGCAGCTTCTGGGCGGGGCACATCGCCGACGAGGCAAGCGCCGCCGAGCGCGTGGTCGAGGTGCCGCATCTGGGGCTGCGTGACCTGATGGCGCGGGTGCGCCCCGGCCTCGTCATCATGGATATCGAGGGGGCCGAGGCGCATCTGTTCGACACGCCGTGGCCCGCGCATGTGCGCAGCGTGATGATGGAGCTGCATCCCGGGCGCTATCCCGACACGGTGATCCAGCGCATCGTCGATTGCATGTCCGCCTCTGGCCTGACCTATGATTCCGGGCCCTCGCGCGGGCGCATCCTGTGCTTTCGCCGGGTGCGGGGGCGGTAGGGGCGTATCCGCGGACAGTTGGCTTGTTGGGTGTGAACGGCATGGAGCTGCCATTCGCCTCCTGCCCCCGCGCGGAACAAGGCGTGCTTGCACGCCGCCGCGCGAGCGCCAGCCCGCCCCCCGGGCTGGCGATTGGGTAACGCTGGCACAAAGCTCTGATCTCTCTCGGGAACCCGGACATAAAGCACAATAGACCAGCCATCGGACCGCCATCCCGCAGGCTGGCACTCGCGCGTCTCATCGCCAAATGCCCAACGGCCGCATCAGGCCATTAAAACCGAGCAGACGACCGCCGCTCACGTCCCGCAGAACGTGGCGTGCACCACCTCCGACGCCGCCGGCGGGCGCCGCAAGTCGGCGGCGTCGGGCTGGTCGTCATAGGGGTGTGACAGCACGTCGAGAAGCCGTTCAAATGGGGCAAGATCGCCGCCGACCGCCGCCTCGATCATCTGCTCCACGCGGTGGTTGCGGGGGATGAACGCCGGATTGGCGGCGCGCATCACCGCTTCCGGGTCGGCCTCGCGGGCCAGCCGCGCGCGCCAGCGCGCCTCCCACGCGTCAAAGGCCGCCGGGTCGAGGAACTGGTCGCGCGCGCCACCCTCGATCAGCGCGCGGAATGTGTTGGTGAAATCCGCCCGCCCCTCGGCCATCCGTGCAAGCAGGTCGCCCGCGAGCGCGGCATCCTCCTCCCCGGCCTCGGCGATGCCGATCTTGGCGGCAAACACGCGCCGCCACTCGGCCTCGATCCGCTCGGGCATGGCGTGAACCAGTGCGGTGAATCCCTCGATGGCCGCGTCCTGGTCGGGCATGAGCGGCACCAGCGCGGTGGCGAATTGCGCCATGTTCCACACGATCACATGCGCCTGGTTGTCATAGGCATAGCGGCCATGCGCATCGATCGAGCTATAGACCGTTTGCGGGTGGTAGCTATCCATGAAGGCGCAGGGGCCATAGTCGATCGTCTCGCCCGAGATCGTGGTGTTGTCGGTGTTCATCACCCCGTGGATGAACCCGACGGCCAGCCATCCCGCCACCAGCCGCGCCTGCCGGTCGATCACCTCTGACAGCAGGCCGGCGGGGCCGTCCACATCCGGGCAATGGCGCGCGATGGCATGGTCGCAGAGCGCGCGCAGCCCGTCGAGATCGCGGCGCGCGGCGAAATACTGGAAGGTGCCGACGCGGATGTGGCTCGACGCCACGCGGGTGAGCACTGCGCCGGGCAGGGCGCCGGGCTCGCGATAGACCCGCTCGCCGGTGGTGACGGCGGCGAGCGCGCGGGTGGTGGGCAGCCCGAGCGCGTGCATCGCCTCGGACACCACGTATTCGCGCAGCACCGGGCCGAGCCAGGCGCGCCCGTCGCCCATGCGCGAATAGGGCGTGGGGCCGGAGCCCTTGAGCTGGATGTCGCGGCGTTGCCCGTGGCCGTCCACCACCTCGCCCAGCAACAGCGCGCGCCCATCGCCAAGCTGCGGCGAGAAGCCGCCGAACTGGTGCCCGGCATAGACCTGCGCCAGCGGCGTGGCCCCCTCGGGGGCCTCGTTGCCCGCAAAGATGCGTGCGAGGGTCTCCGCGTCGCCGCCGCCGTCGATGCCGAGATCCGCGGCCAGCGGCGCGTTCCAGGCAACGAGGCGGGGCTCGCGCACCGGCACCGCGTTCTGGCGCGTGTAGAAACGGGGCGGAAGCTGCGCGTAGCTGTTGTCGAATGGAAGCACGAGGGTCATGCGCGGCCTTTCGCGGGCGGTGATGTATCCCTTTGATAGGTAATCGGCCTGCCGTGGAGCGCAAGGCTTGCGTTGGCGGCGGCGATGCTGTGTCCGGGTCAAGCCCCGCCCAGGACCGCTGCGCCGGTGAGGTGATTGGCCTGGAACTGCCGCTG
The DNA here is from genome assembly GCA_016278295.1 of Roseovarius sp. GTDB lineage: Bacteria > Pseudomonadota > Alphaproteobacteria > Rhodobacterales > Rhodobacteraceae > Roseovarius. The sequence goes on along the minus strand of JADQCC010000134.1, from coordinate 299 downwards.
ATGACCGGAATCTTGAAAAGATTCCGTACAAGAAAGTTTTAAACTTTCTTGGTCTTACCGTGCCGTGATGATGAGGCCCGACACTGACGACCGCTCCAGGCCAGACCCCGCCGCCTCACAGCGGCAGGTACGCCACCAGTTCGCCAGCCTGTCGCTCCGGGTCATGCGGCGGGCGCACCAGCAGGGCGTCGGAATGGGCGAGGATGCTCAGAAGCGAGCTGTCCTGCCGGTCCTCCGCCGCGATCCCGTCTTCCGACAGCCGCGCCCGCATGTAGTGCTCGCGCGGGCCGTTGGCGGGC
>JADQCC010000310.1 GCA_016278295.1 Roseovarius sp. | reverse complement strand
CTTCAGATATTCAATCTTGTCAAAGAGCATGAGACAAAACCAACCAGACTGCGCCATTCCTTTTGGCCCAACCCGCCGATCCTACCTCGGTGTTTTTGCCTCGCATTCTTCTGAAGCGATTGCTTCGTCAGTCCGGTTGGCCCACCGACATGCGCCTCAGCGCCGCCGGTGAGGGGCTGTTTACGGATAGCGCCCGAGACCCGCAACCCCCTTTTTCGCCTTTCGTCATTTTTTCTTCATCCGCCCCTATTCCACGCGAAATGAGGGGGTTACGGGTCACTTGCGTCGCTTTTGGGTGCTCTCGCGCAACTTTGTTTCCGACGCCCTTGCCTCACCGGGCCCGGCCCGGCGGTTATCCACAGGATTACCCCCAAGGAGGCCCGCATTCCGCCGACTCAGACGCGCTGCGCGTCCCGCGGGCGCCGAATCCGCAGCGCCAGCAGGCCGAGAATCGCCCCGAGATAGATCAGCGGCTCGAGCTGAAAGCCCTTGGAGAGCCAGATGAAATGCACCGCCCCGAGGACAACCACCGCGTAGGTCAGCCGATGCAGCCTCCGCCAGCGCGGGCCGAGACGACGCTGCGACAGGTCATTCGACGTCAGCGCCAGCGGGAGCATCAGCAGGAAAGCGGTAAAGCCCACGGTCACGAACGGGCGTTTGACGATATCGGCCCAGATGCGGGCGGCATCCTGTATGTCGAGCAGCAGCCAGACCGCGAGATGCAGGCTCACATAAGCAAACGCCAGAAGCCCGAGCGCCCGGCGAAAGCGGATGAGGTTGATGCCGAGATGCCGCCGCAGCGGCGTGATCGCGAGCGTGGCCACCAGCAACTGAAGCGTCACCAGGCCCAGTTCACGCTCCAGCGCCTTGATCGGCTCGGCGCCGAGCCCGCCGGTCAGCCCGAGATAGAAGAACCAAACCGCTGGCGCGAGGCCGATGATCCACAGTGCCCAGACCGGAACGCGGCGCACCGCCCCGTTGACGCGGTTGCCCAGCATCAGAAGTGCTTCTTGAGGTCCATGCCCTTGTAAAGGCTTGCTACCTCGTCGCCATAGCCGTTGAACATGAGCGTGGGAACCCGCGGCGAGAACAGCCCGCCGCCGATTCGCCGCTCGGTGGCCTGGCTCCAGCGGGGGTGGTCCACCTCCGGGTTGACGTTGGAGTAGAAGCCGTATTCGCGCGGGTTGGCCTTGTTCCAGCTTGTCGGCGGCTCGGCATCGGTCAGCGTGATGCGCACCACCGACTTGATCGACTTGAAGCCGTATTTCCACGGCACGATCAGACGCAGCGGCGCGCCGTTCTGGTTCGGGATGTCGCGGCCATAGATGCCCGTCGCCATGATCGTCAGCGGATGCGTCGCCTCATCGAGCCGCAGCCCCTCGACATAGGGCCAGTCGAGCACCGGGTAGGCCACGCCGGGCATCTCGTCGGGGCGCAGCACCGTCTCGAAGGCCACGTATTTCGCGCCCGGCTGCACGCCCGCCATCGCCAGCAGGTCGGCGAGCTCGAACCCGTTCCACGGCACCACCATCGACCATGCCTCGACGCACCGGAAACGGTAGAGGCGCTCCTCCACCGTCATCTTCGCCATGATGTCCTCGAAGGCATAATCGCCGGGGCGATCCACCAACCCGTCGATGCGCACGCTCCACGGCTCGATGGTCAGCCGGTCTGCATGGCGTGCCGGGTCGCCCTTGTCGGTGCCGAACTCATAGTAATTGTTGTAGGAGGTGATGTCCTCCCAGTCGTTGGGCTCGAGCGTCCCGGCGCGCGCCACACCGCCGGCCCCGACAAGACCGAGCCCCGCCGCCCCGGCGATCACGGCCCGCCGGTCGAGCCACACCTGCTCCGGGGTTGCGTCGCGCTCGTGCAGATCATTCTTCCAGCGATAGGCCATTATGTCCTCCTGATCCGTTAAACGGCATATAGGGACAGTCACGCACCATACCAGCCGCGGGTTTCACCGGGGGCGATCACGATGGCACGTCCGGGCTGTAACTCGGGCGGATCTCGTTGAAGCGGATCGAGGCGCCGTTGGCCTGCACCAGCCGCACATGCCGCCGCCGCATCAGCCGCGGCTCGGTCACGCCGACCGAATGGGCGATGGTCTCGACCTCACTGATGATGGATTTGGCATAGTTCGCAACCTTGGCATACTTGTCCTCGACCACGAGGCCGCGTTGAAGATACGGATCATGGGTGGTGATACCGGTGGGACAGGTGTTGCGGTTGCACTTGAGCGCCTGGATGCAGCCCAGGCTGAACATGAAGCCGCGCGCCGAGGTCACGAAATCGGCCCCGGCGCAGAGCGCCCAGGCCACGTCGCCGGGGTTGATCAGCTTGCCGCTGGCAATCATGCGGACCCGGTCCTTGAGGCCGTAACGGTCGCGCAGGTCCACCATGCGCGGCAAGGCGTCGCGCAGCGGCATGCCCACGAGGTCCATCAGCGGCATCGGGGCCGCCCCCGTGCCCCCCTCGCCGCCGTCGATCGCGATGAAATCCGGCGCGCACTCCGCCCCGCGCGCCGCCACCAGCTCAAAGAACGGCTCCCATGCCTGCGACGAGCCGATCACCGTCTTGAAACCGACGGGCCGCCCGGTGACGCGGCGGATGTGGCAGATCATGTCCAGAAGGTCGCCGAAATCGTCGATCTCTGCGTGCCGGTTGGGCGAGATGCTGTCCTGTCCCTCGGGAATGCCGCGGATGCGCGCGATCTCGTCATTGACCTTGGCACCGGGCAGGATGCCGCCCTTGCCGGGCTTGGCGCCCTGCGCCAGCTTGATCTCGAACATCTTGATGCACGGGTTGTCGGAAACCTCGCGCAGCTTGTCGTCCGAGAGTTGCCCCCCGGCGTCACGCACGCCGTATTTCGCGGTGCCGATCTGGTAGACAAGATCGCACGCGCCGGTCAGGTGATAGGGGCTGAGCCCGCCCTCGCCGGTATTGAGCCAGATACCCGCCCGCGCCGCGCCCCGGCTCAGCGCCTCGACGGCGGGGCGCGAGATCGCACCATAGCTCATGCCGGAAATGTTGAAGATCGACCTCGCCTTGTAGGGAATCGCCGCGCCCGGCCCGATCTCCATCGGTGCGGTGGTGGCAAACTGATCGTCGAGCGGCGGGAAGACCGCCGGCACGAATATGGGCGTTCCCGGCACGTTGAGATTGCGGGTCGAGCCAAAGGCGATGGTGTTGCCCTTGTGCTTGGTCGCATGCGCCACCCAATCCCGTTGCGCACGGTTAAAGGGCATTTCCTCGCGGTCCATCGCAAAGAAATACTGACGGAAGAATTCGCCCAGCTTGGTGAACAGCCCCCGGAACCGCCCGATCACCGGGTAGTTCCGGCGAATCGCGTCGCCGGTCTGCGTGCGATCTATGACGTAGAACAGCATCACCACCAGCGCGGCCGTCCCCAGAAGGAACACGAAGATCAGCGAGAGGATCTCGAGAATCTGCGTCACATACCCCATAACGGTCTCCCGGCCCGCCCCGACTGGCTCGCCACGGTCCCCGGATGGCGGCCACGCGCCGGGGCTGACGGAATGCCTCACCGTTTAGTCTGGATCGGGCACGCTTGTCCACGTCGTCGCGCCGGTCAGCCTGCCGGACGGGGGGCGCGCGCGACGGGACCGTCCGCAGCGCGATCCTCAGTGGTCAGGGCTTGGGGTGGTCGTCCCAGTCATCCGTCAGGATGCGCCGGGCATCGCCCTCGGGGTCGTCGTACTGGTTGGACCGCACCGTGTAGATGAAGAACACCAGCCCCAGACCGCCAAGGATCAGCGAAATCGGGATGAGATAGACCAGCACGTTCATCGCTCACCTCAGTCGCAGCGCGTTCAGCGACACGGTAATCGAACTCGCCGACATGGCCAAGGCGGCGATCAGCGGCGAGCACAGCCCCGCCACCGCGAGCGGCACCGCGACGAGGTTGTAGACCGTGGCGATGCGGAAATTCTCGCGGATACGCCGTGTGGCGGATTTCGCGGTACCACAGGCCGCGCCGATCGGCGTGAGGTCATTGCCCAGAAGCACGATATCGGACGCCACGCGCGCAGCGTCCAGCGCCGAGGCGGGCGCGATCGAGACATGCGCGGCGGCAAGCGCGGCGGTGTCGTTGAGCCCGTCGCCCACCATCAGCACATGCGCACCCTCGGCGCCCAGCGCCTCGACGCGCGCCGCCTTGTCGGCGGGCAGCGCCTCGGCGGTCCATTCCTTGATCCCGAGCCGAGCCGCGAGCGCCGCAACCGCCGGTTCGGTATCGCCCGACATCAGGATCACCCGCTTGCCATCGGCCACCAGCGCCGCAACCGCCTCTTCGGCACCGGGGCGCAGCGCGTCCGTGAAGGGAAAGGCCACCGGCGCGCCCTCGCCCATGCTCAGGAAACTTGCGGTTTGCGTCCGCGGCTTGGCCCCGGTCCAGCTTGCCCGCCCGAGCCGCACCTCGCGGCCCTCGCAGCGGCCCCTTGTGCCATAGCCCGGCACCTCGGTCACGTCGCTCACCTTTGCCGCCGCGATACCCGCCTCGCGCGCCGCCTCGGCGATGGCGCGGGCCAGCGGGTGCGACGAACCCTCGGCCAGCGCGCGCGCCACCGCCATCGCCTCCGGCGGGATCGCCCCCGGTGCCTCGAGCCGCGGGGTGCCGGCGGTCAGCGTGCCGGTCTTGTCGAACACCACCGTGTCCACCTGCGCCAGCCGCTCCAGCGCGGTTTCGTGCTTGATGAGCATGCCGCGCCGGAAGAGCCGCCCCGAGGCCGCCGTCGTCACCGCGGGAACGGCAAGGCCCAGCGCGCAGGGGCATGTGATGATGAGCACGGCCGCGGCAATGTTGAGCGCGGTGCGCAAATCCCAAGTATAGAGATACCAGCCGACAAAGCTCAGACCGGCGAGGATATGCACCCCGGGCGCATAGAGCCGCGCCGCGCGATCGGCGAGCGAGGTGTAGCGCGAGCGCCCCGATTCCGCGATCGCCACCAGATCGGCCATGCGGTGCAGCGAGGTCTCGGCGCCAACGGCGGTGGCGCGGACGGTCAGCGGGCCGGTGAGGTTCACCTCTCCGGCGCTCACCGCCTGCCCCTCCCCCGCGAAAACGGGCCGCGTCTCTCCGGTCAGGAGGGAGCGGTCGATCTCCGACGTGCCGCCGACGATCTCGCCATCCACCGGCATCCGCCCGCCGGGACGCACGAGGATCAGATCGCCCGCCGCAAGCTCCGATACGCTGACAACCTCTTCCTCGCCGTCATGCAGCCGCGTCGCGCGCGGGACTTCGAGCGCGGTCAGCTCCTCGGCCGCCGAGCGTGCGATGGCCCGGGTGCGGTGATCGAGATAGCGCCCGGCCAGCAGAAAGAAGGTGAGCGCGATGGCCGCGTCGAAATAGGCATACTCCCCCGAGAGCGACGTCTCCCACAGCGAGGTGATCACCGCCAGAACGATCGCCAGCGTGATCGGCACGTCCATGTTGAGCCGCCCCTGACGCAACGCAGCCCATGCGTTGCGAAAGAACGGCACGCCGGAAAACGCGATGGCGGGCAGCGTGATCGCGGCGGAAATCCAGTGAAACAGGTCGCGCGTCGCGGCGTCAGCCCCGGCCCAGACCGAGATCGACAGCAGCATGACGTTCATCGCGGCAAAGCCCGCCACCGCCAGCCGCATCAAGAGGTCACGACCCGCCCTGTCGGTTGCGGTGGCGTTGAGCGTGCCGGCGTCAAGCTCGTGCGCCTCGTATCCCAGCCGTTCGACAAGCGCGCGCATCTCCTCGGCCGTCACCTCGGGCGCGGCGTCGATGCTGGCGCGCTTGAGCGTGAGGTTGACGCGCGCCGAGTGCACCTGCGGGTGGGCGTTGAGTGCGCCCTCGATCTTGGAGATACAGGCCGAACAATGGATCGTAGGCAGCGACAGCGCAAGCCGCGCATCCGGCAGGTTGCGCGCGGCCAGCGCCTCGGCCGCCGGGGCGGCGGCGCAGGCCGGGCAGGCCGAAGGGGTTGCGCGCAGGGTGGTGGTCATCGCTCAGCCTTGCCCGGTGAAAATTTCGCGGCGTTGCTGGAACAGCGTGCCATCGTCGGCATAGGCCTTCAGCCGCAGGATCCACCGCCCCTCACCCAGGGTCATCGGGGCCTCGAACGCCTGCCCGGTAAAGCTGAGCTTCGCCGAAATATCCTCGTGATCCTCGGTCGCCCGCCCGATCGATGCCTCGACACGTGCGGGCCTGACGATCTGTCCGTCGGCCCCGGTGAACCGGAGGGACAAGCGCCCGTCACGCGCATCGGTGGTCAACGTCCAGCCAAGCGCCTCTTGCGCGGCCTTGCGCTCGTTGAAGGTCTGGCTGGCGATATAGCCGTTCTTGACCTCCAGCCCCGGGAACGTGCTGAGCGCGGAATACGCCATGAAACCGTTGGTGGCGAAGATCACACCGAAAAAGACCACGAAGCCGATCAGCACATGCCGCCCGGTGATTTGCCGCTCCGCCATCATTGCCCCCGCCCGTTGAACACAGTGTCCTTGAAATCGCGCGTGCCGCTGCCGGTATCCTCGACCCAGATGCGGATATCGGTACTTTCGGCCCGTGCCGGGGCCGAATTCGGCGGCGCGGTGACATAGACACGCTGAAGCCTCATCTCGTCAGGGGCCACCTCGACCGAGGTATAGGGCGTGCCCTCCAGCGTGATGACCAGCGTCGGGTCGCCCTTGACGCTGAACTTGAAGCGCGACGCATCGTTCTTCATGTTGCGCAGCCGCACTTCGTAGATGTTGCGGATCTCGCCGCTCGACAGGGTGACATAGGTCGGGTTGCGCACCGGCGCCACGGTGAGGTCGATATTCGAGCGCATGAAGAGCGCAAAGACCAGACCGAAGCCCACCGCCGACCACAGCACGGTATAAAGGATGGTACGGGGGCGAAAGATGTGCTGCCAGACAGGCTTGGGCAGTTCGCCGGACCGCTCGCGGGCCTCATCCGTCAACGCCATGTAGTCGATCAGCCCGCGCGGCTTGCCGATCTTGGCCATCACGTCGTCGCAGGCGTCGATGCACAGCGCGCAGGTGATGCACTCCATTTGCTGACCGTCGCGGATGTCGATGCCCACGGGGCAGACGTTGACGCAGGCCATGCAGTCGATGCAGTCACCCTGTGCGGCCCCGGCCCTCACCTCTTCCGAATTCTTGCGCGGCTCGCCACGCCATTCGCGGTAGCCCACGGTCAGCGTGTCCTCGTCCATCATCGCGGCCTGAATGCGCGGCCAGGGGCAGGCATAGATGCAGATCTGTTCGCGCGCGAAACCGCCGAAGAAAAAGGTTGTGCCGGTCAGAACGGCGATGGTGGTATAGGCAATGGGATGCGCGTCAAGCGCGAACAGGTCGATCAACAGCGTCGGCGCATCGGTGAAGTAGAACACCCACGCGCCCCCGGTGGCCACGGCGATCAGCAGCCATGCGAGCCACTTGGTGACTCGCAGCCGCACCTTGCGGACATCCCATTTCTTCTGCCGGTGCAGGCGCAGCCGTGCGTTGCGATCACCCTCGATCCAGCGTTCCACCAGGATGAACAGATCGGTCCACACGGTCTGCGGGCAGGCATAACCGCACCACACCCGGCCAAGCGCCGAGGTGAACAGGAACAGCCCCAGACCCGCCATCACCAGCAGGCCGGCAACGAAATAGAATTCATGCGGCCATATCTCGATCCAGAAGAAGAAGAACCGCCGCTCTGCGAGATCGAGCAGAACTGCCTGATCCGGAAGGCTCGGCCCCCGGTCCCAGCGAATCCACGGGGTGAGGTAATAGATGCCGAGGGTGACGGCCATGATCACCCATTTCAGGTTGCGGAACTTGCCGTAGACCTTCCTGGGAAAGACCGGCTCATGCGCGGCATAGAGGGATTGCGGGGCATTGGGCTGGGAATCGGCCACGGAGACACTCCGATATCTTGCATCTGTTGCTCGTCTTTTGGCAGGGCGCGCGGTCAAGAGCTTTGACCTGTGTCAATTTCTGACTCCTGCATCGATCTATTGACATGAGGCCGTCTGACGCGCCTGACGGCGCAACCACGTCACAAAGGCCTTGGCAGGCGGGCGCAGCACGCCGGGGCGGGTAACAACATGATAGCCCGCCTGCTCTTCATCTTCGAACAAAAGCCGCAATCGACCGGATGTGATATCCTGACGCACCCATTCGCGCACCGTCACCGCCACGCCCTGCCCATCGCGCAACCCGTCGAGCAACAGGTTGCCCGGCACCTGCACCAGCCCGGCGGCACGCTCCTTGACCACGCCCCGCCGACGCAGCCAGTCGCTCGCCTCATTGGTGCCGAATTCCTGCAACCAGGGCAGATCGGCAAGGTCGGCGGGACAGTCTATCCGCTTGTCATCCACCAGGCGCGGCGCGGCCACCGCGACGATGGGCGAGCGAAACAGCAATTCCGCCTCCAGCCCCGGCCATTGCCCCGTGCCGTACCGCACGGCGATGTCGATGCCGCCCGGCTCCATCTCCACGAGCCGCGGCGTCGGGTCGATCATCAGGTCGATCTGCGGATGCGCCTGCCGGAACTCGCTGAGGCAGGGCATGAGCCAGTTCGCGGCAAAACTCGGCGTCGTCGATATCTGCAACGGGCGCTCGGCATTCGCACCGGTCAGCGCCTCGACCGCACGGGCGATAGCCCCGAACCCGAGGTTCAGCGCATCAGCAAGGTCGCGCCCTTCCGCCGTCAACCGTGACTGCCGCCCCGATCGGTCGACAAGCGCCACCCCCAGATGCGCCTCAAGCTGCCTGACCTGTTGGCTGACGGCGGCGTGGCTCACGTTGAGCCGCGCGCCAGCGGCGGCGGTACTGCCGGTCTCGGCGAGGGCCGCGAAGGCGCGCAGCGCGGTCAGGGAAGGAAGGGTATGCCAATCCATGATGTAAGCCTACCTTACGGATCGAAAATTTTCCAGAGTCGCATGAGAACCCATGTTTCCCCATATTACAGGGCAGGACAGCAGCAGATGAAAGGACACGATCATGCTCGGAATCCTCGCAAATACTTTCAATATCGCCACTCGCACCGACACCGCGAACGGCTCTCGCCTCCGCCATCAAAACCGGCCCCGCCGGCCCTTGGCTGAACACTCTGACCTGCGTCGAAGTGCAGAGCTGGAGGCCCACCTCATCGCCCGTCGCAGGGTCTGACCCGCCCATGGCAAGGGCCCCGAAACGGGGCCCGAGGTTGACATGGCGTCTCTTCTGCCGGTGTTATCGGTGCCGGCCCTTCCTGGAAACGCGCGAACAGGACGGAAGGACCGGCACCTACCCCCGGGTCCAGGAACGGACCCGGGGTATTTCTTTGCGCTTACATGCCGCCGCCCAGTTGGTGGACATAGACGGCAACGGCGCGCGTCTCGGCTTCGCTCAGATCGGCGCCGCCCATTGGCGGCATGATGCCAAAGCGCGCATTGGTCACGGTCTCGCGGATCGTTTCGTACTCCCCGCCATAGAGCCAGATGGCGTCGGCCAGGTTGGGCGCACCCTGGTAGATGTCGCCCCCGCCCGCGTCGCCGTGGCAGGCGGCACAGTTGTTGAGGAATATCTCCTCCCCCGCCGAAGCCGCCGCGGCGTCGCGAGGCTCACCCGAGAACGACATCACGTAATTCACCACCCGGTCGATCGATTCGCTGTCGAGGATGTCACCGAAAGCGGGCATCTGCGACCAGCGCGCATCCGGGTCCTCGTCGTTTCGGATGCCGTTGGCAATGGTGTAGTGAATATCGTCCAGCGTCCCGCCCCAGAGCCAGTCATCGTCCAGCAGGTTGGGATAGCCGCCGGCCTGTACGCCCGCCGCGCCCGAGCCATGACACTGCGCGCACCACGTGCGGAACACCGCGCCGCCGGCCGAGACGGCATAGGCGTTGAGCTCGGGATCGTCGGGAATCTCGGTCAACTCCGCCGAGGCCAGCTTCGCGTTGATTTCGGCATTCGCCGCGTCCGCCTCGGTCATGCGCTCCTCGAGCTGACCGCGGGTGGACCACCCCTTGTAACCCGCCGTCGCCCCGTTGACGAGCGGCCAGGCGGGATAGGCGATCACATACCAGATCCCCCAGACAATGGTGGCGTAGAACACCCACAGCCACCAGCGCGGCAACGGGTTGTCAAATTCCTCGATCCCGTCCCAGGTATGGCCGGTGGTCGAGACCTCCTGCTTGTCTTGCTTCGGCTTCTTGGCCATGTCTTATGCCTCCTCGGGGCGGCGGGCGCCTTCGGGCGCCGGTCTGTCTTCATTCCGCAGCGGAGTGCTGGCGTGGTACTCATAGGTTTTCGTGGACCCAGGTCGAAAGGCCCAGAGCACGACGCCGATGAAGAAGGAGAAGAGAAAGAGCAGCATCCAGCTGTCGGCGAAATCTCGCAGCAGGGAATAGGTTTCCATTGCGATTCTCCTTTAGCGGCTGACGTCGGGGGTGAAGGTCGAGAAATCGACCAGCGTGCCCAGCATCTGAAGATAGGCGATCATCGCATCCATCTCGGAAATGCCCGCCGCGGTGTCAAAGTTGCGCACCTGCGCCTTGGGGTACCGCGTCAGCAGGCCCTCGGTGTCGGCATCGGGATCGGCCTGCGCCTTGAAATCGGCCTTGGCGTTGGCGATCATCTCCTCGGTATAGGGCACGCCCACCATTCGGTCGGTGCGCAGCCGGTCCTCGATGTTCTCCGGCGTGATCAGGCGATCCTTGAGGAAGCCGTATTTCGGCATGATCGATTCCGGCACCACCGCTTGCGGGTTGCTCAGGTGATCGACATGCCAGGCGTCCGAGTAGCGCCCGCCGACGCGCGCGAGATCGGGCCCCGTGCGCTTTGATCCCCACTGGAACGGGTGGTCGTATTTCGACTCCGCGGCCAGCGAGTAATTGCCGTAGCGCTCCACCTCGTCGCGCATCGGGCGGATCATCTGACTGTGACAGACATAACAGCCTTCGCGCAGATAGATATCGCGCCCGGTCAGTTCCAGCGGCGAGTAGGGGCGCATCCCTTCCACATCTTCGATGGTGTTTTCGAGCCAGAACAGCGGGGCGATCTGCACGATCCCCCCGATGCTGACGACGAGGAAGGAGACGATCGCCAGCAGCATGACGTTTTTCTCGAGGATCGTGTGTTTGTCCAGAATTGCCATCTCTCCGGCCCTCCTTATTCAGCCGGGACCGTGGAGCTCGCGGCACGAGCGGCCGGCGAGCGTTTCACGGTCATCCAGAGGTTGTAGCACATGATCAGCGCCCCGCTGAGATACATCACCCCGCCGAGGCCGCGCACCACATACATCGGGAACTTGGCGGCGACAGTGTCGGCGAAAGAGTTCACGAGGAAGCCGTTCGCATCCACTTCGCGCCACATCAGGCCTTCCATGATCCCCGTCACCCACATCGCGGCGGCGTAGAGAATGATGCCGATGGTAGCGAGCCAGAAGTGCCAGGACACGAGGCTGAGACTATAGAGCCGCTCGCGGTTCCACAGTTTCGGCACGAGGAAGTACAGCGCCCCGAAGGTGATCATGCCGTTCCAGCCAAGCGCGCCGGAATGCACGTGCCCGATCGTCCAGTCGGTATAGTGCGACAGCGAGTTGACCGCGCGGATCGACATCATCGGCCCTTCGAAGGTGGACATGCCGTAGAAACCGATGGAGATCACCATCATCCGGATGATCGGATCGGTGCGCAGCTTGTCCCACGCGCCCGAGAGCGTCATCAGGCCGTTGATCATCCCGCCCCAGGACGGCATCCACAGCACGACCGAGAACACCATGCCCAGAGTCGATGCCCAGTCGGGCAGCGCCGTGTAGTGCAGGTGGTGCGGACCGGCCCAGATATAGAGGAAGATCAGCGCCCAGAAGTGAATGATCGACAGCTTGTAGCTGAACACCGGGCGTTCCGCCTGTTTCGGCACGAAATAGTACATCATGCCGAGGAACCCGGCGGTCAACAGAAAGCCCACGGCGTTGTGGCCATACCACCACTGCACCATCGCATCCTGCACGCCGGAGAAGACCTGCACCGACTTGGAGCCCCAGATCGAGACCGGGATCGACAGGTTGTTCACCACGTGCAGCATCGCGATGGTGATGATGAAGGCGAGATAGAACCAGTTGGCCACGTAGATATGCGGCTCGCGGCGCTTGACGATTGTGCCGACGAACACCGCGAGATAGGCGAGCCAGACGATTGTCAGCCACCAGTCCACATACCATTCCGGCTCGGCGTATTCCTTGGATTGCGTGGCGCCCAACAGATAGCCGGTCGCCGCAAGAACAATCACTAGCTGATAACCCCAGAACACGAACCAGGCGAGGTTGCCGCCCCACAGCCGCGCCGCGCAAGTCCGCTGCACCACGTAGAACGAGGTGGCGATCAGAGCGTTGCCAGCAAAGGCGAAGATCACCGCCGAGGTATGCAAAGGACGCAAGCGGCCGAAATTGGCATAACCCTGCGCCCATTCGAAATTGAGCTCTGGAAAAGCGAGCTGAAAGGCGATGAACGTCCCCGCGAGAAAGCCGACGACGCCCCAAAGGGCGGTCGCGACGACCCCGGCGCGCACCACGCCATCCATGTATTCGCCGGAAAGATCGCCCCGCGCCCCGGGCTCGTCGGTGTGCTTGAGCACCCACAGAAACAGCCCGCCGGCGACCAGCGCCACCGTCAGCGCGTTCACCAGGTAGGCCAGATCGCGCGCGTAATTTGCGGCGATCAACGCGAAGAGCGTTATCAGGCCAAGCGCAATCAGCTTGATGTAATTCGTCATGTTGCGTCCCTTCGTCTTCGACCGCGCGACTCGCCACGACCGGCGCATGCACGTTTGCCTGTGCACTTAATGAGAGCAACCGAGTCAACAAACCTTGATCTGTGTCAAAACGGCACGCACCGGCGCTTGATCCGCGTCAATGCGTCCCGCCCCTCATGCCCCTAATGTGAGCATGTCGAAGCGGATTCAGGGAAATGTACGATGACCTATAACAGCCTATTCACGGTACTGACCGACCCGGCGCTGGTCGATGAGACCCTCACCCATGCCATCGCCGTGGCCGAGGCCAACGAGGCGCATCTCGATGCGCTCTGCCTGGGCGTGGACCGAAGCCAGACAGGCTATTACTACGCCGGCGCGAGCGCGGTCGTGCTTCAGGAGACAATCAGCCGGGCGCAGGAAGAGGCCGAAGAGATCGACCGGCTGGTGCGCGCGCGCCTCGGCAAGAGCGCGATTCGCTGGGCCGCCGAGATGGGTGTGGCGCAGCTTGCCGATATCGGCCGCCATGTCGCGGCGCGGGCGCGGTTCTCGGATCTGGTCACTTTGCCGCAGCCCTATGGCGAGGGGCGCGGCGCCGAACTCGAGGCAGTGACCGAATCGGCGCTCTTCGAGGGGCGCACACCGGTTCTCGTCGCGCCTGGCAAGGGTGCCCCGTCACCAAGACCACAGCGCATACTGCTGGGCTGGAACGAGAGCCCCGAGGCACTCGCCGCCACGCGGGCGGCGATACCGCTCCTGCGCATGGCCAAGACGGTGCATGTGGTGGTGATCGACCCGCCAATGCACGGGCCGAACCGCTCCGATCCCGGCGGGCTTCTGGCGCAGTATCTCTCACGCCACGGGGTCAAGACCGAGATCGACGTGCTGTCGCGCTCGTTGCCGCGGGTCTCGGATGTGCTCTTGCGTCACGTGACGGACATGGATGCCGACATGGTGGTGATGGGGGCCTATGGCCATTCGCGCTTCCGCGAGGCGATCTTTGGCGGGGCGACGCGCTACATGCTCGAACAGGCGACGGTGCCGGTGTTCATGGCGCATTGACCCGCCAGGCTCCCGGTCTCGGGGGGCAGGACCGGTCCGGTCTTGCCCGTCCCGCTTGCCCGTCCTGCGGGCTGTCCTGCCGGGGGCGCCACCGGGAACGTCAGGGTGCGGCTCGGTCTGCGCGCCCTGTCGCGGCGACCGGCCCGTTAACCTGGCCGGGGCCCACCAGAATACCGACGCGATACAGCCGGTTTGCAGACGCGATGCAGACAGGGCTTTTCTCTTGTTAACCAATTGCTTGTCACTGATTCGACCCACCCGGACCGATCGCGTCAGGCCAGCATCCCGCCATCGCTGTCGTCACCCGCCTCTTCCAGCAGGCGGCCCATGTCGGGGATGGTCACGCGGCGCTTGCCCTCGAGCGAGATCACCCCGTCCTTTTTGAGCGCCGAGACCTGGCGGCTGACGGTTTCCAGCGTCAGGCCGAGATAATCGGCCATCGCCTCGCGGGTGAGCGGCAGGTCAAAGACCAGCGGGCCGCGCATCCCCTGCATCGCGAGCGCGGCGTCGCGCCGCGCGATGATCGCGATGAGCGAGGCGATCTTTTCCCGCGCGGTCTTGCGGCCCAGCACCAGCATCCATTCGCGCGCCGCGTCCAGCTCGTCGAGCGTCATTTCCAGCAGGCGCTGCGCGATGTGGGGCGTGCGAATCATCATTTGTTCGAATGGTTTGCGGCGAAAACAGCACATCACCATGTCGGTGGTCGCCACCACGTCATAGGTGGCGCACTCGCGCCCCGGGCGGCCCACGAAATCGCTGGGCAGAAGCAGGCCCACCATCTGCGTGCGACCGTCCTCCATCGTCTGCGTGAGCGTGGCGATCCCCGACACGACGGAGGCAACGAAATCCATCTGGTCCCCGGACCAGATAACCGTCTGCCCGGCCTCGAAGTTGCGGTAATACTTGATCTGCTCGAGCAGTTCGAGCTCGTCAGCCTCGCACCGTGCACAGACGGCACGATGCCGGATCGGGCAGTCGCCGCAATCCACTGGCGCGCAATGCGCGATTTTTTCGCTGATCGCCAAATTTGCCATCCAAGGGTTGATCTGGGTCAAGGAGTTTACGTTTTCGGACTGTAAACGTCGGCACATGGATACGCAAACCGAACTCGCCAGACTGGGTCTTTTTGACGCCAAGGTGCCTCGCTACACCAGCTACCCCACCGCGCCTCATTTCAGCCGCTCGGTAGGGTCCGGTGACTTCACCGACTGGATCGCCGCCATCCCGGCCGGATCCGAGGTGTCGCTCTACGTGCACGTGCCCTTCTGCCGCAGGCTGTGCTGGTTCTGCGCCTGTCGCACGCAGGGTACCCAGACCGACGCGCCGGTGATCGCCTATCTGGAGACGCTCAAGACCGAGATCGCCATGCTGGGCCGCCTGCTGCCCGATGGCGTGCGGCTCTCGCGGCTGCACTGGGGCGGTGGGACGCCGACGCTTTTGCAGCCTGCGATGATGACCGAGCTGGCAGGGGCGATTCGCGAGATCGCGCCGTTCACCGAGGCCACCGAGTTCTCGGTCGAGATCGACCCCAACGAGATCGACGGGCCGCGCCTCGACGCGCTCGCGGCGGCAGGCATGAACCGCGCCTCCATCGGGGTGCAGGACTTCGACGAAGACATCCAGAAAAGCATCGGCCGCCTGCAAGGCTATGACATTACCCGTTGGGCCGCCGAGGAAATCCGCGCACGGGGCGTGGCGAGCCTCAATGCCGACATCCTCTACGGTCTGCCGCACCAGACCAAGGTGCGAATCACCGAGAGCGTGCAGAAACTCCTGTCGCTCAACCCCGATCGTGTCGCGCTCTACGGCTATGCGCATGTGCCGTGGATGGCCAAGCGCCAGCAGATGATCCCTTCGGACGCTCTACCCACCCCGCAGGAACGCCTTGCCCTCTTCGACACCGCCAGGCGGCTGTTTCTCTGGGACGGGTATGACGAGATCGGCATCGACCATTTCGCCACCAGGGATGACGGGCTGAGCATTGCCCAAAAGACCGGACGCCTGCGCCGCAATTTCCAGGGCTATACCGACGACACGTCGGATGTGCTGATCGGTCTCGGCGCGTCCTCGATCTCGCGCTTTCCGCAAGGATACGCACAGAACGCACCTGCCACCGGGGCCCATACCGGCGCGATCCGCGAGGGGCGGTTTTCCACCACCCGCGGTCACGTCTTCTCGCCCGAGGATCGGATGCGCGGTCGGATGATCGAGATGCTGATGTGTGATTTCCACATCGACGCGGAGGAGATCACGCGCGATTTCGCCATCGCCCCCGCCGCGCTGCACGACCTGTTGTCAGAGGTTGACCAGGCCTTTGCCGATCATCTGAAGCTGGACGAGACCGGTCTGTTCATCCCGCCGGAGGCACGCCCGCTCACCCGGATGATTGCACGGCAGTTCGACGCATACGAGGTCAATGCCGAGGGTCACAGCTCGGCGATCTAGCCCGGATTATTCATGATGATGTGGTGAGGGTAGCGTAAGCTTTTGAATTCC
>JADQCC010000020.1 GCA_016278295.1 Roseovarius sp. | reverse complement strand
CCGCACAGCAAGGTAAGATCAAGAAAGTTTAAAACTTTCTTGTACGGAATCTTTTAAAGATTCCGTTCATCAACGGCAGCTTCAAGCCAGCCGCAACCTTCTACGGCGCATTCGTCCACAGGCCGCTCCGTCCCGCGCATTTCCCATCAGACAAGCCTTCATGCCCGCGACCGGCGGCACCGCGGAGACAGACAGCGCCCCTTTTGGTCAGGTGATCACCGCCTGCACCGCCTGCGTGACCAGTACCGCGCCGCCGGAGACGAGGCTATAGCCCACAAGCACCAAGAGCCCGTCGCGCGCGAACATGCCGGTGGCGAAGAGCGCGATGGCCGAGGCGAGGATCGAGGTAAGGAAGGGCACGAACTCGATCAGTGGCATGAAGAACGAGACGGTGGCGCAGATCGCCAGCGCGGGGATGTTACCCGGCTTGTCGGCGAGCCATGTCAGCCGTTCGTTGATCAGCGGGTCGATCCATGCGGCCGGACCACGCAGCGCGCGCAGCGCGCGAGCGAAGCGCACAGCGTCGAGTGCGCGATCCAAGAGCACGCGCGGCAGCCAGATCCGATCGTGCCCCAGCAGCATCTGCAATGCCACAAGCCCCACCAGCAGCGACAGGATGCTTGGCACGCCGGGAATCGCCGAGGCGGGCGAGACAAGAACGAGGCTTGGCACCAGAAGCATCGGCGTGAAGGCACGCGGCCCGAGGATGGCCAGCACCTCGCGCACCGACACCGCGCCGTCGCCGGTCTCGGCCTCGATCCGGTCGAGCAGGCGCGTGAGGTTGTCACTGTAGCGCGGGGGCGCGGATTCGGTGCTCATCGGGGTGTCTTTCGCGTTGCGGCGGCGCTCGCCGGGCAGATAGTTGCTTCGGGTCGCGATATCCAGCGCCGCGCCTCGTGCAAATTTTCGCGAACAGGGAGTTGACAGGCGTCGCGGCGCTGCCTAATTCTGCGCCGTTAGCACTCGAATGGAGTGAGTGCTAATGATCCCCGCCGGGGATCATTCAATAGGGAAACTTTGAGCCAAGGAGCCTCGAAGATGGCATTCAAACCGCTGCATGACCGCGTGCTCGTCCGCCGCGTGGAGAGCGAAGAAAAAACCGCCGGGGGTCTTATCATCCCCGAAACCGCCAAGGAAAAGCCGCAGCAAGGCGAAATCGTCGCCGTTGGCGACGGTGCGCGCAAGGACAATGGCGACCTGATCGAGATGGCCGTCAAGGCCGGTGACACGGTCCTGTTCGGCAAGTGGTCCGGCACCGAGGTCACGATCGACGGCGAAGAGCTGATGATCATGAAGGAAAGCGACATCCTCGGGATCATCGACGCCGACAAGGCCGCCAAGGCCGCCTGAAGGCCGCGCATCGTCTGACCCGGAAACAACGACTAATCAGGAGTATCCGAACATGGCTGCTAAAGACGTACGATTCGATACCGACGCCCGCAACCGCATGCTGCGTGGCGTCAACACCCTGGCCGACGCGGTCAAGGTGACGCTCGGCCCCAAGGGCCGCAACGTGGTGCTGGAAAAGAGCTTCGGCTCGCCGCGCATCACCAAGGACGGCGTGTCCGTCGCCAAGGAAATCGAGCTTGAGGACAAGTTCGAGAACATGGGCGCGCAGATGGTCAAGGAAGTGGCCAACCGCACCAATGACGAGGCCGGCGACGGCACCACCACCGCCACCGTGCTGGCACAGTCGATCGTCCGCGAAGGCGTCAAGGCCGTGTCCGCGGGCATGAACCCGATGGATCTCAAGCGCGGCATCGACCTCGCGACCAAGAAGGTCGTCGAGCACATCAAGGCGGCGGCGCGCAAGGTCGAGAATTCCGAGGAAGTCGCGCAGGTCGGCACCGTGTCCGCCAACGGCGAGAGCGAGATCGGCCAGATGATCGCGGACGCGATGCAGAAGGTCGGCAACGAGGGCGTCATCACCGTCGAGGAAGCCAAGGGCCTCGAGACCGAGACCGAAGTGGTCGAGGGGATGCAGTTCGACCGTGGCTATCTCAGCCCCTATTTTGTCACCAACTCCGACAAGATGGTGGCCGAGCTCGATGACTGCCTCATCCTGCTGCACGAGAAGAAGCTGTCGAGCCTCCAGCCGATGGTGCCGCTGCTCGAGCAGGTGATCCAGTCGCAGAAGCCGCTGCTCATCATCGCCGAGGACGTCGAGGGCGAGGCGCTTGCCACGCTCGTGGTCAACAAGCTGCGCGGCGGCCTCAAGATCGCGGCCGTCAAGGCGCCGGGCTTTGGCGATCGCCGCAAGGCCATGCTCCAGGACATCGCGATCCTCACGGGCGGCCAGGTGATCTCCGAAGATCTCGGGATGAAGCTCGAATCGGTGACGATGGACATGCTCGGCTCGGCCAAGACGGTGAACATCACCAAGGACGAGACCACCATCGTCGACGGTCATGGCAGCAAGGACGAGATCGAGGCGCGCGTCGCCCAGATCCGTACCCAGATCGAGGACACCACCTCGGATTATGACCGCGAGAAGCTCCAGGAGCGCGTGGCCAAGCTTGCCGGTGGTGTGGCCGTGATCCGCGTCGGCGGCATGACCGAGACCGAGGTGAAGGAGCGCAAGGACCGCGTCGATGACGCGCTCAACGCGACCCGCGCCGCGGTGCAGGAAGGTATCGTCGTCGGTGGCGGCGTGTCCCTCGTGCAGGGCGCCAAGGCCCTCGAAGGTGTGACCGGGGCCAACACCGATCAAAACGCCGGCATCATGATCGTGCGCAAGGCGCTCGAATCGCCGCTGCGCCAGATCGCCGAGAACGCGGGCGTGGACGGCTCGGTCGTCGCGGGTAAGATCCGCGAAAGCAACGATCTGAAGTTCGGCTACAACGCGCAGACCGACGAATATGGCGACATGTTCAAGTTCGGCGTGATCGACCCGGCCAAGGTGGTCCGCACCGCGCTCGAGGATGCAGCCTCGATCGCTGGCCTGCTGATCACCACCGAGGCGATGGTGGCCGACAAGCCGCAGAAAGAAGGCGCCGGTGGCGGCGGCATGCCCGACATGGGCGGCATGGGCGGCATGATGTAAGTCGCCTGCCTTTATGATAATGAAAGGGCGCTTTAGAGCGCCCTTTCTTGTTTCGGAGGACCTCAATGAGACTGGCAGAAGAGAATATTTTGAGGCTCGTTGAAGAGTATCCGGAAAGCGAATGGCTGGACTTCAAGGCCGATTACTATTCAACCGACAAGAAAGCGGACATGGTCCACGACATCCTTTGCATGTCTAACGCCGATCATGACGATGACCGATTTATTATATGTGGGATATCTGATGAAAGGGAGTACTTGGGATTATCTAAGCGGGTAGCTGACAATCAATTTTGGACGGATATTAGGTCTTTTCCAACAAATCACACGTTGCCAGTAACTTATTATGAACTCGATGTTTGCACTCTCGATCGCAGCGTTCGTATCGGTGTTATCCAGATCGCAAAAAGTGAAAGAGGGCCTTTCTATCTTACAAAGAAATTTTTGCGAAACAGAAAAGAAGTACGTGCGGGAGTGCCCTATAGTCGCGACTCTTCGAATAATACACCGATAGACAGTTGCCCGCACGATGCCGAGATCGAACGAATGTGGCGAACTCGTCTGGGGCTGAACCTTACGCCGCTTGAACGTGTTTTAAAACTCATACGATTGCCCAACGATTGGGTTTCCAGTGAAACCCCGTACGAGGTAGAGGGAACAGTCAGATACCACCGTGAGTTCCCAGAGTATACTTTGGACTTGAGCCTTCGAAGCGATATTCCCAATGGAAAGTTTTGGGAGCCTTGGATTGATCGGATAAGGTGCGACTTTCAGAAAGCTAGCGCGATGCAAACCTGCGGTTGGCTCTACTATCTGAAATACCACAACACTATTTTGAAAACCGGGGCACTAATGCACCCTAGACACACCATTATGCCATTGCCACAACCCGCGTCATCAGAAGAATACGTCAAAGACGCTAAAGAAATGAAATACATTCTCCGGTGTGATACGGACGAGTACTTCGTTTCTGCAATATGCGTCGATGACCGATATGAACATTCTCCACCCACAGGTGATCGCCTTACCAAACTTGACTATCGGATACTCGAAGATGTCTAGGTAATGTTTGGCTCAGATGCGTTTGAACTTGAGCAACGTGGTGACTGACATTCAGACCAATCTGCGATGGTGGCCGACAAGCCGCAGAAAGAAGGCGCCGGTGGCGGCGGCATGCCCGACATGGGCGGCATGGGCGGCATGATGTAAGCCAGCCCCCGGCCTTTGAAGCCAAGGGAAAGGGGGCCGCGCAGTGCGCGGCCCTCAGACTGCCGACAAAGTCCTCGCCTTGTGCGGGGATTTTTGATTCTGGTCCGCCCCCCCGATTTCGTCAGCGTGATCGGGGCCTTGTTGCCAATCGCACTGTGTGGCCGTTACGTTTCTGCCATGACACGGCTTCTCATTGTCTATCACTCGCGCACCGGCGGCAGCCGGCAGATGGCAGAGGCGGCCTTTGAGGCCGCCCGCGACGAGACGGAGACATCGCTCAAACGGGCCGATCAGGCCGGACCGGATGATCTTCTGGCCGCCGATGGCTATCTCTTTTGCGCCCCGGAGAACCTGGCCGCGCTCTCCGGCGTGATGAAGGACTTCTTTGATCGCTGCTATTACCCCGTGCTTGGCCGGATCGAGGGGCGCGCCTATGCCCAGATGGTTTGCGCCGGGTCGGATGGGGAAAACGCCGCCCGCCAGACGGCACGCATCGCGCAGGGCTGGCGGCTACGCCCGGTTCAGGAGCCGTTGATCATCGGCACGCACGCCCAGACACCGGAGGCAATCCTTGCCCCCAAGACCATCCCGGACGAAGAGCTCGCACAATGCCGCGATATCGGTCAGGCGCTGGCCGCCGGGCTGGCAATGGGGATGTTCTGAGCTGGAATGGCGGTGACTGGAGACGCTGATCACCCCTGGAAATCACCCCTGCTGTTGCTCGACAAAATGGGATCAGGCAGGGGGCGGTTGAATCGGCACGTCCTTGAAACCATGTAACTGTCAGATGTGAGCCAACTCTGAATAACAACGTCTTTGACAGAGGAGGAATTTTGACCATCAAAATCGTTGCTGAAAACCTGTCGAAGGTCTTTGGAGACGATCCCGGTCAAGCGCTCGACCTGGTCCGGCACGGCAAGACGAAAGACGAGATTCTTTCCGAGACCGGCCAGACCATCGGTGTTCAATCCGTCAACTTCTCCGTGGAGGAGGGAGAGGTCTTCGTCGTCATGGGCTTGTCCGGCTCGGGCAAGTCCACGCTGGTGAGGATGCTGAACAAACTCATCGACTCCAGCGACGGCACGATCCGCATCGACGACACCGACGTGCACAACGCGGATGCCCAAACGCTCCGCAAGGTGAGGCTGGAGAAGGTGTCGATGGTGTTCCAGCACTTTGCCCTTTTCCCCCACAAGACCGTCCGGGAAAACGTGGAATACGGCCTCAAGATCGCCGGCGTGCCCGCCAGGGAACGTCGCGACAGGGCGCTCGCCGCCCTCGACAAAGTCGGGCTCTCGGCCTGGGCGGATCGACGCCCCTCGGCGCTTTCGGGCGGCATGCAGCAGCGCGTGGGGCTGGCGCGCGGTCTGGCCGTCGATCCGGAGATCCTGCTCATGGACGAGCCGTTTTCCGCGCTCGACCCGCTCATCCGCCGCGACATGCAGAACGAATTGCTCGAATTGCAGGGCGAGTTGAAGAAGACCATTGTCTTCATCACCCACGACCTCGACGAGGCGCTGACCCTTGGTGACCGCATCGCCATCATGAAGGAAGGCCGCTTCGTACAAGTGGGCACCGCGGAAGAGATTGTCGGCAATCCCGCTGACGACTATGTGGCGGCCTTCACACAGGATATCGACCGGGCAAAGGTGTTTTCCGCGCGACGCGTGATGGAGACGCCCGAACCGCTGGACATCGGTTCGCATGACCTTGCCACCGCGCGGCGGCGTCTCGACGAGCTGGGGCGCGACAGCCTGCCGGTTCTGGCGGGCGACACGCTCGCTGGTGCGATCACCCGTCAAAGCATCGCCGAGGCGGAACAACGTGGCGAGACGGCGCTCGAAAACGCGCTGCACCGCGACATACCAACCGCGGAACCGGATACCAGGCTGAATACGCTTTATAGTGCCTGTGGCTCCGGCCTGCCGGTTGCCATCATCGACGCCGATGGCAACCTCGTCGGCGTGGTGCGGCCGGAAGCGGTGTTCAATCTGCTTGCGAATGAAACAACCGGGGCGCAGGGCGGAGATGCGCCCGCGGAAGAGATCTCCGCGGAAGACGCGCCCGCGCTTTCGGCCTGACCGGAGGCAAAGAAATGTGGCAACCATCCGATCTGTTCAATCTCCCGCTGGACGCCTGGGTCGAAACCGTCATCAAGGGCTGGCTGGTTCCCAATTTTCGTGGGTTCTTCCAGGCCGTGCAGGCGCCCATTAGCTTCGTGCTCGAGTGGCTGGATACGACGCTTCAGACGATCCCGATGGTGGCCTTCACCATCGCGCTGGCGCTCGTGGCCTGGGCGGTCGCGAGCCGCGGTCTCGCGGTGTTCACCCTGATCAGCCTCGTGGTGGTCGATCTGATAGGCGTCTGGTCACAGACCATGACAACCTTGGCGATGATCCTCACCGCCGTACTTTTCTGCGCCGTCGTCGGCGTGCCGTTTGGCATTGCCGCCGCGCGCAGCGACCGGTTCGAAAAGGGCCTGCGCCCCGTGCTCGACATCATGCAGACGATTCCGCCCTTCGTGTATCTGGTGCCGATCGTCATGCTGTTCGGGGTCGGGATGACGCCCGGCATCATCGCCACCATCATCTTTGCCCTGCCGCCGATCATCCGCCTGACCAATCTCGGCATCCGCTCGGTGCCCGAAGACCTGATCGAGGCGGCATACTCGTTCGGCTCATCGCCACGGCAGGTGCTGTGGGAAGTGCAGTTGCCGCTGGCGTTGCGCACGATCATGGCCGGGCTCAACCAGACGCTGATGCTGGCGCTTTCGATGGCGGTGATCGCGGCGCTCATCGGCGCGGGCGGTCTTGGTCTGACCGTCTACACCGGGCTGGGCCGGCTCGACGTCGGCGCCGCGACCGAAGGCGGGCTGGGCATCGTGTTGCTTGCCATGATCCTCGACCGGATCACGCAGGCGCTCGGGTCCGAAGGTTCAACAAGGACACCGGGATTGCTGGAGACGCTGAAATCGTTCTTCAGTAAGAGGGCACCGGCAACCTCGCCGACGTGAGGAAATTGGCGTGCCCCAAGCAAAAAACCGTCTCACGACCACACGCTGCCGGACTGGTCGCGAGACGTGCCGGACGGAGCACCGAACAGCCCCCGGACGGCCAATACGCAGAATAGGAGGACTTTCATCATGTTTGACAAGAAGGCGATCCTGAAAACCACGACCGGCGCGGCCCTGACCGCAATGATGGCGCTGCCGAGCGCCGCCTTGGCCGCAAGCCATGAGATGCCCGGCGAGGGCACCACCATCGACATGGCGCGCGCAAGCTGGGACACCGGCTGGTGGCAGGCCGAGGTCTACAGCCAGATGCTTCAGGAGTTGGGATACAACGTGTCCCGCATCACCACGCTGGACAATCCGCCGTTCTACCAGACCGTCGCGCAGGGCGACGTGGACCTTTGGGTGAACGGCTGGTTCCCGCTGCACAATTCCTATGAGGACGCGTTCAGCAGCGGTGCCGAAAAAGTGGGGTACGTCGCCAAGGGCGGCGCGCTTCAGGGCTATCTGATCGACAAGAAGACGGCCGAAGAAAACGACATCACGTATGTCTCGGACCTGACCAAGGACGAGGTTCAGAAGCTCTTCGACGCCAATGGCGACGGCAAGGCCGACCTCGTCGCATGCCCGCCGGGCTGGGGCTGCGAAAAGGTGATTTCGCACCATTTCGAGGCTTACGACTGGAACGATGACTTCAACGCGATCAAGGCGGGCTACTCTGCCTCGATGGCCGACGCACTGGGCCGTTACCAAAACGATCAGCCGATTTTCTTCTACACCTGGACGCCGAACTGGACCGTGGGTGAACTGACGCCGGGCAAAGACGTCGTCTGGCTGCAAATGAAGGAAACCAAGCTGCCCGAAAGCCAGGCTAATCTCGCCGACGAGACGACCGTGGCCAAACTCGAAGGCTGCCGGGGTGAAGCACCCTGTGATCTCGGCTGGCCGGCAAACGACATCCGGCCCGTGGCCAACTCGGAGTTCCTCGACGACAACCCGGCCGCCGAGACGCTGCTGAAAAAGGCGCGTATTCCGATCGAGGACATCTTTGAGCAGAACGCAAAGATGAACAAGGGCGCCGACAGCCCGGAAGATATCCAACAACAGGCCGCAGCCTGGATCGAGGAAAACCGCGACAAGGTCGATGGCTGGCTCAAAGCTGCACGCCAAGCCGCGCAGATGTAAGCCGGTCGCGCCGGTGACGTAAGTCACACGCCAAGCGCGATACGCAATCCCCCTGCCCGTGCGTCACCAGAGGCGCGCGGGCAGGGGTCGAATCGATGTAGTCGGCTATACGCCGGACCGTTTCACCGCATTGCCGCGCAAAAACGGGGCGTCCGCACACGGAGCACCAATGTGCCGACCGTGTTCGCGAAAAACGCCCGGGCGTTCACAGTCGGATCGCCGAAATGAGCCGCCCGTAATCAGCCTCGCCCGCATGGGTAGCGCGGCGGTATGAGTAAAAGCGATCCGGGTCGGCATAGGTGCAGTGGCGGGTCCATTCCGCGTGCCCTGCCCCGGCCCGGCGCAAGCGCCAGAGCCCGTAGCCCGGCAGGTCGAAGAGATAGCGATCCCCCTCCCCGTTGGCAAAAAACCGCGCGCTCTCGGGATCGTCGGCGAGGAAATCCTCGAGCAGGTCCGGGCCGACCTCGTAATTCCGCTGGCTGATCGACGGGCCGATGATCGCGGCGATACGGTCGCGATCCGCACCCAGCGCCTCCATCGCGTCGAGCGTCGCCTCCAGCACGCCGTCGCGCGCCCCGCGCCAGCCCGCATGGGCCGCCCCGATCACGCCTGCCTCGGCGTCGGCAAACAGCACGGGCTGGCAATCGGCGGTCAGGACGGCGAGCGCGAGGCCGGGGGTGGCGGTGACGATAGCGTCGGCGCGCGGGCGCAGGCCGAGCGGCGCGGCGACGCTCACGACGTCGGCGGAATGCACTTGGTGGACGGTCACGAGATGGTCCTGCGCGACCTGCATGGCGCTGGCCACGCGGGTGCGGTTGATGGTGACGATCTCGCTCTGATCCGACGAGCCCGGACCACAATTGAGCCCCGCGAATATCCCCGAGGACGCCCCGCCCCGCCGGGTAAAGAACCCGTGATGCAGGGGGGCGAGTGCGTCGGCGGTGATGATCTCCAGTGTCATGGGTCCAGTCCGGGTGGTGGCGCCGTGCCGGGCGGCATGAGGCCCAGCACCTTGAAGAGCGTCCCCATTTCATCTGCGCCGGTCAAGCGGCGAAATGCGGTCATGTGGCTGTCGAGCGCCGCGCCCGAAAGCCCCTGCGCCAACGCCTCGGCGCGCGCGCCGATGCCGAGCCGCGCGAGGAACATGCCTTGCGGGCAGAGACGGGAGTACGCGGCGGGGGCGGCGGCCAGCGCCAGCGCCTCGAAATCCACATGCGCGGTTAGATCGGCCATGCCGGGGGCGGCAAGTGGGTCGGTCGGCGCATGGCCCGCCACCGCCTGAAACGTGTCGCCCAGCGCGTGCCAGTCGCCGTAATCCACGATCAGCGCCGCGCCGCCCCTGGCCACGATCCGCGCACCGATCTCCGCGGCGATGACGGTGCCGGGCGCGCAGGTCTCGACGATATCGCCCTCGTGCGTGTCCCCGAGGCGGTGATCGAGTTCCGGGCGCGGAGCCTCGGGCCCGAGACCGAGCGAAAGGCCGTTCCCTTCCAGCCCGACCACCCGCTCGCGCCAGCCGGTACCGGACCGCTGAAACTGCCGGATCGGCAGGGCGTCGAAGAATTCGTTGGCGACCAGATAGAGGGGCATGTCCGGCAGGTCCTCGATCCGGTCGCACCAGACCACATCGCCACGTCCGAGGGCCGCCGCCTGCGCCTCGCGCAGGACAGGCGAGGTCTCGACAAGGTGCAGCCGCAGCGCGTCGTGAAAACCGGGCACGGCCCGCGTGGCGCGCAGCAGGTCCGCCATCAGCGTGCCGCGACCGGGGCCAAGCTCGGCCAGCACGAACGGCGCGGGCGCGCCCTGATCCAGCCAGCATTGCGCGAGGCTGAGGCCCACAAGCTCACCGAACATCTGGCTGATTTCCGGTGCGGTGACGAAATCGCCCCCCGCACCAAACGGATCGCGACTGGCGTAATAGCCGTGCTCGGGATGCATCAGGCAGGCGGCCATGTAATCGCCGAGGCTCATCGGTCCGGCAGCCCCGATCTGCGTGGCAAGCTGCACGGCCAGCGGCGTCATGCTGGCCGAGTGCGCCCGCGACGCCGCGCCCAGAGCACCATGCCGAGCCCGAATGCAATCATCGGAAGCGACAGCGCCTGCCCCATCGTCAGCCCGTAGCCATCCACATGAAAGGCCAGCCCCAGCGGATTGCCGGGCGAGACAAATTGCGCGTCCGGCTGACGCACGAACTCGACGAGAAACCGCGCGGCTCCGTAGCCCGCGAAAAACACGCCCGTGAGCGTGCCAGGCAGGCGCAGCGCCCCCCGGCGCCAGCCCAGCCACAACAGGATCGCCCCGAGGATCAGCCCTTCGAGCGCCGCTTCGTAAAGTTGCGAGGGGTGGCGCGCGCAAAGCCCCACGACACCCGCGCAGTCCTGCGCCGCAGCACTCGGAAAGATCACCCCCCAGGGCAGGTCGGTGGGTCGCCCCCACAACTCGGCATTGATGAAATTCGCGATCCGGCCCAGCAAGAGGCCCACCGGCGTCACCATGCACAGCGCATCCGCCACCGACACCCAGTTGATGCCGCGCGACCGCGAGAACAGCACCACCGCGAGCACGACACCCAAAAGCCCGCCGTGAAACGCCATGCCCCCCTGCCAGACTTGCAGGATCTGGGCGGGATTCGCGAGGAAATACCCCGGCTGATAGAACAGCACATATCCAAGCCGCCCGCCCAGGATCACGCCCAGGATCACCCAGGTGAGCAGATCCTCCACGTCCTTCGATTCCATCGGCGCGCGATCACCGGGCCACAGCAGCGGCCGACGCGTCGCTGCCACCACGATCCGCCAGCCGATGACGATGCCAACGATATAGGCCAGCGCGTACCAGCGCAGCGCGAATTCCATGCCGAAGAGCGTGATCGACACGATCTCGGGGCTGATATCGGGGAATGGGATCGCGGCCTGCATATGCGTCTCTGTGCCTCTCGCGCGCGGGGAAAGTCAACCTTGTGATCGAAGGCTCGTGGGCCATATAACACATTAGTGAAACGCCGGAGACAAGCGATGCAGACGCGAAACAAGGTGCTCGACGATCTGAGCCAGTTGATGACCAATGCGATGGGCGTGGCGCAGGGCGCGCGGACCGAGGCCGAGACGGCGATGAAGTCGCTGATCGACCGATGGCTTGCCGAGCACGACTTCGTCACCCGTGAAGAATTCGATGCGGTGCGTGCGATGGCACAAAAGGCGCGCGAGGAGAACGAGGCGCTCAAGGCGCGCATCGCGGCGCTGGAGCAGCGCGACGCGTAGCAGCGGCGCCTCTGTGATCACAAAAGCGCACCGCGTGCGGCATTCCCTGTGGGCGATACGGCGATTCCAATGGCTTGCCCAAAACCCGAGTCGCCGAGCGGCGCGCGGGATATTGTGATCACACGGGATTTTATGTGATCACAAACGCCCGTTTTTGCGGCGAATTGACCGTATCGGGCTGATTCCTCCTTGTAACAGGTGACAGCGGCGGCAAAACCCTTCAAAACGGGGACAGCCAGAGCAGGCCCCGTGCCGCCGCCGAACATCAAGGAGGTCCCCCATGGCCGAGTCCACAGAGGTTGAACGCCCGCTTTCCCCTCACTTGCAAATCTACCGTCCACAAATGACCTCGATCAGTTCGATCCTCACGCGGATCACCGGCAACGCGCTGATCGTGGCGGCGGCGCTGATCGTCTGGTGGCTTCTCGCCGCCGCAACCTCCGAGAGTTATTTCGCCACCGCCGACGCGGTACTGACCTCGTGGTTCGGTGACCTTGTGCTGACGCTGTCGCTCTGGGCGGTGTGGTATCACTACCTTGCCGGGCTGCGGCATCTCTATTTCGACGCGGGCAAGGGGCTCGAGATCGAAACGGCGGAGCGCCTCGGCTGGGCCTGCATCATCGGCTCGGTCGTGCTCACCGTCATCACTCTGCTTCTGGTCTGAGGAGGGAAACATGCGCTATCTCACCGCACGCAAACGCGCCGAGGGCAAGGGCGCGGCCGGCACCGGAACCGAACATTTCTGGTATATGAAGATGAGCGGCGTGGGCCTCGCGCTCATCATCCCCGTCTTCCTCGTGGCCTTCGGGCGTGCCGTCGGCGGCACCCGCGAGGAGGTGCTCGTCGCCTTCGCGCATCCCGCGATGGCTCTCCTGACCGGCCTCGTGATCTTCTTCGGGCTGCGCCATTTCGCGGGCGGGGCACAGACCATGATCGAGGATTACACCCACGGCAGCACCCGCCGCGCGCTAGTCATCTTTACCACCATCCTGAGTTACGGGCTGATCGCCACCGGGCTCTTCGCCCTTGCCAAGATCGCGTTGTGAGGAACTGACCAATGGCCGCATATGAATACGAGACGCATGATTACGACGTGGTGGTGATCGGGGCCGGTGGCGCGGGGCTGCGTGCCACACTCGGCATGGCCGAACAGGGGCTGCGCACCGCCTGCGTGACCAAGGTGTTCCCGACCCGCTCACACACCGTGGCCGCCCAAGGCGGCATCGCCGCGAGCCTGGGCAACATGGGACCCGATAGTTGGCAGTGGCATATGTACGATACCGTCAAGGGATCGGACTGGCTGGGCGATACCGACGCGATGGAATACCTCGCGCGCGAGGCGCCCAAGGCGGTCTATGAGCTGGAGCATTACGGCGTGCCGTTTTCCCGCACCGAGGAAGGCAAGATTTATCAGCGCCCCTTCGGCGGCCACACCACCGAATTCGGCGAGGGCCCGCCGGTGCAGCGCACCTGTGCCGCCGCCGACCGCACCGGCCATGCGATCCTGCACACGCTCTACGGTCAGAGTCTGAAGGAAAAGGCCGAGTTCTACATCGAGTATTTCGCGATCGACCTGATCATGACCGATGGCGCCTGCACCGGCGTGGTGTGCTGGAAGCTGGATGACGGCACGATCCACGTCTTCAACGCCAAGATGGTGGTGCTGGCGACAGGGGGCTATGGCCGCGCCTACTTCAACTGCACTTCCGCGCATACCTGCACCGGCGACGGCAACGGCATGGTGGCGCGCGCCGGCCTGCCGCTACAGGACATGGAATTCGTGCAGTTTCACCCCACGGGCGTGTTCGGGCCGGGGATGCTGATCACCGAAGGCGCACGCGGTGAAGGTGGTTATCTGACCAATTCCGAAGGCGAGCGATTCATGGAACGTTACGCCCCCAATTACAAGGATCTCGCCCCGCGCGACTATGTCAGCCGCTGCATGACCATGGAAATCCGCGAAGGGCGCGGCGTGGGCAAGGAGGGGGATCACATCCACCTCAACCTCAGCCACCTGCCACCCGAGGCGCTGAAGCTGCGCCTGCCTGGAATTTCGGAAACCGCTAGGATATTTGCCGGCGTCGATGTCACCAAGGAGCCGATCCCGGTGCTGCCCACCGTGCATTACAACATGGGCGGCATCCCGGCGAATTACTGGGGCGAAGTCATCAACCCCACCAAGAACGACCCGCACGCCGTGGTCCCCGGCCTGATGGCCGTGGGCGAGGCCGCCTGCGCAAGCGTGCACGGCGCCAACCGTCTCGGCTCAAACTCGCTGATCGACCTCGTGGTGTTCGGCCGCGCCGCCGCGATTCGCGCGGGCAAGGTGGTGGATGCCGAAAGCGCCGTTCCGGCAACCAACAAGGTGGAAGTCGACAAGGCGCTCGACCGTTTCGACAAGCTGCGCCATGCCGATGGCGCGGTGCCGACCGCCGACCTGCGGCTTGAGATGCAAAAGACCATGCAGGAAGACGCTGCCGTCTTCCGCACCTCCGAAACGCTGGCCAACGGCGTCGAGAAGATGAAGGGCGTGGCGGCCAAGTTGGCCGATCTCAAGGTCACCGACCGCAGCCTCGTCTGGAACTCGGACCTGATGGAGACGCTGGAGCTGACCAACCTCATGCCCTGCGCGCTTTCCACGATCTTCGGCGCCGAGGCCCGGCACGAGAGCCGCGGCGCTCACGCGCATGAGGATCACCCCAAGCGCGACGACAAGAAATGGCGCGTGCACACGATCGCGCGCATCGGCGAGACGGATGTGGACCTCAGCTATCGCCCGATCATCGAGGACCCGATCACCCCCGAGGACGCGGGCGGCATCAGCCTCAAGAAGATCGCGCCCAAAGAGCGCACGTTCTAAGGAGACGGATCATGGTTCAATTCACCCTGCCCAAGAATTCCAAGATCACCACCGGCAAGACGTGGCCCAAGCCCGAAGGCGCGAGCAAACCACGCAAGTTCCAGATCTACCGCTGGAACCCGGATGACGGGCAGAACCCGCGGGTGGATACCTATTTCGTCGATCTCGACGATTGCGGGCCGATGGTTCTGGATGCGCTGATCTACATCAAGAACAAGATCGACCCGACACTGACCTTTCGCCGCTCCTGCCGCGAGGGGATTTGCGGATCGTGCGCGATGAATATCGACGGGATCAACACGCTGGCCTGCATCTACGGCATGGACGAGATCAAGGGCGACGTGAAGATCTACCCGCTGCCGCATATGCAGGTGGTCAAGGACCTGATCCCCGACCTCACGCATTTCTACGCGCAGCATGAAAGCATCATGCCGTGGCTCGAGACCAAGACCAACCGGCCCGCGAAGGAGTGGAAGCAGTCGATCGAGGACCGCGAGAAACTCGACGGGCTATACGAGTGCGTGATGTGCGCCTGCTGTTCGACCTCTTGCCCGTCCTACTGGTGGAATGGCGACAAGTATCTGGGGCCCGCCGCCCTCCTGCACGCCTATCGCTGGATCATCGATTCACGCGACGAGGCGACGGGCGAGCGGCTGGACGATCTGGAAGATCCGTTCAAGCTCTACCGCTGCCACACGATCATGAACTGCACCAAGACCTGCCCCAAGGGCCTCAACCCCGCCAAGGCGATTGCAGAGATCAAGAAGATGATGGTCGACCGGCACGTGTGAATGGAGCCCGGCAGGCGGGACAGGCAGACAAGAAGACCCCGGGACACGCGCCCCGGGGTCTTCTTGTATCGCCGCCTCGCATCGTCGCGATTGTCGCTTGTCGGCATTTCTGAAATGCTATGCACATTGATGAATGGCGTGATGGACCCTGCATGAAGATCGAACGAACCCCGCTTGATGGCGTTCTGGTGCTCACGCCCGCGCGGTTCGGCGACAGCCGCGGCTTCTTTTCCGAAGCGTGGAACCGCAGGCGCATGACCGAGGCAGGCCTCGATATTGATTTCGTGCAGGACAACCATTCGCTCTCGGCAGAGGCGGGCACCGTGCGGGGCCTGCACTACCAATCCCCGCCCCACGCGCAGGCCAAGCTGGTGCGCTGCGGGCGTGGTCGGCTATTCGACGTGGCGGTGGATATCCGCCGCGGCAGCCCCACGTTCGGGCAATGGTTCGGGGCAGAATTGAGCTTCGACAACGGGCGACAAATGCTGATCCCCGAAGGTTTCCTGCACGGCTTCGTCACCCGCGAGCCGGAGACCGAGATCATCTACAAGTGCAGCGATTACTACGCGCCCGAGTGCGACGGCGCGGTGCGCTTCGACGATGCCGATATCGGCATCGACTGGGGCCTGGGTGACGCGACCCCGATCCTGTCGGACAAGGACGCCGCCGCCCCCGCCTTCGCCGATTTCGGCTCGCCGTTCGAGTGGAAGGGATAGGCCATGCGGCTCCTTGTCACCGGCGGCTGTGGCTTCATCGGATCGGCGGTCGTGCGGCTGGCCGTGGCGCGCGGGCACGAGGTGATCAACCTCGACGCGCTCACCTACGCCGCCTGCCCCGACAACGTCGCCGAGGTGGCCGACAGCCCGCTCTATACCTTCGAGCACGCCGATATCCGCGACCGCGCGGCGCTCGACCGAATCTTTGCCACCTACGCGCCGGACGCCGTGATGCACCTCGCCGCCGAGAGCCACGTCGACCGCTCCATCGACGGGCCCGG
>JADQCC010000125.1:9043-16446 GCA_016278295.1 Roseovarius sp. | reverse complement strand
CTTTGTTGCAATCTGCACGACCGCAAGCAGCGCATTTGCAGACAATGAATACAGCGGTGCCCTGGCAAAGATTGCGAGTGGGCCAATCGCTCAATGGATTTCGGCACCGGTGGTCCTGGAAGCCGTGCGGGCCCAGAACGCCAAAACCGTCGGTCTGATCGAGAACCAGATCATCGAGCTTGACACCGCATGGCGGCAACAGACGATCTCCGGCGGCGAGCTGATAGACGGGGTTCTTGGCAATGCATTGTCGCAGTATCTGATGGAGCTGAAAATACAGGGACAGGGCCGGTTTACCGAGATATTCGTCTCGGACATCCGCGGCCTCAACGTCGGGCAAAGCGACGTAACCTCGGATTACTGGCAGGGGGACGAGGCCAAATGGCAGGTTCCGCGCGAAACGGCGGGCATCCATATCGGCAGCATCGAGTTCGATGAATCCACCCAGAGCTATCAAAGCCAGATCAGCGTTCCGATCATCGAGGCGGGCGCGTTTATCGGCGTGATCACCGTCGGCATCGATCTGGAGCGGATCGCGGCCGCCTACTGATCCCGAAATCCGCCAACCGGAGCCCACCATGAACGTCCCAGCCATGCCCGAACAATCTCTTTTGGCCCGTATAAGCGCCAGACTTGCCGCGCTCAGCATCAGCGTCAAGCTTGCCACCGTGATCGCAATGGGTTTTCTGGTCACGTTCAGCGTTTGCTTCGTGCTGATCACCGCCAATGCAAGAACCATGGGGCTGGATGTTCAATCCGAAAACAAGGTTCTCGTCGCTGAGCTTCTGGCAGGCCAGATGCAGGCACCGATGAAATTCAAGGACGGCGGGCGCCTGACGCAAATCTACACGCCCGCAGTCGATAACGACAAATCGCTTCTGCGGATTGATATCCTTCACGTATCGGGCGAACGCCTGGCCCAATTTGACAGAGGGACCGGCGTGCAGAACAGGCTGAGGGACCTGATCGAAAAGGCGATGACGGGCAAGAAACTGGCTCAGGATCAGGTGGACGGCATGAACATGGTGGCCATGCCGGTGATGTCCAGGGATGGGGTCAGTGTGCTGGGCGCAGTTGGTTTTGTCTGGGACAACTGGGCGTTTCTGAGTTCTCATCTCACCGAAATCCAGAAATCCGTGGCGATCAGCGCATTGGTGGCCCTGGCCGGTCTGATCTGTATTGTCCTCGTCATATCGCGCCTGGTTACACGTCCGATCAAGACCCTCAGCGCCGCGATGGAAAGCGTATCGGAACACGATTACGAGGCTGGAATTCCCGGTACCGGTCGCGGGGACGAGATCGGTATCATGGCATCGAAACTCGCGGAATTCCGTGACGCCCTGGTAAACGAGAAAGAACAGGAATCGGCCCGGCAGCGGGAATCCGGGCTACGGCGAAAACTGTTTCTCAAGCTGGGCGAACGCATGTCGCAACTCGCGTCCGGTCGCACCGATTGCCAAATCGACGTGGACGAGTTTGCCGGTCTCGACAAGAGCCATGTCGAGATCTGCGAAAACTTCAACGACGTGGTTGTAAATCTGCGCGACATGTTGTCGACCATCGTGTTCACCGCCGAAAGCGTGCGCACCAGTTCGCGTGAAATATCCGACGTGGCCGAGGACCAGTCGCGACGATCCGAAGCGCAGGCTTCGATGCTCGAGGAATCCGCAGTGGCCCTCGAAGAGCTGAACAACAGCGTGCAAAAGACCGCCGAGCTTGCCGCCGAAACCAGCAATCGCATCGCGGACAACAAGAAACGGGCGGCGGCGGGCGGCGAGGTGGTCGACAGGACCGTCAAGGCGATGCGTGACATCGAGGAATCCTCGCAACAGATTACCGCGATTATCGGCGTGATCGACGACATCGCGTTTCAGACCAATCTGCTGGCCCTGAATGCCGGTGTCGAAGCGGCACGGGCGGGGGAATCCGGTCGCGGGTTTGCCGTGGTGGCATCCGAGGTTCGGGCGCTGGCACAGCGCGCATCTGATTCCGCAAACGAAATCAAGTCGCTAATCCTGCGGTCAGGCGAACATGTAACAGAAGGTAGCGAGTTGGCCAACCAGGCCGGAGTCGCGCTCAGCGATATCATCGACGGGGTTAATCACGTGTCCGACCTCGTGTCGCTCATTGCAACCGGGTCGAGTGAACAGGCGACCAACCTGGCGGAAATCAAGGAAAGCGTGACCGAACTGGACAAGGTAACCCAGCAGAATGCCGCCGTGATCGAGGAGGCTTCGGCCGCCAGTCGCAGCTTGAGCAACGAAGCTCAACGCATGTCGGACGCGCTTCGGCGATTTAACGTCGATGGCGACGATCACGGCCGGAACGAGACCGCCCTGCCCGTCGAGATCTCAGGCGGTTGGGGGGCGGATATTGCGGCGGCGGAGGAAAGCGCCGCACAAAATTCCGAACCGACGCCGGTTTTTGGGCGCCGGGCCGGATCGGGACCGGTGGCTGTGAATAGTCAGGAAGACTGGCATGAATTCTGATCCGCCGCGGTTGAGGCAACGCTTCGGATCAGCCGGTCGCGGGTGCTAGGAATGTTTTTCGGGCAATGCCTGCGATGCGGGCCACACACGGCGGTGGGATTATGGAAGGTTTGATTTATGTGCCCGTACTCCAGGGCGAAACCCGGGTCTCGGACCAACCGGCCGAGGTGATGACGACGATCCTGGGTTCCTGTATCGCCACCTGCATGTGGAATCCAGCCGCGGAGGTTGGCGGGCTGAATCATTTCCTCCTGCCAAGAGATATGCGCGGCCACACCAGCAACCTGCGCTACGGCGTACACGCGATGGAGTTGCTGATCAACGGACTGCTCAAGGAAGGGGCAGATCGAAGCCGGCTCAGGGTCAAGCTTTTTGGCGGTGCGAAAATGTTTGACGGAAGTGCGGAAATCGGGGCCAAGAACGCCAGATTTGCCGAGTGGTACGTGAAAAACGAAGGATTGCAAATCGTTGCCAGTTGCCTTGGTGGACAGCGTGGGCGCAAGATCCGGTTCTGGCCCGTATCGGGCCGGGTTCAAAGGTGCTTCATGTCCAATGTGACCGATGCCGAGGTCGTGCCATCAGCGTCAGCACCGGCTGACGCCGGCTTCGATTGCGGCGATGTGCAATTATTTTGAGCAGATGGACGCTGAACGACATCGTTCACGTCCGGGGAGGCGCTTGAACGACATGGTGTGACCGTGGCGGCCGCTCTCCTTCTTCAAGGTCGGAACCCTGGCTGCTTCCGACGGCGAGTGAAGGCGGGAACTTTCCAAAGTATGTTCAGAGCCTTGGCCGCAGATTCCGGCTTCAACTACGCCATGATCGACGGCTCCATCGTCAGGGCCCACCGCTCTGGCCAGGGCACAAAAGGGGGACTCAAAGCCAAGCCATAGGCCGCTCGCGCGGTGGTATCATCACCAGAATATTGGCGCTGACCGACAGCTTGGGTAATCTCGCCAACCGGACCAGTCCGTCAGACGGCCCTCGGCGGAGCCTTGCAAGAGACCGACAAATGCCGCCACTTGATCGAAAACTACTTCGGAAAGCTCAGGAAAAACAGGACCATCGCAATGCGGTCATGCAAACAGATCAGGGCTTTGCCGCCGGCATCTCGCGCGCAGCAACCGCCATTCAACTCAGACAAACGTCAACAGGCCCTGGGTTTCTTGTCGGCATTGCCTGAACTGCCGTGGCAGGATCGAAGCGGCGACAAGCACCTTCATCTCGCGGATCGGCCGATTGCGATAGCGCTTGGCGCCTCTGGAGTCCCTCACGCCCGCGCGGGACGAATCTTGATGCCGGTGCGCAGGGATCGCAGCATCCGCCCCTCAATACCCGCGCCAGATCCAGCCGCCGCCCAGAACGCGGCTGCCGCCGGTTTCGTAGACCACACAGGCCTGCCCGGGCGAGACGCCTTCTTCGGGGCTGAGCAGCTCCACCTCGGCTTCGGTCTCCGACAGCGGGCGCAGCACCGCCTCGCGCGGCGGACGGGTGGAGCGCAGCTTGACCGAGACGTGCCACTCGGACCGCGCGGTGAGGGGCGTGCCAGCCAGCCAGTTGATCTCGCGCACCGGCACGGTGCGGGTGGCCAGCATCTCCTTGGGGCCGACGATCACCCGGTGCGCATCGACATCGAGCCGCACCACGTAGAGCGGCTCGTCGAGCCCACCGATACCAAGCCCGCGCCGCTGCCCGATGGTGTAATGAATCACCCCCTTGTGCGCGCCCAGAACGCGCCCGTCGGCATGGACGATCTCGCCCGGCTCGGCGGCGCCGGGGCGCAGCTTCTCGATCACGCCGGCATAGTTGCCGTCGGGAACGAAACAGATATCCTGGCTGTCGGGCTTGTCGGCCACGCGCAACCCGTGGCGCGCGGCCAGCGCGCGGGTCTCGTCCTTGGAGGCAAGATGGCCCAGCGGAAAGCGCAGATAGGCCAGTTGCTCCGGCGTCGTCGAAAACAGGAAATACGACTGATCGCGGCCTGCATCGGCGGCGCGGTGCAGTTCGGGGCCCTCTGCGCCCATCTTGCGCTGGATGTAATGGCCGGTCGCCATGCAATCGGCATCGAGATCGCGGGCGGTCTCCAGCAGATCGCGAAACTTGACGCGCTCGTTGCAGCGGATGCAGGGCACCGGCGTCGCCCCCGCGAGGTAGCTGTCGGCGAACTCGTCGATCACCGCGTCGCGAAACACCGATTCGTAATCGAGCACGTAATGCGGAAACCCCACCTCCTCGGCCACGCGGCGCGCGTCGTGAATATCGCGCCCCGCGCAACACGCGCCTTTCCTGGCCAGCGCCGCGCCGTGATCGTAAAGCTGGAGCGTCACGCCGACCACGTCGTACCCCTCAGAGGCGAGTTCCGCCGCCACCACGGACGAATCGACACCGCCCGACATCGCGACCACAACCCGCGTGTCGGCAGGTGGTTTCGCAAAACCGAGAGAATTCAAGGGCCTGTTCTCGTCCAGTGGCATAATGGTCTCCGCAGCGTATCCGGCGGAATATAGGAAAATCCTAAGCATTCTCAAGGCCCGGTTTCACCCGCCGTTAAGCCTGTACTCGCATCATCGGGTCCGCGTCAGCGAAGGGTGAGAGTGATGTATCTGAAGAAAGTGAACGGGCCAAGGGCGGTGACGTTACCCGATGGCACGGTATTCAGCAGGGCCGACCTGCCACCGCCCGAGACCGCGCGATGGGTGGCATCGCGCAAGCTCGCGGTGGTGCGGGGAATCTCCCTTGGGTTGATTTCCCGAGCGGATGCAATGCGCACTTATGGGTTGACTGACGAGGAACTTGACGGCTGGACACACGCCGTAAAAGAAAACGGATTGAACGGTCTGAAAATCACTTTCACCAAGAACTCTGTACAATCATAGCATGTGTTGGCAAAATGTTCCACGGTTGGTAACGCGCGATTAACCATTTCTGTTCAGTGTTGTGAACATGTCTATGCGACCGAACGGAGAAACGTTATGCGTGTATTGCTTGTCGAGGATGATCCCACCACCTGCAAGAGCATCGAGATGATGCTGAGCCATGCCAATCTCAATGTCTACACCACCGATCTGGGGGAGGAGGGGATCGACCTCGCCAAGCTCTACGATTACGACCTGATCCTGCTCGACCTGGGCCTGCCGGACATGAACGGGCACGAGGTGCTGCGCCAGTTGCGCATGGCGCGGATCGCGACGCCGATCCTGATCCTGTCGGGCTCCGACGACACCGAGAACAAGCTCAAGGGGTTCGGCTTTGGCGCCGATGATTACCTGACCAAGCCGTTCCACCGCGAGGAACTGGTGGCGCGCATCCACGCCATCATCCGCCGTTCCAAGGGGCATTCTCAATCGGTGATCCGCACCGGCAAGATCAACGTCAATCTCGACGCCAAGACCATTGAT
The DNA here is from genome assembly GCA_016278295.1 of Roseovarius sp. GTDB lineage: Bacteria > Pseudomonadota > Alphaproteobacteria > Rhodobacterales > Rhodobacteraceae > Roseovarius. The sequence goes on along the minus strand of JADQCC010000125.1, from coordinate 10,559 downwards.
GCGGGCGGACAGACGGTGCACCTGACGGGCAAGGAATACCAGATGCTCGAATTGCTCTCCTTGCGCAAGGGCACGACGCTCACCAAGGAGATGTTCCTCAATCATCTCTACGGCGGCATGGACGAGCCGGAACTCAAGATCATCGACGTGTTCATCTGCAAGCTGCGCAAGAAACTGGCCGAGGCCACCGGCGGCGAAACCTATATCGAGACGGTCTGGGGCCGCGGCTATGTGCTGCGCGATCCCGAGCCCGACATCCGCGACGGCACGGCGCTGGCGATCGGGGCCTGAACGGCGGCATCTGGACCTCGGCGCGCGCGCACCCTATCACGTCAGACGGGTGACCGCGCGAGGGGGCGATGAGCGACCAGACCGAGCAGAGAGCCGTTGAGGCGCTGACCGAGGCACAGGCGAAGGACGAGCTTGCGCGGCTCGCGCAGGTGCTGGCAGAGGCCGATGCCGCCTACCACACCGACGACGCGCCGGTGATGAGCGATGCCGACTACGACGCGCTCAAGGCCCGCAACATGGCCATCGAGGCGCGCTTCCCCGGTCTCAAGCGCGCCGACAGCCCGACAGATCAGATCGGCGCGGCCCCGGCAGAGGGGTTTTCAACGGTCATGCACAGGGTGCGGATGATGAGTCTTGGGAATCTTCCCCAGGACAAGAAGTCAAAGGTCACTCCTCCGGAGGAAATTCATAAATTCGACGACCGGATCCGCCGCTATCTGGGCCCAGATGCACCGGAAAAGCTACCTTACACCGCCGAACCCAAGATCGACGGTCTTTCCCTCAGTCTGCGCTATGAGAACGGTCGCCTTGTTCAGGCCGCCACGCGCGGCGATGGCGAGGTGGGCGAGAACGTCACCGCCAACGCCCGCACCATCGGAGATATCCCCGCGACGATCGAGGGCGCGCCCGAGGTGCTGGAGGTGCGCGGCGAAGTCTACATGAGCCACGCGGATTTCACCGCGCTCAACACGCGGCAGGCCGAGCAGGGCGCCAAGACCTTCGCCAACCCGCGCAACGCCGCCGCCGGATCGCTGCGGCAACTCGATCCGGCGATCACCGCCGCGCGCCCGCTGCGCTTCTTCGCCTATGGCTGGGGCGAGCTTTCCGCGCCGCTGGCCGAGACACAAATGGCCGCGATCAAGCGGCTGGCCGCACTCGGCTTCGTCACCAACCCGCTCACCACGCTATGCGACGGCCCGCAGGAGCTGCTCGCGCATTATGCCGAGATCGAGCAGGCGCGCGCGACATTGGGCTATGACATCGACGGGGTGGTCTACAAGGTCAACGATCTGGCGCTTCAGGCGCGGCTTGGCTACCGCGCCACGACGCCGCGCTGGGCCGTCGCGCATAAATTCCCCGCCGAACTGGCCTGGACCCGGATCGAGGCCATCGACATCCAGGTGGGGCGCACCGGCGCGCTCAGCCCGGTGGCGCGGCTCGCGCCTGTGACGGTGGGCGGCGTCGTGGTCTCGAACGCCACGCTGCACAACGAGGATTATATCGC
>JADQCC010000125.1:0-8943 GCA_016278295.1 Roseovarius sp. | reverse complement strand
GCCTGCCCGGAATGCGGCAGCGACGCCATGCGCGAGCCGGGCGATTCGGTGCGCCGCTGCGTGGGCGGTCTCGTCTGCCCCGCGCAGGCGGTCGAGCGACTCAAGCATTTCGTCTCCCGTGCGGCCTTCGACATCGAGGGACTCGGCGCGAAACAGGTGGAGGCGTTTTACCGCGATGGCTGGATCGCCGAGCCCGCCGATATCTTTACGCTCAGGGACCGTTACGGCCCCGGTTGCCTGACACAGCTCAGGAATCGCGATGGCTGGGGCGAGAAAAGCGCGAAAAACCTCTTCGAGGCGATTGACGAAAAACGAAAAATCCCCTTCGGGCGGCTTCTCTTCGCGCTCGGCATTCGCCATGTGGGCGAACAGGCGAGCAATCTCATCGCGCGCAATTACGGCCGCTGGGACGAGTTTACCGCCGCGATGGACGCCGCCGCCGGTCTCGACGGCCCGGAATGGGAGCGGCTGCTGGGCATCGACGGGGTGGGCGAGGTGCTGGCGCGCAGCCTCGTGCGGACCATGACAGAGCCGCATGAGCGCGCAGGCATCGACCGTCTGGTGGCGCATCTGGAGGTAGAGGAGGCCGCGGCCCCCGACACATCTGGCAGCCCGGTGGCGGGCAAGACCGTCGTCTTTACCGGCACGCTCGAGCGGATGACGCGGGCCGAGGCCAAGGCACGGGCCGAGGCGCTGGGCGCCAAGGTCTCGGGCAGCGTCAGCGCGCGCACCGATCTGCTGGTGGCCGGGCCGGGGGCGGGCTCCAAGGCGAAGAAGGCCGCCGATCTCGGCATCGAGGTGCTGGACGAGGATGAATGGCTCGCCCTCATCGGGGCCGCATGAGCACCCGGCCCGAAATCCTGTTCCCGCTTTTCGCCGGGATCGAGACGCTCGAGGGGGTGGGGCCGAAAACCGCAAAGCACCTCGCCGCGCTCGACATCACGCGCCCGCGCGACCTGCTCTTCACGTTGCCGCATTCGGGGGTGGACCGCCGCCGCCGCGCCACGGTGCAGGGGGCGGAGATCCCCGGCGTGGTCACGGTCGAGGTGGTGGTGGGCCGCCACCACGCGCCCGCGCGCCCCTCGGCCCCCTACCGCGTGGTGGTAGAGGATGCGGCGACGAGCTTTCAGCTGGTGTTCTTCCGCGCCCGCGAGGATTACCTGCGCCGCCTGCTGCCCACCGGCGCGCGGCGGATCGTGTCGGGCAGGGCCGAGCTTTTCGACGGGGTGGCGCAGATCGTCCATCCCGATCACGTCCTGCCGGTGGAGGAGGCAGGCGACATCCCGGATTTCGAGCCGGTCTACCCGCTCACCGCCGGTCTCACGCAGCGGGTGATGGCCAAAGCGGTGCACGCGGCGCTGGCGCGCGCGCCGCAGCTCGACGAGTGGATCGACCCGGCACAGAAGGCGCAGGCGGGATGGCCCGACTGGCGCGAGGCGGTCGCGGCGGCGCACGGGCCGGGTGCGCAGGGTGATCTCGCGCCGTCGGCCCCGGCGCGCGAGCGGCTGGCCTATGACGAGCTGATGGCGCACCAGTTGACACTGGCGCTGGCGCGCGCGCACCTGCGCCGGGCCAAGGGCCGCGCGACCGTGGGCACCGGCGCCTTGCAGGCGCGCGTTCTGGACGCGCTGCCCTACCGGCTCACCGGCGCGCAGACCCGCGCGCTGGCCGAGATCGCCGCCGACATGGCCACCACCACCCGGATGAACCGGCTGTTGCAGGGCGATGTCGGCGCGGGCAAGACACTGGTCGCGTTCAAGGCGCTGCTGATCGCGGTCGAGGCGGGCGGGCAGGGGGTTCTGATGGCCCCCACCGAGATCCTCGCGCGCCAGCATTTCCAGGGTCTCCAGCCGCTGGCAGAGGCGGCTGGCGTGCGCATGGCCATCCTCACAGGGCGCGACAAGGGGGCGGCACGCGGCACCAAGCTCGCCGCGCTTGCGGGCGGCGACACCGATATTCTCATCGGCACCCACGCGGTCTTTCAGAAGGACGTCGATTTTGCCGACCTGCGCCTCGCGGTGGTGGACGAACAGCACCGCTTCGGCGTGCGCCAGCGGCTGGAACTGGGCCGCAAGGGCGCGCAGGCCGATGTGCTGGTGATGACCGCGACGCCGATCCCGCGCAGCCTCTCGCTGGCGCAATATGGCGACATGGACGTGAGCGTGCTGGATGAAAAGCCACCCGGGCGCAAGCCGATCACCACCGCGCTCGTCGGCATCGGGCGGATGGACGAGGTGGTGGATCACCTCCGCCAGGCCATCAGCGAGGGGCGGCAGGCCTACTGGGTCTGCCCGCTGGTGGAGGAAAGCGAGGCGGTGGATCTTTCGAGCGCCGAAGAGCGGTTCCGCCGGCTGCGCGCGGCGCTGGGCGAGGGGCGCGTGGGGCTGGTGCACGGCCAGATGCCGCCCGAGGACAAGGACGCCGCGATGGCGCGTTTTCAGCGCGGCGAGACGGCGGTGCTGGTAGCCACCACGGTGATCGAGGTGGGGGTGGACGTGCCCAATGCCTCGATCATGGTGATCGAGCGCGCCGAGAGCTTCGGCCTCGCGCAATTGCACCAGCTGCGCGGGCGCGTCGGGCGCGGCGGCACCGCCTCGACCTGCCTGCTGATGTACCAGCCGCCGCTATCCGAGGGCGGGCGGCGCAGGCTCGAGACCATGCGCGAGACCGAGGACGGGTTCCGTATCGCCGAGGTGGATCTCGAGATGCGCGGCGCGGGCGATCTCATCGGCACCGCGCAATCCGGGCTGCCGCGGTTTCGCGTCGCCGACCTGGAGAGCCAGGCCGCGCTCATGGCCGTGGCACAGTCGGACGCGCGCAAGCTGCTGGTCGACGACCCCGGGCTGGCCTCGCCGCGCGGGCAGGCGGCGCGGGGGCTGCTATGGCTGATGGAGCGTGATCAGGCGATCCGCTTGATTTCCGTCGGGTGATGATTTGTTCTCAAATGTTCTCATAATGTTCTTGACAGCTGCCGCGCAATTATGAGAACAATCAGGCAACATCAGATTGGAGGCCCGCATGATACACCACATCAAACTGTCCGCCGCCCGCGCCGGTGACACGATCATTGGCGATGCCGTGGGGGCCTGCGCGCTCGCTGTCATGCTGGTGGGGGCACTCTATTTGCCGGCTTTGTTCTGAAGGATTCGTTTCTGCCTGCCGTTGCGCGGCCCTGTGGAGCCCCCTGTCCCAAACGGGCTCCGACGCCTGCCTGTCCCTAGCCTTTGGGGGCTGCCTCTTGCCCCCGGTGTCCAAGACAGGGCCGCCCACGGCCACTACCCGCCGCCGTTCCTCGGGAACGAGCGGCGGTTTTTTTGGTGCACATGGCGGGACAGTTTGGGCGACTGACAGGGTCAACGCGGCGCGGGCGATCCGAAGGCGGGCGGCAGCGGGCCTGTTTGTTGCAAATCCGGGGCGCGCCTGTCACCCCTCAGGCGCAGGGACTGCGCGCCGCGATTTCGTCCATCGCTTCGGTCGCCGCCTCAAGCGTGAGCAGGATCGAGGCATGGCGATTCTTGTAGTCGCGTGCGGGACGCAGCACCTCGAGCCCGTCGAAGGGCGCGGGCGGGGTCGGCCCGTCTTCCTTGAGCATCGCCTTGAGCGCGTCGCGCGCGGCCGCGATTTCTTCGCGCGTGCGCCCGATGATGTTCGCTCCGACGACGCTCGCCGCTGCCTGCCCGAGCGCGCAGGCCTTGACCTCGGCGGCATAGTCGCTCACCCGGCCGTCCTCGCAGCACAGATCGACCGTCACGGTCGAGCCGCAAAGCGGCGCGCGGCGACGCACGGTCGCCTGCGGATCGCCAAGCCGCCCGTGCCGCGGGATGTCCGCCGCAAGCGCAAGGATGCGCGCGGAATAGAGCTTGATGAGGTCGGTCTCGCCGCTCATGGCTTTTCCTTCTTGCCGATGCCCCATAGATAGGCGGACGAGCCGCAGATGCAAAAGGATTTTGTCATGCCCTTCGAGCCCGCAACGCTGCGATACGACGCCAACGGCCTCATCCCCGCGATCGCGCAGGAGCACGAGACCGGCGAGGTCCTGATGATGGCGTGGATGAATGCCGAGGCCGTCGCCCGCACGCTCGAGACGGGTCGCGTGACCTATTGGAGCCGGTCGCGACAGGCGTTCTGGATCAAGGGCGAGACGTCCGGCCACGGGCAGGACCTCGTTGAAATGCGCGTCGATTGCGACCGCGATTGCCTGTTGCTGCTGATCCATCAGACCGGCCCCGCCTGCCACACCGATCGCCGCTCGTGCTTCTACACCGCGCTGCGCGGGGGTGAAGAGACCGAGATCATGGCGCCGATGGCAGGGCCGGACTGAGTATTTCTGGAACGATGAAGCCTCAGAGCCCCACCATGTTGCGGATATCCCGAGGCGTGGCCCCGGCGTTGCGATAGGTGGCGATGGCGCGGGCATCGTCGCGCTTGGCCAGCCGCTTGCCCGTCTCGTCGCGGATCAGCCGGTGGTGGTAGTAGAAGGGGGTCGGCAGGTCGAGCAGGCGTTGCAAGATCACGTGGATTTGCGTGGCCTCGGTGAGGTCTTGGCCGCGGATCACGTGGGTAACGCCCTGGTCGGCATCGTCGAGCACGACAGAGAGATGATAGGACGCGCCCATGTCGCGGCGCGCGAGCACCACGTCACCCACCGTCCGGGGCAGATGCTGCGGGGTGACGATGTCGTCTTGGTCCTTGTAGACCAGCGGGCTGGTCAGCATCGCGCAGGCGTGCGCCATGTCGAGGCGCAGCACGGCATCGCCGGGCATCGGGCCGGTCGGAGGGCTGGCAGGGCGGCAGGTGCCCGGATAGATCACCCCGTCCGGGCCAAACAGCGGCGCGCCTTCCTGCGGTGCCGAGGCGGCGGCGCGGATATCGGCGCGTGTGCATGAGCATTGGTACAGAAACCCTTGATCCCATAGCACTTTCAACGCCTCGTGGTAACGCGAAAGGCGGTCTGACTGGCGCATCACGGGCTGCGGCCAGTTTAAGCCCAGCCACGCCAGGTCGTCGAATATCTGCGCCTCCCATTCCGGGCGGCAGCGGCTCTGGTCGAGATCGTCGATCCGCAGCAGGAATGTGCCGCCCGCCGCGCGCGCCCTGTCATGGGCCAGCATCGCCGAGAACGCGTGGCCAAGATGCAAGGGCCCGGTGGGGGATGGCGCGAACCGGGTTATGAACATCGTGGCAAAGGGTTACGAGGCACAGTTAATCTCGTCCGCCGCGAGCCAACCCTGCCAGGCCGCCTTGGCGCGGTCGGTATAGCCCTTGTAGCGGTCGCGCCGCCCGCGCCGCCCGCCCTTGAGCCCATCGACGGGCCGGAACAGGCCGAAATTGACGTTCATCGGTTGAAAGGTCTTGGCGTCCGCTCCGCCGGTGACGTGATGGAGAAGCGCGCCCATCGCGCTGTCTTGCGGCACCGGGGGCAGGGCGAAGCCCATGATCTCGGCGGCGGCGAGCCGTCCGGCGACGAGCCCCATGGCGGCGGATTCGACGTATCCCTCGACCCCGGTGATCTGCCCGGCAAAGCGGATGTGGGGCCGGGCGCGCAGGCGCAGCCGGTCGTCGAGCAGTGTCGGCGAGTTGAGGAACGTATTGCGGTGAATCCCGCCAAGCCGCGCGAAGCGCGCGTTCTCCAATCCGGGAATCGTCCGAAAAACATCAGCTTGCGCGCCATACTTCATCTTTGTCTGAAAGCCCACGATATTGTAGAGCGTGCCAAGTGCGTTGTCGCGGCGCAATTGCACCACGGCGTGCGGTTTCACGTCCGGCGCGTGCGGGTTGGTCAGGCCGACGGGCTTCATCGGGCCGTGGCGCAACGTCTCGCGCCCGCGCTCTGCCATCACCTCGATGGGCAGGCAGCCGTCGAAGTAATTGGCGGTTTCGCCCTCGTGAAACACCGTCTTGTCGGCGGCGAGAAGCGCGTCGATAAAGGCGTCGTATTGGTCCTTGTCCATCGGGCAGTTTAGATAGGCGGTGCGTTCGTCTTCGGTCTCGCCCTTGTCATAGCGCGACTGCATCCACGCCCGGGACATGTCGATGCTGTCGAAATTCACGATCGGCGCGATGGCGTCAAAGAACGCGAGCGCGTCGGTGCCCGTCTCGCGGGCGATGGCCTGCCCGAGCCCTTCCGAGGTCAGCGGTCCGGTCGCGATGATCCAGTGACCACTCTTTGGAATCTCTTTTATTTCATCTGGTTGCACGGTGATGTTCGGGTGCTGCAAGAGCCGCTCTGTCACCGCGCGCGAAAACCCGTCGCGATCCACGGCGAGCGCACCACCGGCGGGCAGGCGGTTGCGGTCGGCCATCTCGATGATCAACCCGCCCGCCGCGCGCATCTCCCAGTGCAGGAGACCCACGGCATTCTGCTCGTCATCGTCCGAGCGAAAAGAGTTGGAGCACACCATTTCGGCGAGATCGCCGGTACGATGCGCGAAGGTGCCAACCCTTGGGCGCATCTCGTGGATTACCACCGAAACACCCATGTTTGCGGCCTGCCATGCGGCTTCCGAGCCCGCCATGCCGCCGCCGACGATATGCAGCGGCCCGCTCATTGCTGCCATTCGGGGGGGCGCTTTTGCAGGAAGGCGTTGATGCCCTCGTCGGTGTCGCGGTCGAGCATGTTCTCGACCATCGCCGCGCCGGTATGGGCATATGCGTCGTCGAGCCCCATCTCCAGCTGCTCGTAGAAGGCGCGCTTGCCGATGCGCACTGCTGTGCCGAGCTTGGCGGCGACGGTTTCGGCCAGCGCCATGGTCTCAACCTGCAGGTTCGCGGGCTCAACCGCACGGTTGATGAGGCCAAGCTCTTGCGCGCGGTCAGTCTCGATGAACTGCCCGGTGGTGAGCATCTCGAAGGCCTGCTTGCGGGGGACATTGCGGCTGAGGGCCACCATCGGCGTGGAGCAAAACAGCCCGATATTGACACCGTTGACGCCAAAGCGCGTGCCGTGTGCGGCCACCGCCATGTCGCAGCTTGCGACGAGCTGGCAGCCGGCGGCGGTGGCGATGCCGTGCGGTGCGGCGATCACCGGTTGCGGCAGGTTGCGGATGGCCGTCATCACGGCGGTGCAGCGCGAAAACAGGTCGGCGAAATAGGCGCGTCCGTTGTCCTGCGCCTGGCGCGCGGCCTGCATCTCCTTGAGATCGTGGCCCGCGCAAAACGCCTTGCCCGCGCCCGTGAGCGTGACCACCCGGATCGCGCGATCCTCGGCCAGGCGCGCGAACTCGGTGCTGAGCGCCGCCAGCATCGCGTCCGAGAGCGCATTGAGATTGTCCGGCGAATTGAGGGTCAGCCGCGCGACCCCGCCGCTGTCGTCCCGGTCGAGAATTGCCATCTTGTCTCCCTTTCGGTGTTGTGGCCATTCTGGCACGAAACCGGGCAGGGAGAAAAGCATGACCGTCACGATGGACGCCGCCGACCTCACACATTTTCTCGGGCGGGAATTTCCGCAGGTGGCAGAGGATTTCGTCATCGAGGAGGTGGGCGAGCGGCGCATCCGCGTGCGCCTCGCGGTGGGCGAGCGGCATTTGCGGCCCGGCGGGACGGTGTCGGGACCGTCGATCTTTGCGCTGGCCGATGTGGCGGTCTATCTCGGGCTGCTGGCGATGATCGGACCCGAGGCGCTGGCGGTGACGACGAATTGTTCCATCGACTTCATGCGCAAGCCCGCGGCAAACACCGACCTGATCGCCGAGTGCCGCCTGTTGAAGGTCGGCCGCGTGCTGGCCGTGGGCGAGGTGCTGATCTTTTCCGACGGCACGGACGCGCCGGTGGCGCGCGCGAGCCTGACCTATTCGATCCCGCCGACCCCCGGCGGCGGCCAAAGCTGATTTCCAATTCGATCTTTGCGCCTGACGCGGCCTTGGCTACCCTTCTCCCGACAGAGGAGGATGGCCAATGACCGAAACGCAGACACGCCCGTTCGGCGTGCCGGAAATGGGAGAGGTGCGGCTTGCCATGCTGGGCGAGGCGCTGCGGCGGGGCTGGGCGGACATGCGGCGCGCGCCGGGGTACGGGTTCCTGTTCGCCGGGGTCTACGTGGCGATCGGGCTGGCGATGGCCGGGGTGACCTGGGCCACCGGCAAGAGCTACTGGCTGATCCTCGCCGCCGTGGGCTTTCCGCTGGTGGGGCCATTCGCGGCGGTGGGGCTCTACGAGGTGAGCCACCGGCTGAGCGAGGGCCGCCCGCTGGTGGCGGGCGAGATATTCGGGGTGATCGCCCATCAGCGGCGGCGGCAACTGCCCTCGATCTGCGCGATCATCATCATGGTGTTCCTGTTCTGGTTCTTTCTCGCGCACATGATCTTTGCCCTGTTCCTCGGTCTCTCGACCATGACCAACGTATCGTCATCGTTCGACATCTACTTCACGCCGCAGGGGCTCTCGATGCTGGTGGTGGGCACCGGGGTGGGGGCGTGTTTCGCGCTGTTCATCTACGCGATCACGGTCGTTTCCCTGCCGCTGTTGCTCGATCGCGAGGTGGATTTCGTGACCGCCATGCTCACGAGCCTGACCGTGGTGATGGAAAATCCGGTGCCGATGCTGGCCTGGGCCGTGCTCGTGGCGGGGCTGACATTCCTGGCGCTGTTGCCGGCGTTCCTGGGGCTCTTTGTGGTGCTGCCGCTTCTGGGCCACGCCACATGGCATCTCTACCGGCTGATCTGCGAGGCGGGTGGGCCGAGCCCCGAGAGATAGATATCGAGCGCGCGCGACAGCATCGCCCCCGCCTCGGGCGGATCGGTCAGCCCGGCGGAATTGCGCAGGTAGAGCTCTACCACCCCGTGGCTGAGCGACCAGATATGCGCGGTCACCTCCTCGGCATCGGCACAGAGCCCGCCGCACGCGCCGTGCAGCAGGTCGCGCGCGCGCCCCGCCGCCTCGGCGAGGGCGGGGCGGCGGGCGAGGTCGATGCCGCTTTCGAACATGGCGATGTAATGGCCCGGATAG
>JADQCC010000271.1:12696-16580 GCA_016278295.1 Roseovarius sp. | reverse complement strand
ACGCTTGGCGTGCCGCTCATAGGTCATGCGGGCATGGCGAAATAAAGCGCCCCGCACCCCCGCCGGATCGCCCCCGCGCGCGTCGGCCATCGCGCGCCGCGCCGTCATCCTCGGGCTTGACCCGAGGACCTCTCCTCACCAGGTCCTCGGGTCAAGCCCGAGGATGACGGTCGGACGGCGCGGCGTAGGGCAGGTTTCAACCCGCTTCTTCCCCGGAATCCTCCGCCTCATCTCCTCCCACCCGCTTCGCGAGGTACGCATCCAGCTGCACCTCCCCTGCGATCTTCATCTGCGCCCATGTCCGCAGCAGCCGGTTGATCCGCGCGTGATAGCCGCGCCCCATCCCGCGATAGAACCGCGCCACCGACCGGTCGAGGTAGAGCGTCACCTTCTCGCGCGGCTCCTCGACATCCAGATCGACCTCCAGCGTGTGCCAGGCGTCGGGCACCACGTCCGGCAGCGTGGCGTCGATCCAGTCGTCGCGGTTCAGGTGGATGAGGTCGCGCAACAGCGTGTCGCGGGCGCGGCGTTGGGTCTTGGTGATGCGGGCCATGCGGGCACTCCGGGGTTGCGGCGGATCACCCTCGCCCGGCCCCGGTTAACGCCGGCCTCGCCCCCCGTGCGCTGCCACCGACGCGATACCGACAGGATACCGACGCGCCACAGCCCGCCGTTTTCACCCGTCCCCCGCCGTCCCCGCGCCCGGCACCGGCAGCGCGCTCTCGCTCTCCGGGGCCAGTTCCTCGAAGTCGAAATTATCGAGCCGCCGCGCCCGCCGCCCGGCCTTGTCAGCGGAAATCTTGATCTCCGAGACGTCCTTCGCCGCCTGATGGAAATGCCGGTCGAGGTTCTCCACCCGCGTGCCCAGCCGGTCCACATCCGCGAACAAGAGCCCCAGTTCCCGCCGGATCGCCCCCGCCTGCTCGCGCATCCGCGCGTCCTTGAGGATGGCGCGCATGGTGTGCAGCGTGGCCATGCAGGTGGTCGGCGACACGATCCACACCCGCGCCGCGAACCCCTCGCGCACCACCTCGGGGAAATTGGCGTGCAGCTCGGCATAGACCGCCTCGGAGGGCAGGAACATCAGCGCGCCATCGGCGGTCTCGCCCTCGATGATATAGCGCTCCGAGATGTCCTTTATGTGTTTTTTCAAAGAGTTGCGCAGGAATCGCGCCGCCTCTGCCGCCTCCGCATCGGTGGTGGCCCGGCGCAGCGCCTCGTAAGCCTCCAGCGGGAATTTGCTGTCGATGCAGATCGGTCCGGGCGGATTGGGCAGGTGGATCAGGCAATCCGCGCGCTTGCCGTTCGACAGCGTCGCCTGCAGCGCATAGCTGTCCGATGGCAGCGCCTTGGTCACGATATCGGTGAGCTGGATTTCGCCAAATGCCCCCCGCGTCTGCTTGTTGCTGAGGATGTCCTGCAACGACAGCACGTCGCCAGACAGCTTGGTGATGTTGTCCTGCGCCTTGTCGATGGTCTGTAGCCGTTGCTGCAATTCGCCCAGGGATTGCGCCGTGCGCCGGGCCGAGCCCTGCAGGTTCTCGGTCATGTTTTCAGTGACCTGCGCGAGCCGCTTTTCCATCAGTTGCAGCATGTGCGCCTGCGCCGAGGCCTGCGCCTCCGACACGTGGTTAAGCCCCCCGGCCAACTGGTGCTGCCCATCCGACAGCCCCTGCACCCGCTCGCCCAGATGCGTCATCTGCCGGGCGATCGGCTCGGTCATCCGCGCCGTGCGCGCGGCGGCGCGCAGCGCCAGCAGCAGCAGGAAAAGGATCAGCAAGAGCGCCCCGCCACCGATCAGCGCGGCCAGCGCGAGCGGATCGGACGGGTCGAGCGAATAGGGGCCAACCTGGATCATGTGCGCCCGAAAAGCCGTTCTATATCGGCCAGTTGCAGCTCCACATAGGTGGGCCGCCCGTGGTTGCACTGGCCCGAGAGCGGCGTGCGTTCCATCTCGCGCAGGAGCGCGTTCATCTCCTCGCCACTCATCCGGCGGCCCGAGCGGACCGACCCGTGGCAGGCCATGCGCGACAGCACCGCGTCGATCCGCGCGCCGAGCAGACCGCTTGCGCCTCCATCGTGCAACTCGTCGATCATGTCGCGCAAGAGGGCCTCGGCGTTCACCTCGCCGAGGATCGCGGGCGTCTCGCGCACGACGATGGCTCCGGGGCCGAAAGGTTCGATCCCGAGACCGAGCGTGGCGAGATCGCCGGCGTGCTCGCCGAGCAGGGCGCAGTCGGCTTCCGACAATTCCACCACCTCGGGAATGAGCAGCGCCTGCGCGGCGATACCCCGCTCCGCGGCCTGACCCTTGAGCCGCTCGTAGACCAGCCGCTCATGCGCGGCGTGCTGATCGACGATGACCATGCCGGTCTCGGTCTGGGCGATGATATAGTTCTCGTGCACCTGCGCGCGCGCGGCCCCCAGCGGCATGGCGGTGGCGGGGCTTTCTTCCGGCGTGGTTGCGGGCGCTTCCGCCTCTACCCGCGCGCTCCAGTCCCCGGCCATCTCGGCGAATCCCGGTGCCTGTGCCCGGTAGGCGGCCCCGCGCGCCTGCGCCGACGGGCGATCCATCTGGTAGACCCGTGCGCCCGCCGGTTCGGGCCGCATCGCGCCCAGTGTCGCCCCCGCCACGGTCGAGGACGCCCGATGCCCTGCCTCCGCCAGCGCGTGGCGCAGCGCCGAGACGACGAGGCCCCGCGCGACCCCCGGCTCGCGGAACCGAACCTCGGCCTTGGCGGGGTGGACGTTCACATCGACCAGCTTTGGCTCGCAGTCGATGAACAGCGCCGCCGCCGGGTGCCGGTCACGCGCCAGAACATCGCTGTAGCCCGCCCGCAGCGCGCCGATGAGCATCCGGTCGCGCACCGGCCGCCCGTTGACAAAGAGGTGCTGCGCCACCGCCGCGCCGCGCGAATAGGTGGGCAGGGCGGCGAGCCCCGACAGCCGCACCCCCTCGCGCGTGGCGTCGATGCGGATGGCGTTGTCGGCGAACTCGGCCCCGAGGATGCGCCGCAACCGCCCCTCCAGCGCGTCGAAGAGATCGCCGGTCTCGGCCTCGGCGCGAAAGGTCACGCGCCCCTCGCCGCCGCCCGACACGTCGCGCAGCACGAAGCCCACCTGCGGCGCGGACATGGCGAGCCGCTTGACGGTGTCGGATATGGCCTGCGCCTCGGCGCGCTCGGAGCGCAGGAACTTGAGCCGCGCGGGCGTGGCATAGAACAGATCGCGCAGCGTGACCGTGGTGCCGCGCCCGCGTGCCGCCGGTCTTACCGCGCTCATCTGCCCACCCGCCACCGCGATCTCGGCGGCATCGTGGCCCTCGGCCCGCGCGGAGACACTCAGCCGCCCGACCGCGCCCAGCGAGGGCAGCGCCTCGCCGCGAAAGCCGAAGGAATGGATGTCGAGCAGGTCGGAGCCGTCGATCTTGGACGTGGCGTGCCGCGCCAGCGCCAGGGCCAGGTCATCCGGCGCGATGCCGCAGCCATCGTCGCTCACGCGGATCAGCGTCTTGCCGCCATCGGCCTGCGCGATCTCGATCCGGTGCGCGCCCGCGTCGAGCGCGTTCTCCACCAGCTCCTTGACCGCCGAGGCGGGCCGCTCGATCACTTCGCCAGCGGCGATGCGGTTGATCGCGGCCTCGTCAAGCTGGCGAATCGCGGGGCGCTGGACGCTTATATTGGGGCTTGGCCTGTTCATGCCGCAATACTTAGCATGACCGCTGGCGATTCTGCCAGCCTGCCGGACATGGAAAAGGCCCCGGACGCGAACGCCCGGGGCCGGTTTCTCTCAGGGCTGACAGGGAAGAGGAGGTCTCAGCCCTTGGAGAACTCGGGGTAGGCCTCCATGCCCAGCTCGGCCATGTCGAGGCCGTTGATCTCCTC
>JADQCC010000271.1:0-12596 GCA_016278295.1 Roseovarius sp. | reverse complement strand
CCGCCGATGGCCCCGATCCACAGCGCGCCAAACAGGGTGGGCGCCAGCGGTTCGGCGGTGATCGACACCAGACCGGCCAGCGCACCGTTGAGCACCATGGTGAGGTCCGGCTTCTTGTACATCACCTGGCTCAGGATCAGCGCGGCGACGGCACCGGCGGCGGCGGCCATGTTGGTGTTGGCAAAGATACGGCTCACGTCGGTCACGTCACCCACCGTACCCATCGCCAGCTGCGAGCCACCGTTGAAGCCGAACCAGCCGAGCCACAGGATGAACGTGCCGAGCGTGGCAAGCGCGAGGTTCGAGCCGGGGATCGGAATGACCTTGCCCTCTTTCGAATACTTGCCGATGCGCGGCCCGAGGATGAGGGCCCCCGCGAGCGCTGCAAAGCCACCAGCCGCGTGCACCAGCGTCGAGCCCGCGAAATCGGCAAAGCCCATCTCCGACAGCCAGCCGCCACCCCACTGCCAGGAGGCCTCGATCGGGTAGATGATACCGGTGAGAATGACGACGAAGATCAGGAACGGCCACAGCTTGATCCGCTCGGCCAGCGTGCCCGAAACGATCGAGGCGGTGGTGGCGCAGAACATCAGCTGAAAGAAAAAGTCCGACCCGACCGAGGCGTAATCGAGCGAGGCATCGGTGGCGGCAAGGCCCACCGGTTCCAGCGCGGTGATCGAGAACCACGGCCCCATCCAGCCCGCGACCCACCAGCCGTCGCCGGGATACATCAGGTTGAACCCGATCAGCCAGTACATCAGCGCGGCGATTGAGAAGAGCGCGATGTTCTTGGTGAGCTGCATCGTCACGTTCTTGGAGCGCACCAGCCCTGCCTCGAGCATGGCAAAGCCGGCGGCCATCCAGAACACAAGGAAGCCGCCGATCAGGAACAGCAGCGTGGTAAAGATATAGGGGTTGATGTCGGGCGCCGCCTGTGCCGCCTCCTGCGCGCCCCCTATCGAGGGCAGCGCCACGAGCGTTGCGGCAAGGCCGAGTGTCAGTGTCGATTTCATTGGTTTGTCCTTTCCCTCGCGCGCTCTCAAAGCGCGTCCTCGTTGGTCTCGCCCGTGCGCACGCGCAGGGCTTGCTGGATATCGAGCACGAAGATCTTGCCGTCGCCGATCTTGCCGGTGCGCGCGGCCTGGGTGATCGTGTCCACGACCTGGTCCGCCATCGTGGCCGACACGGCGACCTCGAGCTTGATCTTGGGCACGAAATTCACGGCGTACTCGGCCCCGCGATAAATCTCGGTATGGCCCGACTGCGCGCCGAAGCCCTTGATCTCGGTGACCATCATGCCGCGGACACCGATGCCGGTGAGCGCCTCGCGGACCTCCTCGAGCTTGAATGGTTTGATCGTTGCGATGATGAGTTTCACGTCTTCCCCTTTCGGTTGGCGCGCGTGGCCGTGCGCTTTGCAGGTGCAGAAAAATCGTTCTGCCCCTGTTTGGGAAAGGGAAATGCGGGGTTTTGTGCGCAGGGATGCGTGCGAACTGTTCAAAATTTGGGCGTATTTCGCTATATGACTGAATTTTGGGCAAAATGAGAACGCATGCAGCGTGGCCCGGGGGCTCTACATTCCTGTGTGCCCGCGCTAGACTGCGCGCAGAGAAACGCGGCCGGGCAGGGCAGGCATGGGCAATTCAGGACGACGAAAACCGCCGCTAGCGGCACCCAAACGCCCGCGCGCGGGCAAGGGCCGTGCGCGCAAGGGCACCCGGCGCACGCGGTCGCGCAACCCGCTGGCGCGGCTGATGCGGGCGGTGCTGCGGCTCTTGTGGCGGCTGGTATGGGGGGTCGGCTGGCGCGTGGGCGTGGTCGTGATGCTCGTTACCGGGCTCGCCGTGGCCTATACCTACACCACGCTGCCTGCCTACGAGACCCTGATGGACGGGCGCGCGCGTGGCTCGGTGACGCTTCTCGACCGTAACGGCGATGTGTTCGCATGGCGCGGGGACCAGTTCGGCGGCGTCGTCACCGTCGACACGGTCAGCCCGCATTTGCGCAATGCCGTCATCGCCACCGAGGACCGCCGCTTTCCCTACCACCCCGGCGTCGATCCCATCGGCATCGCCAGCGCCATCCGCATCAACCTGAGCGAGGGGCGGGGGCCGCTCTCCGGCAATGGCGGCTCGACCATCACGCAGCAGACCGCCAAGCTGCTGTGCTTCGGCGAGAGCTATGACGAGACCCGCTGGAAAAGCGAGGCCGAGTATATCTCCTACTGTCGGCGCACCTCGATCTGGCGCAAGGTACGCGAGGCCGTCTACGCGCTGGCGATGGAGGCGAAATACACCAAGGATCAGATCCTCACGATCTATCTCAACCGCGCGTATCTGGGGGCGGGAGCCTACGGCGCCGAGGCCGCGGCGCAGCGCTATTTCGGCAAGTCGGCGGCCGATCTGAACCCGGCGGAGGCGGCGATGATCGCGGGGCTACTGACCGCGCCGTCGGCGCTGGCCCCCACCGCCAATCTGGCCCGCTCGCAGGACCGCGCCTCGGTGGTCATCGGGTTGATGCGGCGGCAGGGCTATCTGAGCGCGGACCAGGCCGAGGCGGCGCTGGCCCGCCCCGCGCAACTCTCGGAGGCGGCAGAGCAGCAGGCCGGCGGCTATTTCGCGGACTGGGTGATGGGGGCGGGGCCCGAGTTCCTGACCCGCGACACCACCGAGGATGTCATCATCCGCACCACGCTCGACCAGCGCATCCAGCGCGCCGCCGAGACGGCGATGAAGAGCGTCTTCGCCGACAGGGTGCGCGACGAATCAGAGGCGCAGGCGGCCATCGTGGTGATGTCGGCGGACGGCGCGGTGCGCGCGATGGTCGGCGGGCGCGACACGACCGTGATCGGCGCGTTCAATCGCGCCACCATGGCGAAACGCCAGACCGGCTCCGCCTTCAAGCCCTTCGTCTATGCCACCGCGCTCGAACTGGGACTCGACCCCAACACCGTGGTGATGGACGAGCCCTACTGCCTCAATATCCCCGGCTCGGGCCGTTGGTGCCCGGAGAACTACAGCCGCGACTACAAGGGCCGGGTGACGCTCACGCAGGCGCTGGCCCAGTCGATCAACGTGCCCGCGGTCAAGATCGCCCAGCGCGTGGGCCTCGACAAGGTACGCCGCGTGGCGGGCGACTTCGGCATCGAAAGCAATCTCGCCGACGGCCCGGCGCTGGCGCTCGGCGTGTCCGAGAGCACCCTGCTGGAAATGACCGGCGCCTACGCGGGCATCCTCAACGGCGGTTCTTCGGTCACGCCCTATGGCATGACCGAGCTGCGGCTCATGGGCGAACAGACGCCGCTGATGTCGCGCGAGACCGGGATCGGCGAACGGGTAATCCGCGAAAGCGCGGCGCGCGAACTCGTTTACATGATGAGCCGCGTGGTCGAGGCGGGCACCGGGCAGCGCGCACGCCTTCCGCGCCGCGAGGCGGCGGGCAAGACCGGCACCACACAGGCCGCGCGCGATGCGTGGTTCCTGGGCTTTACCGCCGATTACGTGGCGGGTGTCTGGATGGGCTATGACAACAACACCCCGCTCACCGGGGTTACGGGCGGCGGGCTGCCCGCCGAGATCTGGCGCGAGACGATGACGCGCGTCCACGAGGGCCTGCCGCCCAAGCCCCTGCCGATGCAGCGTCCGGCGCCCCGCTCCAGATTGTCAGAACCGCTTCCGCAACAGCGCGCGCCGGTGGTCCGTGGCAACCCGATCGAGACCATCCTGCGCAGCCTGTTCGGCAATTAGCGGGGGGACAGGGAGGCTCGTGTATTGGGCCTGAAGCGAACAGGCACGGCTTGGTGCCAATGCGCAGCTCATTACCACACCCCGACCGTCCGCCCGAAGCCTCACATGTCCGGGCCACCTTGTTCAGCCCCGCGTGCTGGGCTATCACCGCCACCCGAGCCGACAGGATGGATGCGATGCGCGCCGAGACCCAGACCCTTGTGACCGAGATCGAGAAATCGCTGGAGCTTTTGCGCCAGCGGCTCGGGTGGGAGACGGCGCATCACCGGCTGGAGGAATTCAACGCCCGGGTCGAGGACCCCACGCTCTGGGACGATCCCGCCCAGGCGCAAAAGCTCATGCGCGACCGGCAGGCGCTGGTGGATGCGCTCACCACCCATGACACCATCAAACAGGATCTCGAGGATCAGCTTGGCATGATCGAACTGGGCGAGGCCGAGGGCGACGAGGAGGTGGTGGCCGAGGCCGAGGAGGCGCTGCGCGCACTCGCGAAAACCGCCGCCGCCAAGGAGCTCGAAGCGCTGCTCGACGGCGAGGCCGATGCCAACGACACGTTCCTGGAGATCAACGCCGGGGCAGGGGGCACCGAGAGTTGCGATTGGGCGGCGATGCTGGCGCGCATGTATGTGCGCTGGGCGGAAAAGCGCGGCTATACCGTCGAGTTGCAGTCGGAATCCTCCGGCGAAGAGGCCGGGATCAAGTCCGCCGCCTACAAGATATCGGGCCACAACGCCTATGGCTGGCTGAAATCCGAATCGGGCGTGCACCGTCTCGTGCGCATCTCGCCTTTCGATTCGGCGGCCAAGCGACACACCTCGTTTTCCTCGGTCTGGGTCTACCCGGTGGTGGACGACAATATCGAGATCGAGGTGAACCCCGCCGATATCCGCATCGACACCTACCGCTCTTCAGGCGCGGGTGGGCAGCACGTCAACACCACCGACTCGGCGGTGCGGATCACCCACATTCCGACCGGCATCGTGGTCACAAGCAGCCAGAAATCCCAGCACCAGAACCGCGACATCGCCATGAAGGCGCTGAAATCGCGGCTCTACCAGCGGGAACTCGACCGCCGCAACGCCGCCATCAACGAGGCCCATGACAGCAAGGGCGACGCGGGTTGGGGCAACCAGATACGGTCCTACGTGTTGCAGCCCTACCAGATGGTCAAGGATCTGCGCACCGGGCACGAGACCTCGGATACCAAGGGCGTGCTCGACGGCGATCTCGACCCGTTCATGGCCGCGACCCTCGCGCTCAACGTTTCGGGCAAGAGCCGCGCCGAGGCACAGGGAGAGGACTGAGCGCCGCGGATTCGTGGCGGTGGGTGCGGATTGGTGCTTTCATCCGCCGCGGTGAATGTCTAGATAAGTCCAATGATGTTGCCGGGGGCGCGTCCCCCGTGACCAGGGAGAAGAGAGATGCTCAACAATATCGGCCTTCCCGGCCTTCTGCTCATCGCCGTGGTGGTGCTTGTGCTCTTCGGGCGCGGCAAGATCTCGTCGCTGATGGGCGAGGTCGGCAAGGGGATCACCTCGTTCAAGAAAGGCGTGTCCGAGGGCACCAAGGAGCTCGAGGACGAGACCGAATCCACCGAGACCGCGCGCGACGTGACGCCTGCGGACAAGGGCAAAGAAAAAGACAAGGTCTGATACCCCCATGTTCGATCTGGGCTGGACCGAGCTTCTGCTCATCGGCATCGTCGCGCTGATCGTCGTCGGCCCCAAGGATTTGCCCGGCATGTTTCAGGCCCTGGGCAAATTCGTGGGCAAGGCCAAGGGCATGGCGCGCGATTTCAGCCGCGCTATGAACGATGCCGCGGATCAGTCCGGCGTGGGCGATCTCCAGAAATCGTTCAGGGCCGCCTCGAATCCGATGAAGACGGCGATGAACGAGGTCAAGAAGACCACCGACGGCGTCACCCGCGACATCGACGAGGCCACCCGCCTGCCGCTCGATCCCGAGCGTCAGGCCGCCGCCGACAAGATTCGCGAGAAATCCGCCGAAATGGCCAACGCCCGTCTCGCCGCCGAGGCCGAGGCCGAGGAAAAGGCAAAGGCAGAGGCGCAGGCAGCGCCTGCGGACACTGCGACGGAAACCGCCACTGCCGCGCCCGCTGATGACAGCGCCGACGACAAGGCCGAGAACAAGGCCGAGAACAAGGCCAAGAACAAGGCCAAGAACAAGGCATGAGCATGCGCGATGACGAGCTCGAGGACAGCAGCGCCCCGCTGATCGAACACCTGGCAGAGCTGCGCAATCGGCTGATTCATTCCGTGGTGGCCTTCATCATCGGCATGGTGATCTGCTTCACCATCGCCACCCCGATCTTCAATTTCCTCACCGCGCCGCTCTGTCAGGTGCTGGCCGATCGGGGGCAGGATTGCGACCTGATCTTCATCTCGCCGCAAGAGGGCTTCTTCGTCGCGATCAAGGTCTCGCTTCTGGGCGGGTTCATCCTCGCCTTTCCCTATATCGCCAACCAGATGTGGCGCTTTGTGGCGCCGGGGCTATACCGCTCGGAAAAGGGCGCGTTCCTGCCTTTCCTCATCGCGTCCCCGTTCATGTTCTTTCTTGGCGCGGCGTTTGCCTTCTACGTCGTCACGCCACTGGCCTATGACTTCTTCCTCGGCTTCCAGCAGTTCGGCGGCGAAGGCGAGGCCGTGGAGGGCGGGCAGAATGCCGCGCCGCTCTCCGTGGTGTTCCAGGGCTCGGCGCAGGAATATCTCAACCTCACGGTCAAGTTTATCGTTGCCTTTGGCCTGTGCTTCCAGCTTCCGGTTCTGCTCACGCTGATGGGCAAGGCGGGGCTGGTGAGCGCGCCGGGCCTGCGCTCGGTGCGCAAATACGCGGTGGTGGGCATCCTGCTCCTCGCCGCGCTGGTGACGCCGCCGGATGTCATCACCCAGATCATCCTCTTCGTCGTGGTCTACGGCCTCTACGAGGTGTCGATCCAGCTTGTCGCCCGCGTCGAGAAGAAGCGCGAGGCGGAACTGCGCGCGCAGGGCCTTTGGTTCGAGGATGACGACGACGAGGACGGTGCGGACGACGAAGATGTTGACGACGATCCGCTCGCCGGGGCCGGCGAGGACAAGGACAAGACCTGAATGACGACCGACCCGCTCGACCGGATCGCCGCGGCGCTGGAGCGGATGGCCCCCGCGCCGCTCACCGCACCGGATTTCGACGCGGTCGATGCCTTCGTCTGGCATGTGTCGCCCGACCGGCTGGAACCCGTCGCGACGGTCAGCCGGGTGGACATGTCGCTCCTCGTGGGGATCGACCGGGCGCGCGATACCCTGCTGGAGAACACGCGCCAGTTCGCCCGCGGCCTGCCCGCCAACAACGCGCTTCTCTGGGGCGCGCGCGGCATGGGGAAATCGAGCCTCGTCAAGGCCGTGCACGCCGCCGTACAGGCCGGGGGACTGCCGCTCAAGATCGTGGAATTGCAGCGCGAGGATCTGCCCTCGGTGGGCCGCCTGCTCAATCTTCTGCGTGGTTCGGATGCGCGCTTCCTGCTGTTCTGCGACGATCTCAGCTTCGGCCACGACGACGAGCATTACAAATCACTGAAGGCCGTGCTCGACGGCGGGATCGAGGGGCGGCCCGAGAACGTGCTGTTCTACGCCACCTCCAACCGCCGCCACCTGATGCCCCGCGACATGATCGAGAACGAACGCTCCACCGCGATCAACCCCTCCGAGGCGGTCGAGGAAAAGGTGTCGCTCTCGGACCGGTTCGGGCTGTGGCTCGGCTTCCACCCCTGCGATCAGGATGCCTACCTGTCGATGATCCGCGGCTATTGCGATGCCTACGGGGTCGAGATCGACGACGACACCCTGCGCGCCGAGGCGATCGAATGGCAGGCCACCCGTGGCGCGCGCTCCGGTCGCGTGGCGTGGCAGTTCTTCACCGATCTCGCGGGGCGTCGCGGCGTCCGGGTGTGACCGTCGAAGGAAGCCTGTGTTCTTGCCAGCAGAACACTCACGTATTTGAGCGTTAAGGTCTCGCGGGAGGGTGATCAGGTTTTATCAGCCCCGGAGGGTGAGGCGGCGTTCGCGCCGCTGGTGGTGTTCCCCTGGATGCCCCGATCCGCGGCCGGGCACTCGCGCGGGTCATTCCAAGGCCTGCTCAAGGCCAGGAATGCGCCGCTGCCCCCTCAGCCCCGCGTGCCAGAAAATCGCGCCTGCCAGTCCTCGTGCGCCTCGTCGGAGATCTTGGCAAACAGCACCTCGGGCACCTCGAACCCGTGCCCGGGCCTGAGCGCGTCGAGCGCGGCGGGAACGTCGTCGGGCCAGCTTTTATCGTCGGTCTTCATCGCCGCCAGCATTGCTTGCGCCGCGTCGGGGATAAAGGGCGCGGACAGCACGGCGTAGAGCCGCACGAGGTTGAGCGCCAGCCGGATTTGCGCCGCCGCGCGCCCGGGCTCTTCCTTGAAGGTGGCCCACGGCGCGGCCTCTTGCAGGTATTCGTTGCCCTCGACCCAGATCGCGCGCAGCGCGCTGGCCGCCTTGCGGATATCGATCGCCTCCATATGCGCCTCGTAGTCCCCGATCCGCGCCGAAAGCCGGTCGATGAGCGCCTGTTCCTGTGGGCCGTAGCTGCCCTCCCCAGGCACCTGTTCGCCGAATTTCGAGCGGCAGAACTTGGTCACGCGGGAGACGAAATTGCCCAGTACGTCGGCGAGGTCCTTGTTCACCGATGCCTGGAAATTCTCCCAGGTGAATTCGCTGTCGGAATTCTCGGGCGCATGGCTCAGCAGCCACCAGCGCCAGTAATCGGCGGGCAGGATATCGAGCGCGTCGTCCATGAACACGCCGCGCCCCTGGCTGGTGGAGAACTGTCCGCCGTCATAATTGAGGTAGTTGAACGACTTGATGTAATCGACGAGCTTCCACGGCTCGGACCCGTCATGGTTCGCGCCCATCAGTGTCGCCGGAAAGGAGAGCGTGTGAAATGGCACGTTGTCCTTGCCCATGAACTGGGTGTAGCGCACATCCGCGGCGCCTTTGTCGGTGCGCCACCAGCGTTCCCAGGCTTTGGCCTCCAACCCCTGTGCCTCGGCCCATTCTGCGGCGCAGGCGATGTACTCGATGGGCGCGTCGAACCACACGTAGAAGACCTTGCCCTCCATGCCCGACCACGGCGCGCCCTCGAATTGCACCGGGATGCCCCAGTCGAGATCGCGGGTGATGCCGCGATCCTGCAAGCCCTCGCCATCGTTGAGCCATTTGCGCGCGATCGAGGTGGTCAGCACCGGCCAGTCGACCTTGGTGTCGATCCAGTCGCTGAGCGCGCTGCGCATCACCGACTGACGCAGGTAGAGGTGGCGGGTCTCGCGCACCTCGAGATCGGTCGAACCCGAGATGGCCGAGCGCGGGTCGATCAGGTCGGTCGGATCGAGCTGCTTCGTGCAGTTCTCGCACTGATCTCCGCGGGCCTTGTCATAGCCGCAATTGGGGCAGGTGCCCTCGATGTAGCGATCTGGAAGAAAGCGGCCATCAGCCGCGGAATAGACCTGTTTCTCGCTCACCTCGGCGATCAGGCCGGCCGCGTGCAGACGCGCGGCGAAATGCTGGGTCAGGCGGCAGTTCTGCGGGCTGGAAGAGCGTCCGAAATGATCGAAGCCGAGGCGAAATCCGTCGGAGAGCCGTTTCTGCACCGCCCACATCTCGGCGCAATACTCGTCCACCGGCTTGCCCGCCTTGGCGGCGGCAAGCTCGGCAGGGGTGCCGTGCTCGTCGGTGGCGCAGAGATAGAGCACCTCGTGACCGCGCCCGCGCAGATAGCGCGCGTAGAGATCGGCGGGAAGCTGCGATCCCACGAGGTTGCCGAGATGCTTGATCCCGTTGATATAGGGGATCGCCGAGGTGATGAGGTGACGTGCCATCGTGCCGGACTGCCTTTGTCGCCTGGAACTGCTTTTCCCGCGTTTAACCGCCCCGTGCCCAAAGGGCCAGAGGCCGTGCTCCCGCGTACCGCATATTTGCGCATGTCTGCACCGCATTGCGCGCAGGGTCGAATCCAGTTTGACGCGGCCCGTGCGGCGGTGTAGCGGCGCGGGCGAGAACGGGCCATCAGCCGAGAGGGAATCGCCGCGATGTTCAAGGTTATCGGCTCGGTCTGGGCGCTGCTGCTGGGCATGATGCTGGTCATGATCGGCAACGGGATGCAGGCCACGCTCATGGGTGTGCGCGGCGGCATCGAGGGTTTTGGCACGCTGGAGCTGTCGATCATCACCTCGGCCTATTTCGTGGGATTTCTCGCCGGCAGCCGGGCGACGCCCGAGTTGATCCGCCGGGTGGGGCATGTGCGGGTCTTTGCCGCGCTGGGCTCGTTCCTCTCGGCGGGGCTGATCGCGTTCCCCGTGCTGACCGATCCCTATAGCTGGACGGTGATCCGGGTGCTGCTGGGGTTTTGCCTCGCCGGGGTCTACGTAACCGCCGAAAGCTGGCTCAACAACGCCGCCACAAATACCACGCGCGGCAAGATCATCTCGGCCTACATGATCGCCCAGACCTCGGGGATCATCGCGGCGCAGGGGCTGATGAATCTCGGTGATGCAGGCGGCTACCTGCTGTTCGTGGTGCCCTCGATCCTCGTGTCGCTGAGCTTTGCGCCGATCCTCTTGTCGGCCTCGCCGACGCCCGCCTTCGAGACCGACAAGCCGATGACCCTGCGTCGGCTCTATGACAGCTCGCCGCTGGCGAGCGTGGGGATGCTGATCCTCGGCGGCATCTTCGCGGCACAGTTCGGCATGGCCTCGGTCTATGGCGCACAGGCGGGGCTGAGCGTGGCGCAGATCAGCGGATTCGTCGCCGCCATTTTTGCCGGGGCGGTGGTGTTCCAGATGCCCATCGGGTGGCTGTCTGACCGGATGGACCGGCGCTGGCTGATCCTCGGGGTGGCGGTGGTGGGCGCGCTCAGCACCGGGGTGGGGGCATTCCTCGGTGTCGATTTCGAAACGCTGCTGGTGCTGGGCTTTGTCATGGGGGGCATGGCCTCGCCGCTGTATTCACTTTTCATCGCCTATACCAACGACTTTCTCGAGGTCGAGGACATGGCTTCTGCGTCGGGCGGGCTGGTTTTCGTCTACGGGATGGGTGCGATCGCCGGGCCGATCGTGACCGGGCAGTTGATGGATATCGTCGGGCCGCACGGGTTCTGGCTGTTTCTGGCGGCGCTGTTCGCGCTCATCGCCGCCCATGCCACGTGGCGGATGACCTGCCGCCCCGGGGTGCCGGTGGATGAGACCGGGGCCTATGTGGGCGTGTCGCCGACGGGCTCGCCGGTGGCGCTGGCGGCGGCGCAGGAATGGTACGTGGAGACCGCCGAGGAAAGCGCGGCGGAGGACGCGCGCGAGGGCTGAGGCGCTCAGTCGCGGTCGCGGCTGCGCCCGGTCAGACGCCCGATCAGGAACGAGGTGCGCGGGGCCCAGACATAGGGGGTGCGCGCCTCGGCCGCGGGCCGCGCGCGCATCCGCATGAGACCGAAAAGCACCAGCCCGGCATGCCCGGCTGCGATCATGGCAAACATGGCCCCCGGGCCGAACCGGTCGATCAGCGCAGAGGCCATGAGCGGCGCCGCCATTGCCCCCACGGCAAAGAAGAACATCAGCGCCGCCGACAGCTCCACCCGCTCGGAACTGTCAGCGAAATCATGGGCATGGGCCGCGCAGACCGAGTAGATCGGAAAGGTCGTGAGGCCGAAGAAGAAGGCCGTTGCCAGCACGCCCGCGGTGCCCAGATCGTGGGTCATGGCGGTCGTGACACTCGACACGATCGCCGCCAGGGACAGCCCGATCAACACCCAGCGGCGGTCGTAGCGGTCGGCCAGCCATCCCACCGGGTATTGCGCCACAGCACCCCCCAGGACGAACACCGCGAGGAACCCGGCGATCTGGTCCACGGCGAGGCCGACCTGCTGGCCGTAGAGGGGGCCGACCATGCGGAACGAGGCCGACGAGAGGGCGGCGACCAGAACCCCCGCCGTGGCGAGCGGCGAGCGGGCTACCAGGAGCATCGGGCGCAAACGCGGGGCGGCGGGGGTCTCGGGCTGGCGCAGGCGCGACAGGGTCAGCGGCAGGAGCGCCGCGCAACACAGCAAGGCCATGAGATTATAGGAAAAATACGTGGCGGGAGGCAGCACCGAGATGAGCAGTTGGGCGGCCAGAGAGGCGCCCATGTCGACCACCCGGTAGACGCCCATCGTGCGGCCGCGGGTGGCGTTGGTGACCTTGGCCTGTAGCCATGCCTCGATCACCGTGTAGCACCCGGCCACGCAGAGGCCGGACGCCACCCGCATGGCGGCCCAGGCATAGGGGTCTGTGACCATCATGTGGCCCAATAGGCCGATGGCCCCGGCGGCGGTAAAGGCGGCGAAGGCGCGGCTGTGGCCGACCGTCCCCATCAGGCGTGGCGCCCACCAACACCCTAGAAAGAAACCGAAAAAATGCGCCGAGCCCAAGAGGCCGATCTGCGCGGTGGTGTAGTCGAGCGCGAGGCCGGAGAGGGCATCGAGCGGGCCGACACCGCCGTTGGAAAGCTGTAGCAGGACGACCGAGAGGAACAGGGCGGCGAAGGAGATGATCAGGCGCATGACGCCCTCAGCATCGCAGGTGCCGCCCGGAAGGCCAGCGCGTTTTCGACATGCCCGTGTCGGATTCTGGCGGAGGGCGGCGAATCGGGGTTAACGCGCGGAAACCACGGGAATTTTACGGGCTGTATCGCGTCGGTATCCTGTCGGTATTGCGCCGGTGGGGATTCTGGCGATGGGTGGGGTTAAGGGGGCGAGCGGTGGGGTGAAGCAATCATAAGCGCCGGGTTTGTCCGGTGGCGTGGTCAGGTTGAG
>JADQCC010000183.1 GCA_016278295.1 Roseovarius sp. | reverse complement strand
GTCGAGCCCGGTCTCGACGAAGACGTAGAGCCCCACCCCGTGCGCGGGCATGGCGTAGGTGCACAGCGCCACCTCGCGCACGTTGGCGTCGGCCATGAGCGCCGCGCGCAGGCCGGGGCCGTCACGGTCCGCCCGGTCCTCTGTGCCCTCGCCGTCGGACCAGTTCATCAGCCGGCGGGTAATGAAATTGTAGGCGCGCTTGCCGGTGGCCATCCACAGCCGCGCGGGCCACGCCTTGCGCGCCAGCATCCGGCGCTCGGACGGCGTGAGCAGGCCGGGGGCGTAGGCACGCTTTTGCTTGAGCAGGTGGCGCAGATCCTCGCGCGCCATGAGGCGAAACAGCGGCCCGCGCCGGGGGTGGAGCGAGGCAAGCTGAAAGTCGATCACCGCCGCGCGGCCCTCGGGTGTCATCAGCCAGTTCTGCGGTTTGGCGATGTCGTTATGGGTGACGCCCCGGCGCCGCATCTCGCGCAAGAGGCGGCGGGCGTCGCGATACCACGCGGCGTCGGCGGGCCGGGCGAGGTGCAGGGGGGTGCCCTGCGTCCAGCTTCGCAAGAGGCCGGTGCGGTCGGCGCGGATCAGCAGCGGGCAGCCCTCGATCCCCGCCACCGCGCGCAGCGCGCGCGCCTCCTTGCGCGCCAGCCACCACGCCACCGGGCGCGCCCAGAGCGGCACCCCGTCGAGCTTGCGCAGCACGACCGGGAAATCCGCCACCCCGTCGAGACGGCCCGAAACCGTCTCGGAAAAGGCGTCGCGCTTGTGCACGGTCTCGGGCAGGAAGCGCGCGTCGGAGAGGTCTGGCAAGGATGTCATCATGGCGCCGGGTCTAGTTGGTTTCACCTGGCGGGGGAAGCCCCGCGCGCCTCAGAGCCGGGCCCAGCCCTGGGGGATCAGGTCGGGGTTCGACAGCCTGGCCGTGCCGAACCAGTTGGCCGGTGCGATCACCCGCTTGTCCGGCCCCGGATCGAGCCACGCCCCCCACCACGAGAATGTGGAATTGGCGATGACGTGATGCGCGCAGCGCGACATCAGGTGCATGTCGAACGCGCCGCGCGTCTCGTCGTTGATGTCCACCACGACCTGCTCGGCCCCGAGATCGAGGTTGTCGCGCGCCCAGGCGGGATCGTTGGAAAAGACGAAGCAGGTGAGCGGGTCGCCGAGATCGCCGGTCAGCCGGTCGATGGCCCGAGCGTAATATTCCGGTGGGCAGGCGGCGTAGCTGCCCGAGGCGAGGTAATCGCCGCGCCGGACGTGTACCGAGACGGCGCGGGGTGCGGCGTCGATCCGCGCCGCCATCTCGGCATTGGCGGGATCGAGCGGGGTGGTGAAGGCAAGGTCGTCGCGCAGCCGGTCGGCAATGGCGGCAAAATATCGCTCGGACTGCCAGTAGCCGTGCAGGTAGGCGCCGTCGGGCAGGTCGAGGAAATCCGCGTCGAAGCCGAGCCCGCGCTCGCGGTGAAAGCGCGGATCGCGCCCGAAGCACCGCCAGAACCCGTAGCGCAGCAGCCCGTCGGATTTGGCAGGCGGCAAGGCGGCGTCCGAGAGGTAGCGGGCCTGCGCGAAATGCCCCATTCCGCACGCGCGCGCGCCGCCGAGATAACGGGGGTCGAGCGCCAGCCCACAGCCGAGACGGTCGGCAAGCGCGCGCCCGGCGGCATACTGGAAAAGCTGGTTGCCCAAGCCCCCGAACAGCCGCGCCACGATCATCCAAGGCCGCCCTGCGCCGGGGCGGCGCTGTGCCGCGACGCCTGCATCACCGCCCAGCGATAGCGCAGCCGCGCCCATTCCCGCCCGGCCTGTTGGAACGGCGTGCGCACGCCACCCTGTATGGTCGAGCCGTCGAGCCGGTCGGCGATATCGGTGATGCCCGAAGGGTAGATCGCGGCAGGACGCATCCCGGTGTGCCAATGGCTCTGGACAAAGGTGTCCACGGGCCGGTCGAACGCCTCGGAAAGGTGCAGCAGCCGCTCGGCGGCCGCCCGGCTCACCATCTGCGCGGTGGTGCGCAGCCCGGCCACGCGTGGCACTGAGAGCGTCGCCGGGCCGTTGGTGTCCACCACGGTGGCCGGGCCCTGCGGCGGGCGCGTCTGGAATTGCACGTAGCCCAGGTCGGCAACGTGATCGCGTGCCAGCGCCAGCGCGGCGGCAAATGTCTCGGGCACGAGCCCGGCGTCATCCTCGATGATGAGTGCCGAGGCCAGGTCGCGGCGCAGGATTTCGGCCCATATCTGCCGGTGGCTGAGAAAGCAGCCGATCTCGCCGGTCCCGAGCCCGAACGGGTAGACGGGTGCGAACAGCCGCGCGCCGACACAGGCCGCAAGGTCGGTCGAGGACATGGCGCGCCCGTCGACGGCGGCCCATATCTCGGCCGTCATCCCGCATTCTGCAAGCAGTGCCTGCGCGTTCTCGCGACGCGCCGAGGCGCGCACGAGGTGGAGGACAAAGGCGTGCTCGCTCACCGTATCAGGCGCCGGGCGTCCAGCCCGACACGGCCTTGACCTCGAGGAAATCCTCGATGCCCCATTTGCCGCCTTCGCGCCCGTGGCCCGACTGCTTCATTCCTCCGAAGGGCGCGCCGGCGCCGCGCGATTTGCCGTTCATCTCGACCATGCCGGAGCGCAGGGCGCGCGCGAGCCGGTTGGCGCGCGCCGGATCGCCGGTCTGGACATAATTGGTCAGGCCATAGGGCGTGTCATTGGCGACCCGCACGCCCTCTTCCTCGGTGTCGAAGGGGATGATCGACAGCACCGGACCAAAGATTTCCTCCTGCGCGATGGTCATGTCGTTGGTCACGTCGGCAAACACGGTGGGGCGCACGTAGAACCCCTTGTTGAAGCCCTCGGGCCGCCCGGTGCCGCCCGCCACCAGCCGCGCGCCCTCGTCTATCCCGGTCTGGATCAGGTCCTGCACCTTCTGGAACTGCGTGGCGTTGACCACCGGGCCGATATGGCGGCCCGGCTCGGACGCGGGGCCGACCTTCAGCCCCTCGGCGATGGCGGCGGCCTCTTCGACGGTACGGTCGTAGCGGTCGCGCTCAACCAGCATCCGCGTGGGGGCGTTGCAGGACTGGCCGGTGTTGTTCATGCAGTGCAGGACGCCGCGCTTGACCGCCTTTTCATCGGCGTCGCCGAAGATCAGGTTGGCGCCCTTGCCGCCCAGCTCCAGGCTGACGCGCTTGAGCGTGTCGGCGGCGGATCTGGAGATGAGCCGCCCGGCGCGTGCCGAGCCGGTGAAGGAGATCATGTCGACATCCGCGTGCGCCGAGAGCTGGCTGCCCACCCCCGCGCCGTCGCCGTTGACCAGGTTGAACACGCCCCTGGGCAGGCCCGCCGCGTCGATGATCTCGGCAAATATCAGCGCGTCGAGCGGGGATTCCTCCGACGGTTTGAGCACCATCGTGCAGCCCGCCACCAAGGCGGCGATCACCTTGAGCGTGATCTGGTTCATCGGCCAGTTCCACGGCGTGATCATGCCGACGACGCCCACCGGCTCGTGGATGATGCGGTCGTTCGGGGCGTGGTCGCCCAAGGGCGCGTCAAAGGCGAAATCGCGCGCGGCCTTGAGGAAATTGGCGGTGTGCCAGCTTCCGGCGGGCACCTGGCTGGAGCGGGCCATGTCGATGGGCGCGCCCATTTCCATGCTGATCGCCTGCGCGAGATCCTCGGCGCGGGTCTCGTAGATTTCGAGGATTTTCTCGACATGGGCGATGCGCGCGGCGGGCGGGGTGGCCATCCATGCCGGAAAGGCGGCGCGCGCGGCGGCGACGGCGGCGTCGGTATCGGCCTGTCCGCCAAGCGCGATCACCGCGCAGGGTTCTTCGGTCGAGGGGTCGATTACCGGGTGATCGCGGCCTTCACGCGGCGCCTCCCATGCCCCGTCGATGTAGAACTGGCGTTTCTCGATCATGGTTGACCTCCGTGATATTAACGCCACTCTGTCAGGGCCACCGGCGGGCTACAAGCCCGTATCGACCGGGTTGGGCGGGGTTTGCTCGGACCCCGCCATACGCAACCCCGGAGATCACGAAAGGAGATCGTCATGACTTTACGCATCAACGACACCATCCCCGACCTCACCGTCGAGACCGATCTCGGCCGCTTTTCGCTGCATGACTGGATCGGCGATGACTGGGCGATCCTGTTCTCGCATCCCAAGGACTTTACGCCGGTTTGCACCACCGAGTTCGGCGTTGTCGCGCAGCTTGCCGGCGAGTGGGAGAAACGCGGCTGCAAGGTGATCGGCGTTTCGGTGGACAGCGCCGAGGACCATCGCAAGTGGAAGGCCGATATCGAGAAGATCGGACGCGCGGCACCGGGATTCCCGATCATCGCCGATGCCGGGCTGGAGGTGTCCAAGGCGTTCGGGATGCTGCCCGCCGAAGCCTATCTGCCCGAGGGGCGCACCCCCGCCGACAGCGCCACGGTGCGCAGCGTGTTCATCATCGCACCGGACAAGCAGGTGAAGCTGATGATGACCTACCCGATGACCGTGGGCCGCAATTTCGCCGAGGTGCTGCGCGCGCTGGACGCGCTTCAGACCACGGTGAAGCATGGTGTGGCCACGCCCGCCGACTGGACCGTCGGGCAGGACGTGATCGTGCCGCCGTCGGTCGATGACGCGGCGGCGCGCGAGAAATTCGGCGATTTCGATGCCGATCTGCCCTATCTGCGCCGGGTCAAGCTGCCCGGCTGAGGGCTGAGGGCTGCGGGGGCCGGGTGTGACCGGCCCCCTTTGCCTATCGCCTCACCCCATCAGGTACGGCAGGATGGTCACGATATCGGGGAAGAACCACAGGATCGCCAGCCCCACCACCTGTATGAGCACGAAGGGAAACACCCCCGCATAGATGTGCGCGGTCGTCACCTCCCTCGGGGCCACCCCGCGCAGGTAGAACAGCGCGAAGCCGAACGGCGGTGTCAGGAACGAGGTCTGAAGGTTCACCGCGATCATGATCGTCACCCATTTCGGATCGAAGCTGCCGCCGTAAATCACCGGGCCGACGATCGGGATCACGATGTAGATGATTTCGAGGAAGTCGAGCACGAAGCCCAGGAAGAACAGCACCAGCATCACGATCAGGAACACCTTGAACTCGTTGTCGAAGCTCTTGAGGAATTGCTGGATATATTCCTCGCCCCCGAACGAGATCACCACGAGATTGAGAAGCTGAGAGCCGATCAGGATGGTGAACACCATGCTCGTGACCTTGGCGGTCTCGCGCACCACCGGGCTGAGCACGCCGCCGGTAAAGAGCACCCAGCAGGCAAAGAACAGGCCAAAGAGCGCGTAGAGATAGGCGCCATAGGCGAAGATGAACGCAATCCAGGATTCGAAGCCGACCTCCTCCAGATTGATCCGCAGGTCAAAATTGATGCCGATCAGGATCGCCAGCACGATCGCCAAGGTGGAGAACAGGATGATCCGCGGCGAGCGGTCCTGGTCGCGCAGCTTGCGGTAGGCGGCCAGCATGATCGCCCCGCCCGCGCCGAGTGCTGCGGCGGGGGTGGGGTTGGTGATGCCGCCCAGGATCGAGCCCAGCACCGCCACGATCAAGACCAGCGGCGGGAACACCACGCGGATGAGCTCGTGGCCCGCCAGCCGCACAGCACCGTGGGCACAGCCATAGAGGACAAGCCCCATCGGGATCGCGAGGATCAGCCATGTCGCCCCCGAGGACATCGTCGGCGAGATGAGGAGAATGTCGGCCAGAAGCCCCAGCACGATACCGAGCGCGCCGACGAGCAGCGGCGCAGGCGAGGCCGAGGGCGACACGCCCCGCGCCAGCGCCAGCACCAGCCCCAGCATCACCATGATCGTGGCCACGCCGGTTCCGATCGGCGCGGCATTCGCCGCCTTCTCGGCGCGCAGCTCCGCGATCCGCTCGGGGCTGAGGCGCACGCTCTGTTCCACCCCGCCCGCCTCGTCGATGGCCTGTTGCTCGGCCACCGCCTCGTCCCAGGCCGCCTGCCCGTGCAGCTCGATCATCGAGGCGCGGCATTCCTCGCTCACATTGGTGCGCAGCGAGGCGGTCTCGCCCATGTCGGTAAACGTGTCCACCCGCAGGCCCTGCGAGCCGACCACGCCCAGCGACGACAACAGCATCGTGCCCGCGATGAGCGCCACCGGCACGCCCACGAACCAGGTGAAGCGCTCGGCGCGGGTGATCGGCTCGCCGCTGCGAGCGGAAAGCTGCACCGCCGGGGCCTTCGAGGGGTTCAGCAGCGCGTAGCCAAAGGCATAGAGCGCATAGAGCAGCGCCAGCAGGATGCCGGGCAAGAGCGCCGCCTGAAACAGCGTGCCCACCGACACCACGGCGGGCTCGCCCAGGTAGGTGAGCGCGTCCGAGCAGCCGGCAAGCTGCGCGCGGTTCTCCTGCGCCACGGAATAGAGATCGCCCGCCAGCGTCCCCAGAAGCACGATCACGATCGACGGCGGGATGATCTGTCCCAGCGTGCCCGAGGCCGCGATCACCCCGGTGGCGATCTGCGGGGAATAGCCGTTGCGCAGCATGGTCGGCAGGCTGAGCAGCCCCATCGTCACCACCGTCGCGCCGACGATCCCGGTCGAGGCGGCGAGGAACGCGCCCACCACCACCACCGACACCGCGAGGCCGCCGGGCAGCGGCCCGAACACCCGCGCCATCGTGGTGAGCAGGTCGTTGGCGATCTTGGACCGCTCCAGCGTGATGCCCATCATCACGAACATCAGCACCGCGAGCAGCGTCTCGATCGCCGCGCCCGCCAGAACGCGCTCGTTGATGCGGTTGACGATGAAAGAGATATTGCGGTCGAGCGCCGTCTCCCACCCTTGCGGGAACACCGGCATGCCGTTGCGCGGCAGCTCGGGGTATCGGAAGACCGAGATCGACTCTGGCCGCGCGCCGCCGGCGACGAGGGCGTTATACGCCTCGCTCGACGTATCTATGGCCTGGTGGATCAAGAGCCCCGCGCTGTCGAGCCCGGCGATGATCGCGAAGGAAACGATCCCCGCGCCGCCGATGGCAAAGGCCACCGGAAAGCCCGAGAGGATCCCCCCGAACAGGCACAGGAACACGATGATCAGGCCGATCTCGACGCCGTCAAGTCCGAATAACATGTCTCACCCGCCCCTTTAATGCGTGCCTTCATAGGCTTCTTCGCCCGCGCCCAGCGTGTCGCGGTCGAGATGTTTGTCGGTGCTGTCCAGCCCCTCGCGGTATTCCAGCAGCGAGCGCCAGAAGAACGCCATCGCGTGCAGGAAGATCATGCCGGCGAAGAACACAAGCAGCACCTTGAACAGGAAATACCCGTTGAACCCGTTGGGGCTGAACCCGATGGTCTCGACGTTCCAGCGCAGCGCCCGCGCCTTCAGGAGCAGCCGGTCAATGGTGTCGGAGGCCGATGGCTTGGGCACGATCAGGTTGCGCCACAGGAAGAACCAGCCATACATCCAGATGAGCACCGCCATCGGCATCATGAAGACGAGGCTGCCCACCATGTCGATCCCGCGCTTGGCGCGGTGGCTGACCTGGGCATAGATCAGGTCGACCCGCACATGCCCGCCCTGCACGAACGTGTAGGTGCAGCACAGCGCCACCACCATCGCGTTGTAGAGCTTGAGTTCCTCGGCCCACCAGCTGATGTCGAATTCCAGCGGTATGCCGACGCCCAGCACGATGTCGGGCCGCGCGAATATCCGCTGCACGAAAACGATGACGATCTGCTGGATCACCATGACGAGGCCCGCCCAGGCCACGAGGCGGCCAACCGTGTTGGCAAAGCCTTCGAGCGCCCGCACACAGCCCCACATGAAGCCGCTGCGCCAGAGGCCGATGCCGGTCAGCACGAGGAAGGTGGTGAACACCACGAAGAACAGCTCGACCGACCCGCCGTAATAGACCACCCGCATGATGGCCTGCTTGTCGGACCAGTCGAGCCAGAGGCCCGGATGCGTGACCGCGTAGCCAAAGTTCACGAAGGCCATCGCGAGGTTCTGGAAAAACCACAGGACTGCGTCGATCATGTTTCCCCCCTCGCGCCCGCGATAATCCGCGCGGGCGCTTGCCCCTGCCGGGTATGCGCGCAGGCCCCGGATACCCCGGGGCCCGCGCCGTTAGCCACCGGCGACAGGCGTCAGCCCAGCACGCGGTCGCGCTGTGCGGTATAGGCACCGTCGGATTTCTGGATCCACGAGGACGAGGACGCCATCGACGCCATGTAATTGTCATACACGCGCTTGTAGAGCTCGTCGCCCATGTTTTCCTGATGGACCTCGTTGGACGCCCGGCCGAAGGCATCCCAGACACTGTCGGGGAATTCCAGCGTCTTGACGCCCGCCGATTGCAGGCGCTGAAGCGCGGCACCATTGTTGGCCAGGAACTGCGCGAGGTTCCACTGATGCGCCTCGGCGCAGGCGATCTCGACCATCTTCTGCTGCGGCGCGCTCAGGCTCTCGAACACTTCGCGGTTCATGCCGATCGCCAGACCCGCCCCCGGCTCGTGGAAACCGGCGGTGTAGTAGGTCTTGGTGATCTCCTGGAAGCCGGCCTTTTCGTCGGCCCAGGGTCCGATCCACTCGGTGCCGTCGATGGCCCCCGAAGCGAGCGCCTGGTAGACTTCCGAGCCGGGCAGGTTCTGGACGCTCGCGCCCAGCTTGCCCAGCGCCTTGCCGCCCAGGCCCGGCATGCGGAACTTGAGGCCGTTGAAATCCTCGGGGCCCTTGATCTCCTTGGCGAACCAGCCGCCCGCCTGCGCGCCGGTATTGCCCGCGAGGAACGACTTGAGCCCGAAGATCTGGCCCAGCTCGTCGTGGAAGCCCGCGCCGTCGCCGTGGTAATACCAGTTCACCAGTTCCTGCGCGGTCATGCCGAAGGGCACGGAGGTGAAGAAGGCATAGGCCGGGTGCTGACCGACGAAATAGTAATCGGCCCCGTGATACATATCGGCCTGACCTGCGGTCACGGCGTCGAACACCTCGAACGCGCCGACGAGTTCGCCCGCGCCTTTGACATCGACCGTGAGGCTGCCATCGCTCATGCTGGTGATGGTGTCGGCCACGCGCTGCGCGGCGTCGAACACACCGGCAAGGCCGCGGCCCCACGTGGTGACCATCGTCAGCGTGCGGTTGCCCTGCGCGATGGCAGGCGCAGCCAGCGTTCCGGCAGCGGCGGCGGCAGCCCCGCCGCCAATCGCGGTATTTTTCAGAAACGAACGGCGATCCATTATGGTTCCCTCCCCATTTTTGAGCGGCCGCCCCTCTCCCGGACGTTCCGCGGATCGTTAAAGTGCGCTGACCTTAGCCCGCGATTCGCAACCTGCAAATACCGATTACTGCGTAGTCACACGGATTTTTGTCACATCCTTCCCCTGTCGATTCCGCCTTGCACGCGCGCGGGCGCGGGTGTTCAACACGGTCATGAAGCCGAAAATCCTCACCACACTGCCCGGCTATACCGCCGCGCTGTTCCGGGCCGACCTCATGGCCGGGATCACCGTCGCCACGGTGGCCCTGCCGCTCAGCATCGCCATCGCCATCGCGTCGGGTGCGCCGCCCGCGACCGGGCTGACCACGGCGATCATCGGCGGCTTCCTTCTCTCGGCGCTCGGCGGCAGCCGGGTGCAGATCGGCGGGCCGACCGGGGCCTTCATCGTCGTCGTCTACGGGGTGATCGCCGAGCACGGCCATGACGGTCTGGTGCTGGCAACGCTGATGGCGGGGCTGATCCTTGTGATCGCCGGATATTTCCGCGTCGGCAGCCTTATCCGGCTCATCCCCGAGGCGGTGATCAGCGGCTTTACCATCGGCATCGGCATCATCATCGCCACCAGCCAGTTGCGCGACCTTTTCGGCCTGTCCGCGACGGACCTGCCCGCCGATTTCCTGCCCAAGCTGACCGCGCTCTGGCAGGCGCGCGACACCTTTGATCCGCGTGCGCTCGCGGTCGGGGGCGGCACCTTGGCGATGATCGTCGCGCTGCGCCGTCTCGCCCCGCGCTTTCCGGGATTGATCGTGGCGATGGCGCTCTGTTCCGGGGCGGTCGTGCTGCTGGACCTGCCCGTGGACACGTTGCAGTCGCGCTTTGGCGCGCTGCCCAATACCCTGCCCTGGCCGCAGATACCGGAGATCAGCCTTCAGCGGATGACCGAACTGCTGCCCTCGGCGCTCGTCATCGCCTTTCTCGCCGGGGTGGAATCGCTCCTGTCGGCCTCTGTTGCCGACCGGATGATCGGCGGCAACACCCGTCCCAATGCCGAGGTGATCGCCAATGGCGTGGCCAACACAGGCGCGGCGCTCTTTGCCGGGCTGCCGGTGACCGGGGCCATCGCGCGCACCGCCACCAATGTCCACGCGGGCGGCAGGACGCCGGTGGCCGGGATGATCCATGCCGTCGTCATCCTGCTCGTGATGCTGCTCGCGGCGCCGCTCGCGGGGTTCCTGGCCATGCCCGCGCTGGCGGGGCTGTTGCTCATCACCGCATGGAACATGTCCGAGCCGCAGCACTGGCACCGCCACCTGGCGGCGCGGCGCTCGGATCAGGGGCTATTGTTGATCACGCTGGTGCTCACGGTGCTGACGGATCTCACTCTGGCCATTGGCGTGGGCGTGGCGCTTGGCCTGGCCCTGCGGCTCAGGCGGCGCGAGGTGCCCGAGGCCGAGTGGCACGATCCCGACCGCTGACCCCGCGCGACCGGAACCTGACCGAGGCGCGACCGGGGCCGCCCCCCGCGGCAAAAGGCTGGAAATGGCACCGGTTTGGCCTTATCGCTTTCGTATGAAAGGCTGGCTCACCACCGCAAGGCTCAACTATGGGCAGAAGCTGTTTCTGCTCGCCACCCTGCCGCTGATCCTGACGGCGGTGGCCATCTCGGTCGTGGTCACGTTGCAGGCGCGGCAGATGGCCGAGCGCGAGATCGAAACCCTGGAGGCGCAGCTCATCTCGGCCAAGCGCGCGGAGCTGAAGAATTACATCTCCATCGCGCGCACCGCCTTCATCAACATCTATGGCCGCGCCGCCCCCGACGACCGCGAGGCGATGGAGCAGGTCAGCCAGATCCTCGCCGCCATGCTCTACGGGCAGGATGGCTACTTCTTCGTCTTCGACTATGACGGCACCAACCTCGTCAGCCCCAGGCGCACCGAGTTGATCGGGCGCAACTGGACCGGGCTGGAGGATTCGTCGGGCGTGCCCGTCACCGACGAGCTCATCCGGCTGGCGCGCTCGGGCGGGGGCTATCACAGCTTCATCTGGCCCAAGCCCTCGACCGGCGAGCGCACGCAGATGGTGGCCTATGTCATCGGGCTTCAGGACTGGCGATGGGCGATCGGCACGGGGGTATTCATCGACGACGTGATCGCGGCGGTCGCCGCCTCGCGCCAGCAAGTGGAGACGCGCGTGCAGCGCACCTTTCTCTATGTCGGCGGGGCGACGATGCTCGCGCTCATCTTTGTCTTCGTGACCGGCCTCTTCATCACCATCCGCGAGCGCCGCCTCGCGAATGCCAAGCTCAAGATGCTGACACAGCGTGTGTTCGACGCGCAGGAGGAAGAGCGCGGGCGCGTCGCGCGCGAATTGCACGACGGCATCAGCCAGATGCTCGTGGGGGTGCGCTACGCGCTGGAAACCGCGCGCAGGCGGCTGGCCGCGGGCGATGCGCGCGCAGAGGATACGCTCGACCGCGGGGCCGCGCATCTCTCCACCGCCATCCAGGAGGTGCGCCGCATCAGCCGGGACCTGCGCCCCGGCGCGCTCGACGATCTCGGCCTCGGCCCCGCGCTCAAGGCGCTGGCAGAGGATTTCGGCCGCCGCACCGGCATCGAGACCGAATTCGCGACCGTGGTGTTTCGCAACCGGCTGGACGAGGAAGCCAAGATCGCGCTCTACCGCGTGGCGCAGGAGACGCTCACCAATATCGAGCGCCATTCCGCCGCGACGCACGTCCATATCGACCTGCGCGGCCACGCAAGGGGCGGGACGCTGCGCATCACCGACAACGGCTGTGGCATCGACGCCTCACGCGCGAGCGCGGGCGGCGGGCTCGGCCTGCGCAACATGCAGGAGCGCATCGAGCAGATCGACGGGCGGTTCGCGATCCGCTCCTCGCCCGAGGGCACCGAGATCGAGGCCACGGTGCCGCTGACCCATCTTCTGACGCCGCAGGGCCAGTCCGAGACGGCCCCCCAAACAAGAAGGGCAACGGCATGACCCACGCTCCCACCCGCGTCGTCATCGTCGACGATCACCCGATGGTCACAGAGGGCATCCAGTCCATCCTCGAAAGTTATGAGGATATCGAGGTGATCGCCGCGCTCGCCGACGGGCAGGCGATCATCGACCGGATCGGAGACCTCGCCCCGGATGTGGTCCTGCTCGACCTCAACATGCCGGGGATCGGCGGGCTATCGACCACCGAAATCCTGCTGGAACGCCGCCCCGGCACGCGCATCCTGATCCTCAGCATGCATGACAGCCCCGAATACATCACTTCGGCGCTCAGCCACGGGGCCTCGGGCTACGTGCTCAAGGACGTGCCGGTGGACGAGATCAAGCGCGCCATCGACGCGGTGATGGCCGGGCAGCGCTATCTCTGCACCGGCGCGCAGGGCTCGCTCGCGCCGTTTGTCGCGCCCGACCGCGAGCAGCTTACCAACCGCGAACAGACCATCCTGCTCTTGCTCGCGCAGGGCGAATCCAACAAGGAGGTGGCCGGTGCGCTCGACATCTCGGTACGCACGGTCGAAACCCACCGCAAGAACATAAAGCGCAAGCTCGGCATCTCCTCGACCGCCGGGCTCACGCGCTATGCGCTGGAACACGGGGTGTTGCAGGGCACCGGTGTGCGGCTGTGAACCTGTGGCCGGAACGGATTGACACAAAACGGGAACACCTGTAGAACACGGGCGACGTGTCTGCACGGAGGCCGGGATGCTGACCAGAAAACAACGCGACCTGCTCGATTTCATCCACAAGCGCGTGCAGCGCGACGGCGTGCCGCCCAGCTTTGACGAGATGCGCGAAGCGCTGGACCTCCGGTCAAAATCCGGCATTCACCGCCTG
The DNA here is from genome assembly GCA_016278295.1 of Roseovarius sp. Classification (GTDB taxonomy): domain Bacteria; phylum Pseudomonadota; class Alphaproteobacteria; order Rhodobacterales; family Rhodobacteraceae; genus Roseovarius. The sequence goes on along the minus strand of JADQCC010000183.1, from coordinate 3,549 downwards.
ATCACGGCGCTTGAGGAACGCGGTTTCATCCGGCGCCTGCCGCACCGCGCCCGCGCGATCGAGATCGTGCGCCTGCCCGACATGATCGCCGACCAGGGGCAGACGGGCTTTGTCCCGCGCGTGGTCGAGGGCGACCGCCATTCCGCCCCGCCACAGCCCGCCAACGCCATGCCGGTCGAGACCGCCGACGCGCTGTCGCTGCCGGTCATGGGCCGCATCGCCGCCGGCACGCCGATCGAGGCGATCGCCCATGCCAGCCACAACATCAGCGTCCCCGCCGAGATGATCTCGGGCCGGGGCGATCACTACGCGCTCGAGGTCAAGGGCGATTCCATGATCGACGCCGGCATCAACAACGGCGACGTGGTCATCATCCGCGAAACGCAGGTGGCCGAAAACGGCGATATCGTGGTCGCGCTGATCGAGGAGCAGGAGGCGACGCTCAAGCGCTTCTTGCGCCGCGGGCACACCATCGTTCTGGAGGCCGCCAACCCCGCCTACGAGCCCCGTGTCCTGCCCGAGGACATGGTGCGCGTGCAGGGCCGTCTCGTCGGGCTGATCCGCACCTACTGATCCCGCCCCACTGATCTCGCCCCGGCGTAGAACGTCGCGCATCTTTGACTCGACGCGACGGGCTACCTGACTGCCGCGAAGAAGCCACACCAAGCCTTATTGCCCCAAACGTCAGGCATGTCTGACCCAGACCGGAACTTTGCCGCGCAGTTGGTGAAGGTCAGTTGTGCGGGACGGGCCAGCCTTTGGGTAAACGCATCGCGAAGGTTGCCTTTGGCCTGGAGGGGACGTTGCGGCATCCGGGCGATGAGCCGCGCGGGCGCCAGCCCACGGGTTGGCGATCCGGCGGTTGGTCTGCCGCGCTTTATCTCACAAAATCCGAGAGAGATGAGAGCTTTGCGCCAGCGTCACCCAATCGCCAGCCCGAGGGGTGGGCTGGCGATCGCGCGGCGGCGCGTAAACGCGCCTTTATTCCGCGCGGAGGCAGGATGTGAATGGCAGGAATAGGCCATCCCCGTCGGCTGCACCAACCCGCAGCAACACACGTTTCGGGCTCTTTCGAGACCTTCGCCGCATCCTGCACGAAGGTCCGGTCTATCAATTCAGGTCAGTTGTCGACACGAAGGTCAAAATCATCTGAGGGTCAGAACCCGGCGCCCAGGGGCGCCGCCCCGCCACCGCCGCCGCGCTCTGCAACAGCGTTCCGCCAGCAGAGAGCGCCAGCGAGCCGGTCACGCGCAGCGTGCGCGGCGCGGCCACGCGGCAGCCACCGTCGGGCTCCCCCTCGGGATCGGCCGTCAACAGCAGAAGCCGCGCACCGGCACAGTCAATCGGGCCACGCGCCGCGGCGCGACCAGGGCGCACGGAAACCGCGAAGGGCGCCAGCAGATCATCGCTCCATCGCGCATGGGCCTGTTCCTGCGTGGCGGCATCGCCATCGTTTTCCAGCCAGTTGCGGGCCACGAAGCCGCCCCCGCGCGGCTTGTTGAGCGCGCGCCCCGCCCCGGTCATCACCCCCACCAGTCCGCCACTGTCGGCGATGAGCAGCGCCGGGCGCCCGGCCTGCGCCCACAGGAGCGCGGCCACCGCCACCGGAGCAAGGCCCATGAGGCGCGCACGCCCCTGCCACAACACCACGAAGAGCGCGCCCAGCGCGATCAGCGGCAGCGCATTCGCATCGGGTGCCACCACCGGGACGCGCGCCCCCTCAAGCCCCGCGGCCCAATCGGCAACGCCGAGGATCCAGTCGAGCCCCCATCCCATCACCCACAGCGGCAGCCCGTCGAGCCCGAAGGGCAGCAACAGCGCCGCGATCACCGCCGCGGGCATCACCAGCACCCCCATCAGCGGCACGCTCGCGAGGTTCGCGGGCAGGCCGTATTGCGCGAACTGGTTGAAATGCGCCGCCGCGACCGGCGCGGTCGCCGCCCCCGCCACCGCCGACGAAATGACCACCGCCAGCACCGGGCGCAGCCAGCGCGGCCCCAGCGGCACCCGCGCATCGCGCAGCCAGCCGAACACGGCGACCAGCGCCACCGTCGCGGCAAAGGACATCTGGAAGCCGGGGCCGAGCAGCGCCTCGGGTCGCAGGCACAGCACGATGATCGCCGCCACCGCGACCGCGCGCAGGCTGAGCGCGCGGCGGTCGAGGATCACCGCGATCAGCATCACCGAGACCATGACAAAGGCGCGTTCGGTCGCCACGTTGCCCCCCGACAACGCGAGGTACCCCGCCCCGGCGAGGAGCGCGAGCGCGGCGGCGATCTTCTTGGTGGGCCATGCGAGCGCCACCCGCGGCACCGCCGCGAGCACCAGCCGCACGACGGCAAAGACAAAGCCCGCGACCAGCCCCATATGCAACCCCGAGATCGCCAGCAGGTGCGCGAGGCTCGATATGCGCATCGCCTCCAGCGTATCCTGCGACAGGCCCGAACGATCACCGGTCATGATCGCGGCGGCAAACGCACCGGGCTGGCCCGCCAGCCGCGCGCGGACGTGATCGGCAAGCGCCATCCGGATGCGGAACAGGCGTTGCGCGCCCCCGGCCTCGGCCAGGGCGAGCACCGGCACGCGGGTATAGCCCACCGCGCCGACCCTCTGGAACCACGCATGCCGCCGGAAATCGAAGCCGCCCGGCTCCACCGGCCCGGCGGGCGGCGCAAGATGGGCGGTGGTCATGACCCGCAGCCCCGGCACGACATCGTTGCCCCCCGCAACCCCGTGCAAGGACACGCGCACCCGCACCGGCACCCGGTCGGGATCGACCCGCGAGAGCGTGACCCGATCGAGCGTGATCCGCAGCGCGTCCGACGCCGACCGGTCGATCGCGACGATCCGTCCCTCGACCGGGCCGTAATAGCGAAAGCCCAGCACCGGACCCGCCACGAGATGCGTGCGCAGGCCCGCGACCGCCACCCCGGCCAGCAACACCGCCAGCGCACAGCCCAGCGGCCCGGACCATTCCCGCCCCCGCCACAGCGCCAGGACGAGCACCGTTGCCGCGAGCGCACCGCAAGCGGCGAGCACCGCGCCGGGCGGCTCTTTCGGCAGGGCGAAATACCCGCCGATACCGCAGGCCAGCAGAACCGGAACCCACGGAAACAGCGCCCCCCGCTGGAGGAGCCAGCCGCGCTCGATCACCTCTGGGATGCGCGCCACTTGTCTCCCTCCCGGTGGGCCGATAGACAGGCCGCATCCTCGCCCGACGATCCTTAAAAAAAGGTTAAGCCCGCCCATGACGCAACAGGTCGTGACCCGTTTCGCCCCTTCGCCCACCGGCTTCCTGCATATCGGCGGGGCGCGCACGGCGCTGTTCAACTGGCTCTATGCGCGTGGTCGCGGCGGCCGCTTTCTCTTGCGCATAGAGGATACCGACCGCGCCCGCTCCACCCCCGAGGCGACGCAGGCGATCCTCGATGGGCTGGCCTGGCTGGGGCTTGACCATGATGGCGAGGCGGTGAGCCAGGCCGCCCGCGCCGACCGCCACGCCGAGGTCGCGCATCAGCTACTGGAGGCGGGCCGCGCCTATCGCTGCTA
>JADQCC010000185.1 GCA_016278295.1 Roseovarius sp. | reverse complement strand
CGGGCTTGGCTGGCCCGCGCCGGGCGAGGTGATCGCGGGCGCGGGTGGCGCGGGTGCCTCGGTGCAGTGGTTCGGGCGCGATCTGGCGCTGCTGGTCGGGCCGGAGCCCGACGCGGCGCTGGCGACGCACGCCGCGCTCACCGATCAGTCCGACGCCTGGGCGGTGCTGCGGATCGAGGGGCCGGGGGCCACGGCGGTGATGGCGCGGCTGACGCCGCTCGACCTGCGCGAGAATGTCTTTGGCGTGGGGCGCACGGCGCGCACCGACGTGGCGCACATCGCCGGCGCGGTGACGCGGGTGGACGCGGAGGCGTTCGAGATCATGGCGTTCCGCTCGATGGCGGCAAGCCTGGTGCACGAGGTGGCGGTGGCGATGCGCCGGGTCGCGGCACGCACGCAAAAGGCGTGAAGCAGGCGGGATCGGGCGGGGCCCGAGAGCGTGTCGCGATCATTCGCATTCACGCGACACGCCCGCACCCATTGAATTCGCATGTTCGGGGAGCTCGAACCCGGCTCCCGTCTTGAGCGGCCCGCTCTAGTTCAACACACGGACGGCTGCGCCGATCAGGTCCAGCACCTCGCGCGTATCGCGATCCACGCGGTAGACGTAATCGCCCACGCGGTAGTAGGTTTCGTCGGCATCAAGCCCATAGCGCCCCGGATGGCGGATGATCCAGTAATCGTCATAGATGATGTCGCCACGCCCGTATTTGCGGGCCTGGCCCGGTGGCACGCAGGGGGGATTCTTTTTGGCCAGACCGGGCGGGCAACCGGCGACTCTGCCAACGCCGCCTGCATGTCCCTTGAGCGGCTTGTGATTTCCCGCCTCCGCAGCGAGGCCGAGACAGACCATCGCCGCCGCGGTGATGAGAAGCGGACTCTGACGCATAATGATCTCCGTGTAATTACAACCTGTCATGAATGTAATCATCTTCGCTGCAATATGCTTCTCTTCAAGACATATGTCGGCGGAAAGAGGCTTATCGGCGGATACGCCTTGCCCGGATTTTTCGAGCCCTGGGCCATCAACCCTGGTGCCATTGCCGATGGTGCCCCGGACCTGGCGCGATCCACGGCTAATCCGGTGCGGGGTACGGGGGGAGGCGGGCCTCAGCCCTCGCTCAGCGCCACCTTCATGTCGCGGACCTGGTAGATCACCTCGCCATCGGCCTCGACGATGCCGTCGGCCACCCCCATCGTGAGGCGCCGGGTCTGCACCGCCTTGGTGAAATCCACCTTGTAGGTGAGCATCGTTCTATCGGGGCGGACCATGCCCGACAGCTTTACCTCGCCCACGCCGAGCGCATAGCCGCGCCCCTGCCAGCCGCGCCAGCCGAGGTTGAAGCCGGTAAGCTGCCACAGGCCGTCGAGCCCGAGGCAGCCGGGCATGATCGGGTTGCCGGGGAAGTGGCATTCGAAGAACCACAGATCGGGCCGGATGTCGAACTCGGCAACAATGTGGCCCTTGCCGTGCGCGCCGCCATCGCCCGAGATATCGGTGATCCGGTCCATCATCAGCATCGGCGGCAAGGGCAATTGCGCGTTGCCGGGGCCAAACAGCTCTCCCCGCGCGCATTTCAGGAGGTCATCGCGATCGAAGCTGCGCGGATACTCGGCCATCGGGGCAATCCCTTTCACATGGGGCGGGCGGGGTCTGGCATTCCTCTATCACCGCGCGAATCCCCCTTGCAACCCTGTGCCGCACCGTCCGTGCCGCATCATAGCCGCGATTTTCGTTTGAAATCGGGAGGGCGGAAAACCTATATTGCAGGGTAACGATAGGGAACCAGCGATGACGGATCAGCACAGCATCATGGCGACGGACTGGCTCGGGCGGGTCGGGCTGCGGCCGACGCGACAGCGTGTGGCGCTGGCGCGGCTGCTGCACGGCGACGGCAAGCACCGCCACGTCACCGCCGAGAGCCTGTTTGCCGATGCCCGCGCGGCGGGCGAGAGCGTGTCGCTTGCCACCGTCTACAACACGCTCAAGGCATTCTGCGACGCGGGGCTGTTGCAGGAGGTGCCGGTGGATGGTTCCAAGAGCTATTTCGACACCAACACCCACGACCACCCGCATTTCTTCTGGGAGGACGAGAACCGGCTGAGCGACGCGCCCGCCGACGAGCTGGAGATCGCGCGCCTGCCGCAGGCGCCCGAGGGGGCCGAGATCACCGCCGTTGACGTGGTGATCCGCCTGCGCCGCAGCCGGGGCTGAGCGCGGCTCATCGCTCTGGCGCGATGCCCGACAGCCCGGCCCGCGTGATGCGGCGGCGCGATTCCCTCAGCCCCTCTTCGAACCCTTCGGCATCGCCGTAATCGACGAATTGCGCGTAATAGGCATGGTGCGCGCCGACCCGCGCGGCGTGCTTGATCGGGCACCAATAGGCCTCGGTCCGGCCCGCGATTTCCTGCACGTAGCCGATCAGCCCGTTGCAATAACCGCAATAGACGCAGTTCAGCTTTTGCAGGGCGTTGAGATAGGCGAGGTGGTGACGGTCGATGCGGATGAAATCGGCGCGCCGCACCTTGTCGATCCCGCAGGCGGGAAAGCACACCGCCTGGTAGATGGTCACGAAGAGGTCGAGAGCCACGAAAGGCACGATCATGGCGTAGATCACCGGGGCGGTGACGATGGTCATCGGCCGCGTGTGGCGCAGGAAGGTCGTGAGCCGCACCCGCATCTCGCGGTGGCGGCGCCGCACCTCGGTCTCGAACACCACGCGGCCGTTCTCGAACCCGTATCGGAACGCGGCGCGGCGGCGGGCGAACTCTTCTTCCATTTCATCCTGCAACTCGCGGATACGGGCGAGGATCGTCTCGGTGGTGGTCACGGGCGGGGCCTCCGGCTTGGTACGTGTGGCGCGACGCTATCCTACCGGGCGGTGACGTGAAACCGTGCCCGGCGCCGGGGCGGGCGCCCCTATCCGCTTGCCCCGTATACCTGCCTGTCCTACACAAGGCGGGAGCGCAACGAAGGAGGGCGGCGATGCGTCGAGTCGTGGTGACCGGGCTGGGGGTCGTCTCCAGCATCGGCAACAACGTCGAGGAGGTTCTGGCCTCGCTCCGGGAGGGGCGATCGGGGATCACCGCCAATGACGCGATGGCCGAGCATGGCTTTCGCAGCCGTGTGGCGGGCGCGATCGACCTCGATATTGCCGAGCATGTGGACAAGCGCACGCTGCGCTTCATGGGACCGGGGGCGGCCTATGCCCATGTCGCCATGAGTCAGGCCATCGCCGATTCGGGGCTGGAGGAGGGCGACATCGTCAACCCGCGCACCGGGCTCATCGCCGGATCGGGCGGGCCGTCGACGTCGGCGATGCTGGCGGCGCACCAGGTGGTGCTCAAGACGGGCTCCACCCGGCGGATCGGGCCGTTTGCCGTGCCCAAGACCATGTGTTCGACGATATCCGCCAATCTGAGCACCGCGTTTCGGATCAAGGGCATCAACTATTCGATCACCTCTGCCTGTTCCACCTCGCTGCATTGCATCGGCAACGCCGCCGAGCAGATCATGATGGGCAAGCAGGACGTGATGTTCGCCGGCGGCGGCGAGGAGCTCGACTGGACGCTGTCGTGCCTGTTCGACGCGATGGGGGCGATGTCGTCGAAATACAATGACGACCCCGCGCGCGCGAGCCGCGCCTTCGACGAGGGGCGCGACGGGTTCGTGATCTCGGGCGGGGGCGGCATCGTGGTGCTGGAGGATCTCGATCACGCGCTCGCGCGCGGTGCGAAGATCTATGCCGAGGTCACGGGATACGGCGCCACCTCGGATGGCGACGACATGGTGGCCCCCTCGGGCGAGGGCGGCGAGCGGGCGATGCGGCTGGCGCTTTCGATGCTGCCCGAGGGCCGCGAGGTGAGCTATATCAACGCGCACGGCACCTCGACCCCGGTGGGCGACGTGGGCGAGGTCGAAGCGGTGCGCCGCATCTTCGGGCGCGGCACCACGCCGCCGATCAGTTCGACCAAGTCGATGACCGGCCACAGCCAAGGGGCGACCGGCGCGCAGGAGGCGATCTACTGCCTGCTGGCGCTCGAGCACGATTTCATCATCCCCTCGATCAATGTCGAGACGCTGGACCCCGCGCTCGATCCGGGCGAGATCGCCACCGCGCGGGTGGACGGGGCCGGGCTCGACACGGTGATGACCAACAGTTTCGGCTTCGGTGGCACCAACGGTGCGATGCTGCTGAGCAAGTATCACGGATGACAGGCAAATGACGATTTCGATGCAGGGCAAGCGCGGGCTTATCATGGGGGTGGCCAATGACCGCTCGATCGCCTGGGGGATCGCCCGCGAGATGCGCGCGGCGGGGGCAGAGCTGGCGTTTACCTACCAGGGCGAGGCGTTCGGCAAGCGCGTGGCCCCGCTGGCCGAGAGCCTCGGGTCGGACCTGCTTCTCGACGTGGACGTGACCGACGACGAGTCGCTCGGCGTGGCCTTCGGGCAACTGGCCGAGCGTTGGCCGACCATTGATTTCGTGGTCCACGCCATCGCCTATTCGGACAAGTCCGAGCTGACGGGGCGGTTTCTCAACACCAGCCGCGCGAATTTCAAGCATTCGCTGGACATCTCGACCTATTCCTTCATCGAGGTGGCGCGGCGCGCCTATCCGTTGATGAAGGCGAATGGCGGCTGCCTGATGACCCTGACCTATCAGGGATCGAACAAGGTGGTGCCCAATTACAACGTGATGGGGGTGGCCAAGGCGGCGCTGGAGGCGACGACGCGGTACCTGGCCAACGATCTCGGCCCCGATGGCATCCGTGTCAACGCGCTCAGCCCCGGCCCGATGAAGACGCTGGCGGGTGCCGCCATCGGCGGCGCGCGCAAGACCTTCAAGCACACCGAAATGAACGCGCCGCTGCGCGCCAATGCCACGCTGGAGGCGATCGGCGGCACGGCGGTGTGGCTTGCCTCGGACGCCGGGGCGTGCACCAGTGGCGAGATCATCCATATTGATTGCGGCTACCATGTTCTGGGGATGCCGCAGGCCGAGAACCTCTGAGGTCACGACGCGGCCCATGTCCTGCCGTATTCCCGCCATGCGGGGGCGATAGCCTGCGGCAATGTCCGTGGTCTATTCACCCCAGCCTCGGCGAGAGCAGGTTCTTGCCGCCAGAGCGCGCCGCGCGCGGGCCTGGGCCTGGCCGGTGCGGCTGGCGCTGCTGGCCTGTCTGGGCATCGCGATCTGGCAGGAGCCGCGGCTTGCACCCTGGGTACACGCGCGGATGCAGGAGGCGGCCGCCTACGCCGGGGCCGCCATCGAGGGCGCGCCGGGGCCGGGCACGTTCCTGGCGGGGATGGGCGGCGGCTCTTCCTCCTCGGGCAGCGGTGGGGGGCTTTCGGGCTGGTTCATCGACGCGGTGATGCGCTGAGGCACTGACCACGCCGTCGTGAGTGGCGCGCGTGTTGATCTCGGCACATGAATGCCCATCTCGGGGGCATGACGCATACGAGCCGCACCCACCCCAATGTGCCGAGCGTAGATCAGTCGGACCGCACAGTGCCCGCGAACCTGCGCCAATCCGGCGCCCCCCCCGTCCAGATGCTGATTTCGACACGGGTCCGCAAATCGCCGTTCTGGCACCTGTCGATCGAGGCGGGGGCGTGGCGCGCCACCGTCTACAACCGGATGTATCACCCGCGCGGCTATGCCCGGCCCGAGGATGGCGGGGCGATGGCCGAATACCGCGCGCTGGTCAATGGCGTGACGCTGTGGAACGTCGCGGTGGAGCGGCAGATCCGCGTCAAAGGGCCGGATGCCGAGGATTTCGTCAACACCGTCATCACCCGCGACGCCACCCGCATCAAACCGATGCGCGGCAAATACTGCATATTGTGCAATGACAAGGGCGGCATCCTGAACGATCCGGTGCTGCTGCGGCTGGCCGGTGATGAATTCTGGTTCTCGATCTCGGACACCGACCTGATGATGTGGTTGCAGGGGGTGAACACGCCGAAACGCTGGGATGTCGATATCCGCGAGCTGGACGTGGCCCCGTTGCAGGTGCAGGGCCCGCTGTCGGAAGAATTGATGGCCGACCTGCTGGGCGAAGGGTTGCGGGACATTCCCTATTACGGGCTGATGCAGGCCGAGATCGACGGCTGCCCGGTGGTCATCAGCCAGACCGGTTTCAGCGGTGAGAAGGGATACGAGATCTACGTGCGCGACGCGTCGCAGACGGCCGAGCGCGTCTGGTATGCGTTGCGCGGCATCGGGGCGCATTACGGCCTCCGGGTGATCGCCCCCGGGCATCATCGGCGGATCGCGGCGGGTATCCTGTCCTGGGGGCAGGACATGGACGCAGAGACCTCTCCGTTTCAGGTCAACCTTGCCTACCAGGTGCCGCGCAACAAGGATGCCGACTATATCGGCAAGGCGGCGCTGGAGGAACAGCGCGCCGAAATCGAGGCGGGGCGCTACCCGTTCGCGCTGAAACTCGTGGGGCTGAAGGTCGGCGGCAAGCCGATCACCGATTACGCGCCGGATTTCTGGCTGGTCGGGGACGAGAACGACGAACGCTGCGGCTATGTCACCTCGCCGTGGTATTCGCCCGGTCTGGAGCAGAATATCGCGCTTGCCTATGTGCCGTGGGAGAAATCGGCCATCGGCACGCGGCTGCGGGTCGAGTTGCCCGAAATGTATCAGGAGACCTCGGGAAAATCGGTATCGGCAATCGTGTCCGAGGTGCCGTTCGTCGCGTCGGCGCATCCGAGCGCGCGCGAACGCATACAGGCGGGCGGCTCCTGACCGGCCGGGAAGCTAGAACCACTGCCCCGGCTCCATCAGGCCGAGGTCGAGCAATTGCCGCGAGTGCCATTCGAATGGCACGGAATTGTGCCAGGCGAAGGTCGGGATGTCGAAGGTCGAGCCCGGATTGCGCTTGAGCGCCTTGGCGGTGCGAAACGACGCGATGGCGGCGGTCAGGTTGTTGTGCCAGGGGCAGGCATAGGTGTTGTATTCCTCGTCCGAAAAGGTGTGATCGGCGCGCAGGGTTATCCCCGGCTGCGCGCGAAACAGCGCGACGCGGTCGATCTTGCGGCGGTTCGCGGGGATGTGTTCCTCGAATCGCCAGCGCAGCCCGCCGAAGAAGTCGAGCTGGCGTTCCCTCGGGTGGTTGTGGTTGGCCGGGTCGGGGCGCCCGAGCGCGTAATAGCCAGAGCGGTCGAGCTGTGCCTCTTCGAGCGAGACGGCATCGGCGTGGCGGTCGAGATCGGGGGCGTAGAGGTCGATCACGTAGGCAAGCATCGCGTCGCGCCGTTCCTCGGCGTGGAAGGCGAGCAGTTCGCCGACGCTGCGCGTTTCGCAGAACGGGTAGAACAGGTATTCGGCGTTGAAACAGTAATACATCCACAGCCCCGGCGCGGCGGTGGCCACGGCATTGACCGCGTCAATCGGATCCTCGCCGCTGGCTGCGTCGAAGCGGATGCGGTGGACCGTCGGCTCTGTGGTCACGTCGGGTGCGGCGGCAAAGGCGTCGGGCGCGAAGAACAGCACCGACTTGAACCCCAGATCGAGATGATGGCGCAGGGTCGAGTCGATCTCGGTCTCGTCCTCGGCGAAGATCATCGCCAGCGGCCCGATGGATAGCGCCGTACCCGGTGCGGCCAGAAAATCGGTGAGCGTGGGTGCCGTCATTTGTCTGTCCTGCCCCTTTTCGGTGCAGAATCGGCAAAACCGGCGGGCATTGCAAGAGGGGCCTGCCTTGATGTAGGAGCCGAGCGTGAATTCACAGGCAGGAGCCGGGCGCATGGCCGATCCCAAGAAGCTCTATATCCGCACTTATGGCTGCCAGATGAACGTCTATGACAGCGAGCGCATGGTCGAGGCCATGAGCACGGCCGGCTATGTCGAGACCGGGGACGCGGCCGAGGCGGACATGATCCTGCTCAACACCTGCCATATCCGCGAAAAGGCCGCCGAGAAGGTCTATTCCGAGTTGGGCCGGTTGCGGGCGCTGAAGGCCGATAACCCGGACCTCAAGATCGGGGTGGCGGGGTGTGTGGCGCAGGCCGAGGGCGAGGAGATCATGCGCCGTCAGCCGCTGGTGGATCTGGTGGTGGGGCCGCAGAGCTATCACCGCCTGCCGCAGATGGAGGCACGGGTGCGCGGGGGCGAGAAGGCGCTCGACACCGATTTCCCGGCGGATGACAAGTTCGACACGCTGCGCCACCGTCCCAAGGCGAAGCGCGGGCCGACCGCGTTCCTGACCGTGCAGGAGGGCTGTGACAAGTTCTGCGCCTTCTGTGTGGTGCCCTATACCCGCGGGGCCGAGGTGAGCCGCCCGCCCGCGCGGGTGCTGGAAGAGGCGCGCGACCTGGTCGAGCGCGGGGTGCGCGAGATCACCCTGCTGGGGCAGAACGTCAACGCCTATCACGGCGCCGGAGAGGGCGGGGACTGGAGCCTCGCGCGGCTGATCTGGGCGCTCAACGACATCGACGGGCTGGAGCGCATCCGTTTCACCACCAGTCACCCCAACGACATGACCGACGACCTGATCGCGGCGCATGGCGAATGTGCCAAGCTGATGCCCTACCTGCACCTGCCGGTGCAGTCGGGCAGCGACCGCATCCTCAAGCGGATGAACCGCAAGCACACCGCCGAGGGCTATATCCGCCTGATCGAGCGGATTCGCGCGGCGCGGCCCGATATCCTCATCTCGGGCGATTTCATTACCGGCTTTCCCGAGGAAACCGAGGACGATTTCCAGGCCACGCTCGACCTGATCGAGGCCGTGGGGTACGGGCAGGCGTTCTCGTTCAAGTATTCCACGCGCCCCGGCACCCCCGCCGCCGAACGCCCGCAGGTGGATGAGGAGGTCAAGGCCGAGCGGCTGCACCGGTTGCAGGACCTCATCACCCGGCAGCAGCGCGCGGTGCAGGATGCGATGGTGGGCCGCACGGTGGGTGTGCTGTTCGAGAAACCGGGGCGGATGCCGGGGCAGATGGTGGGCAAGTCCGACCACCTGCACGCGGTCCACGTCACCGGCCCCGGTCTTGGGGCGGGCGATCTGGCGCAGGTCGAGATCGTGGAGAGCGGGGCCAACTCGCTGGCCGGACGGGTCGTCGCATAGGCCGGCGAATGTGGCGGGATTGAGGCTCGATAGGGATTGTTTCCCGTCCGTCCACAATATCTGGTGAAAATTGCTTCACAAAGAACGTAAATTGGTTAAACTACTGATAGATTTGATGACAGCCGCGCCGTTCCATGCGCGGTATTTGAAAACAGGGGACTGGGACAGTGGCAAGCAAGATATCCGAGATACTGCGCCGGGCCGCGGGGGGTGCCGCGGTCGTGGCGCTCGGGGCGTCGGTCTTCGCCGGGGCGGCAATCGCCCAGCAGGGACAGCGCATCGTGAAGGGGGAGCGGTATATTCCGACCATCTGGGTTGATCCAGACGGCTGCGAACACTGGGTGATGGATGACGGGGCCGAGGGCTATATGAGCCCGCATGTCAACCGGCAGGGCATCCCCGTCTGCCGCGAGGCCAACCTGTGCGGTGTCGTCAACACCGACACGCTGTTCGCGACCGACAGCGCGCGTATCCAACCCGCCGGAAAACAGCGGCTGGGCGAGTTCTTCCAGCAGGCGGGGGCGATCTCTTATACCATCGTCGGTCATACCGACAGCCGCGCCTCGGACGAATACAACATGGACCTGTCGTATCGCCGGGCCAACGCGGTGGCGTCGGTGGCGCGCAGCATCGGCGCGCGCATCGCCGATGTGCGCGGATACGGCGAGCGGATGCCCAAGGCGTCGAACAACACCGCCCAAGGCATGGCGCAGAACCGCCGTGTCGAGATCATGTGCTGGCGCTAAGGATATTGTCATGAAAACCTTTCGAATTGCACTCGCCTTTCCTGTCGTCGGTTTGTTGGCCGCATGTGATGTCGGCCCCGACAAGACGATGGACCGCAACCTGATCGACAAGGATCACCTCAGCACGATGCGTGCCGGTATATGGATCGATCCCAATGGCTGTGACCACTGGATCATCGACGACGGGGTCGAGGGCTATCTCTCGCAACGTCTCGACAAGTTCGGCAAGCCGGTCTGCTCGGGGGCGGCGCCGCCCACGGTGGCCACGGGGCCGTTCAAGGAAGGTCAGGGGATAGCGGACTCCATTTGACGATGGTGGACCCCGACAACAATGAGCGCGCGGGGCCGGGCGGCTTTGCGCCTCTCACATGCTTGTCGCTTGCGCCCGGCGGCACATCTTGGCAGGGTCGGGGTGCAACGCTGACCCTTGGAGACTTGTTTGGGTAACACCGCATCGCCCCCCGCCCCCGGCCCCGATTCGCTCCATGAGACGGCGGTCGAATTTCCAGATAACAAGCTGCTGATCGACCTGTGCGGCGAATACGACCGCAACCTCGCCGAGATCGAGCGCGTTCTCGGCGTGCAGATCGTGCGGCGCGGCAACCTGCTGTCCGTTCTGGGAGAGGAGGCACCGGCCGCCGAGGCGACGGGCGTGCTCAATGCGCTCTATGCCCGGCTCGAAGGCGGCAAGGACGTGGATTTCGCCGATGTGGACCGCGAGCTGCGCATGGGGGCCGATGACGAGGCAACCGGGGGGCTCGACGGCGATCAGCTCGAAATGTTCAAGGGCGGTGCGGTCGAGATCCGCACCCGCAAGAAGCTGGTCGAGCCGCGCACCGACGCGCAGAAAGCCTATGTGCAATCGCTCTATGCGCATGAGCTGGTCTTTGGCATCGGGCCCGCGGGCACCGGCAAGACCTATCTCGCCGTCGCGGTCGGGGTGAACATGTTCATCGAGGGGCATGTGGACCGGATCATCCTGGCGCGCCCGGCGGTGGAGGCGGGCGAGAAGCTGGGCTATCTGCCCGGTGACATGAAGGAAAAGGTCGATCCCTACATGCAGCCGCTCTACGACGCGCTGAACGATTTCCTGCCGGGCAAGCAACTGGCCAAGCTGATCGAGGAAAAGCGCATCGAGATCGCGCCGCTCGCCTTCATGCGCGGACGCACGCTGTCGAATGCCTTCGTGGTGCTCGACGAGGCGCAGAACGCCACCTCGATGCAGATGAAGATGTTTCTCACCCGCCTGGGCGAGGGCAGCCGCATGGTCGTTACCGGTGATCGCACGCAGATCGACCTGCCGCGCGGCGTGCCCTCGGGGCTGTCGGATGCCGAGCGGCTGCTGGGGTCCATCCCGCAGATCAGCTTCAACTACTTCACTTCGCGCGACGTGGTGCGCCACCCGCTGGTGGCGGCGATCATCGAGGCCTATGAGGCCGATGGCTGAGCGATGCCCGTGGAGATGATCGTCGAGGATGCGCGCTGGTCTGAGGCAGGGCTGGAGGCACTGGCGTCGCGCGCCGCCGGGGCCGCGCTTGTCCATCTCGGGCTCGATCCCGAGCTGTGGGAGGTCGGCATTCTGGCCTGCGACGATTCGCGCATCATGGCGCTCAACGCCGATTTCCGGGGCAAGCCCGCCGCCACCAACGTGCTGAGCTGGCCCGCCGAGGACCGCGCACCGGAGGCGCCCGGTGCCCGCCCCGCCCCGCCCGAGCCGGGCGTGGAGCCCTTTCTTGGCGATATCGCCATCGCCTGGGAGACCTGCGCGCGCGAGGCCGCCGAGGCGGGCCGCCCGCTGGCCGATCACGTCACCCATCTTGTCATTCACGCGGTTCTGCACCTGCTGGGCTATGATCACATCCGTGACCCGGATGCCACGCTCATGGAGACAACCGAGATCGCGATACTTGGCAAGCTGGGGGTTCCTGACCCATATACTTGACATGAAGGGGTGTTTTGCCCCGCCACCTGAGACGAGACGGATGGACGAAAGCATAGAGGGATCATCTGGCGCGGCGCGGAGCGCGCAGCCTGAGGGCCGGACCGAGAGCGACGAGACGGGCGGATTCTTTCGCCGGGTCATCGGCATTTTCAACCACAGCGACGAAGAGGACGCGGAGGACGCCGTGCCCGGCGGATCGGGCGCCGCGATTTTCGGCGTCGATCGGTTGCGCAATGTCACGGTCGAGGATGTGGCCATCCCCACCGCCGACATCGTCGCCGTGCCCGTGGACATCAGCCTTGGTGATCTCGTGCAGGTGTTTCGCGAGAGCGGCATGTCGCGCCTGCCGGTCTACGAGGGCACGCTCGACACGCCTCTCGGCATGATCCACCTCAAGGATTTCGCGCTCAAGCATGGCTTTAACGGCAAGGGCACGCGGCTGTCGATCCGGCCCATGCTGCGCCCGCTGCTCTATGTGCCGCCGTCGATGCCGATCGGCGTGCTGATGCAGAAGATGCAGGCCGAGCGGCGGCACATGGCGCTGGTGATCGACGAGTATGGCGGTGTCGACGGTCTCGTGACCATCGAGGACCTGATCGAGCAAGTGGTGGGAGAGATCGAGGACGAGCACGACACCGACGACGATGCCTATTGGCACAAGGAGGGGCCGGGATCCTACCTTGCCGCCGCCAAGACGCCGCTGGATCAGTTCGAGGCCGAGATCGGTCTGTCGCTCACCGACGCCGACGAGGTCGACGAGGAAGAGATCGACACGCTAGGCGGGCTGGTCTTCATGCTGCTGGGCCGGGTGCCCGCGCGCGGCGAGGTGATCGAGCATCCCACGGGCGCGAGCCTCGAGGTGGTCGAGGCCGACCCGCGCCGGATCAAGCGGGTGCGGGTGCGCGTTCCGAGCCTCGCCGGTGAGTGACGCCTTGCCCGCACGGGGATGGCCGGTGCGGGCAAGGCGCAATTAGCGATTGACGCCGGGGGCTTGCGGGCTTATCGACCGTCAATCCCGTCACAACGGCTTCCTGGCGTGACGGATGTACCCAATGGAGCGATTCACATGTCCCGACAGAACTATCTCTTTACCTCCGAATCCGTTTCGGAGGGGCACCCGGACAAGGTCTGCGACCGGATTTCCGATGCGGTGCTCGATGCTTTCCTGAGCGAGGAAGAGAACGCGCGCGTCGCTTGCGAGACCTTTGCCACCACCAACTGCGTGGTGGTCGGTGGCGAGGTGGGGCTGTCGAACCGCTCGCGGCTGGCGGAATTCATGGGCCGGATCGACGGGATCGTGCGCGACTGTGTCCGTGATATCGGGTATGAGCAAGACGAATTTCACTGGAATACCTTGCAGTTACACAACATGCTTCATCCTCAGTCGGCGCATATCGCGCAAGGCGTGGACCGCGATGGCGCGGGCGATCAGGGGATCATGTTCGGCTACGCCGTGGACGAGACGCCGGAGCTGATGCCGGCACCGATCCTGTATTCCCATGCCATCCTGAAACGGCTGGCCGAGGTGAGAAAATCCGGCAAAGAGAAGACGTTAGGCCCGGATGCCAAGTCGCAGCTCACGTTGCGCTACGAGAACGGCAAGCCGGTCGAGGTGATGCAGCTCGTTCTGTCGACGCAGCACACCGACGAGGTGCAAACCAGCGACGACATCCGCGCCATCGTCGAACCGTACATCCGGGAAGTATTGCCTAATCAATGGCTTACAGACAAGACCGAATGGTGGGTGAACCCGACCGGGACGTTCGTCATCGGCGGACCGGACGGCGATGCGGGGCTGACCGGGCGCAAGATCATCGTCGATACCTATGGCGGCGCGGCCCCGCACGGGGGCGGGGCGTTTTCCGGCAAGGACCCGACAAAGGTAGACAGATCAGCGGCTTACGCGGCGCGTTACCTCGCCAAGAACATCGTGGCCGCGGGGCTGGCGCAGAAATGCACGCTGCAACTGAGCTATGCGATCGGGGTGGCCAAGCCGCTGTCGATCTACGTGGACACGCACGGCACCGGCCAAGTGCATGAATCTGCTATCGAAAAGTCGATCCGGGAGGTCATGGACCTGACCCCGCGCGGCATTCGCGAGCACCTGGAGCTGACACGCCCGATCTATGCGCGCACCGCCGCCTATGGGCATTTCGGACGCACGCCGGAGGCCGATGGCGGCTTTAGCTGGGAGCGTACCGACCTGGTGGACGCGCTAAAAAAGAGCGTCTGAACAATGGCTTGTCGCGCGTTCTTCGTGTGAAATTCGAGGTGACATGACCGCCGGACACCACCCGAAAGGCGCCCCGTGGCGCAATTTTCACGGACGTATCAAGGGCAAGGCGCTGCGCCCCAACCAAGAGGCGTGGCTGGACGAGGACCTGGGCCGTTTGTCGCCCGGGGCGGTCGATTGGGAGATCAACCCAGACCGGAAACCCATTGATCTGAAAGACTATTTCGGAGACCGGGATATTTGGCTGGAGATCGGATTCGGCGGCGGCGAGCACATGGTGCATCAGGCGGTCGCGAACCCGGAGGTGGGGATCGTCGGCTGCGAGCCTTATATCAACGGCGTGGCCATGCTGTTGGGCAAGATCCGCATGTCGGGAGCACAAAATATTGCGGTCTATCCTGGCGACGTCCGCAATATGTTTGATGTTTTGCCCGAGGGGTCGATCTCGCGTGCCTTTCTGCTCTATCCCGATCCGTGGCCGAAAAAACGCCATCACAAGCGCCGTTTCGTCACCGGAGAACATTTAAGACCGTTGTACAAGTGCCTGAAAAAAGGTGCAATTTTCAGAGTCGCGACCGATATTCCCGACTATGTGCGCCAGACATTGGAAGAGGTGCCGCAACACGGGTTCGAATGGCTGGCGGAGCGGCCCGGCGATTGGCGTGCACCGTGGAACGACTGGATTTCAACACGTTACGAGCAAAAGGCGCTGCGCGAGGGGCGCGTGCCGCATTACCTGACATTCCGCCGGACCTGACCACCGGACCTACAGGTTCAAGCGCCGAACCGGGAGGTTCGGGACGGACAGCGCGCGCGCCGTTAACCTTGTTCCGGCTCGCCGCCGAAATGCGCCCAGACCACGACGCGGAGGCTGCCCGCCCGGGGACCGTCACGCCCCCAGATGTATTCGGAACCGCGCCCGGATCGCCGCGTCGATATCCGTGGCGAAGCGGGCCGGGGCGCGGGTGGCGAGAATGCGCTGCTTGCGGGCGGTGGCGGTGGCGACGAGGTCGGGCTGGCCCTGTTCGACCCATTCCTTGGGCGAGGCGCGGTTGGCGCAGGCGGGGTAGAGGTAATCGGTCTGCATCCGCGCCAGCGTCTGGCCCGCGCCGAGGTAATGGCCCGGGCCGCCGATGCAGGCGGCGCGGATCACCTCTAGGCTGAGCGTGTCCTCGTCCACCTCGATGCCGCGCACGCAGCGGAGCGCCTGGCCGATCAGGTCATCCCCGAGGATGAGCGATTCGTGGCAGAAGCCGAGCAGCGAGGCGTGCATCCCCGCCGCCTCGTAGACCATGTTGAGCCCGGCGAGCCCGGCCATGACGTTGGAGGTGGCCTGCTCCCACCCGGCCTGCATGTCGGGCAGCTTGGAATCGGCGATGCCGCCGACCGCGCCGCCGGGCAGGCCGTAGAACTTGTGCATCTGCGCGCAGCCCGCCGACAGGAGCGCCTGCTCGCCCGAGCCGCCGGACATCGCGCCGGTGCGCAGGTCGCTGACGAACGGCCATGTGCCGAAGATCGTCGGGTGGCCCGGTTTCACCGCGTTGATGTAGACGAGCCCGGCGAGGCATTCGGCCATCGCCTGCACGATGGCGCCCGCGATGGGGGCGGGGGCGGTGGCCCCGGCCTGCCCGGCGGAGAGCATCAGCACCGGCATGCCGCCGCGGATCACCTCTTCCATCACGCGGCAGGATTCGGTGGCGAATTTCATCGGTGGGACGACGAAGCAATTGGAATTGCTGACGAAGGGGCGGTCGCGCCACGCGCCCTCGCCGCCCGCGATGATGTGCAGCATCTCGATCGCGTCGGCGACGAAGTCCGGCTCGGTGAAGGACACGCCGACATGCTTGGTGGTGCCCGCGCAGCAGGCGTAGAGCGTGTTGAGGTCCATCTCGCGGTTGTCGACGATGTCGCGGCAGACCATCGGGCGCTGCACGAAATGGATATTGTCGAGCGTGTCGGCGATGCGCGCGGCATCGTGCAGATCCTGCACGGTGCTGTCGCGGTAGTCGCCGGTGGCCACGTCCACGAGATGCACCGCCGCGCCCGCCGTGCCGTAATGCACGCGGTTGCCCGAGAGGGTCAGGTCGTGGCGCGGGTCGCGGCCATGCAGGGTGATCGCGCGGTTGGCGCGGGCGATGGTGTCCTCGATCAGCGCGCGGGGAAAGCGCAGCCGCCCGTCGGGGCCGGGGATGGCGCCCGCGCGGGTCATGTGCTCGACGCCCGAGGGGGGCGCGTCGGCGAGGCCGATCTGTTCGAGCGCGTCGAGTGCCGCGGCGTGGATGCGGCGCATCTGCGGCTCTGTCAGCGGGTGGTAGAGCCCGCCGTCCATGCCCGGGCGGACCGGGCGGAGGGTGTCGGCGAGGGGGGCGGCGCGTGCGTCACGGCGCGCGGTGCGGCCGCCGGAGCGGCGCGGGGCGGTGGCTGTCATCGGGAACTGTCCTTGGCAAGATCGCAGGGTCGGGCGCGGCGGTTGGCGTGCCCTCAGGGGCGCCCGCGCGGGGCAAGCCCACGTTCCGCCCCGATGGTGCGGCACACGAGCGCGATCTTGCTGCGTGGGGCCATGACGCGTTCCTCCTGCGGCGAGCAAACCCGAATCGGCCTGGCCTGTCTGTCGTGTTTGCGACCGGTGTCGCAAACGGAACATGAGGGGGCGGTTGCCGGTTCCCCGGGGGATCGGCGGGGCAGGCTGACC
>JADQCC010000177.1 GCA_016278295.1 Roseovarius sp. | reverse complement strand
GGATATCGACCGCTGCTGGGACGCGGTGAGGCACGCCAACTCTCCGCGTATCCACACCTTTATCGGCACCTCGCCGCTGCACCGCGCGATCCCCAATCTGGACATGGACCAGATGGCCGAACGCATCCACGAGACGGTGACCCATGCCCGCAACCTGTGCGACAACGTGCAATGGTCGCCGATGGACGCCACGCGCACCGAATGGGATTACCTGTGCCGCGTTGTGGAAATCGCGATCAAGGCGGGCGCGACCACCATCAACATCCCCGACACCGTGGGCTATACCGCCCCGGTCGAGAGCGCGGACCTCATCCGCCGCCTGATCGAGACGGTGCCGGGCGCCGACGAGGTGGTGTTCGCCACCCATTGCCACAACGACCTCGGCATGGCCACGGCCAACGCGCTGGCCGCGGTCGCGGGCGGCGCACGGCAGATCGAGTGCACGATCAACGGGCTGGGCGAGCGCGCCGGCAACACCGCGCTGGAAGAGGTGGTGATGGCGCTGCGCGTGCGCGGCGACATCATGCCCTATGACACCGGGATAGACACCCGCAAGATCATGCACATCTCGCGCCGCGTCGCCGCCGTCTCGGGCTTTTCCGTGCAGCCCAACAAGGCCATCGTCGGCAAGAACGCCTTTGCGCACGAATCGGGCATCCACCAGGACGGGATGCTCAAGAACGCCGAGACGTTCGAGATCATGCGCCCCGAGGATGTCGGCCTTGCCGCCACCAATATCGTGATGGGCAAGCATTCGGGCCGCGCCGCGCTGCGCGCCAAGCTGCACGACCTGGGCTATGACCTGGCCGACAACCAGCTGGGCGACATCTTCGTGCGGTTCAAGGAACTCGCCGACCGCAAGAAAGAGGTCTATGACGAGGACCTGATCGCGCTGGTCAATGCCGGGCTCGACGACGAGACCGACCGCCTGCAGATCAAGCGGCTTCAGGTGGTGTGCGGCACCGACGGCCCGCAAAAGGCCAGCCTGACGATGGTGATCGACGGGCGCGAGGTCTCGACCGAGGCTACCGGCGACGGACCGGTGGACGCCACGTTCAACGCGGTCAAGACGCTGTTTCCGCATGACGCGCGGCTGCAACTCTATCAGGTGGCCGCCGTGACCGAGGGCACCGACGCGCAGGCCACGGTCAGCGTGCGGATGGAGGAAGAGGGCCGCATCGTCACCGGGCAGTCGGCGGATACCGACACGGTCGTCGCCTCGGCCAAGGCCTATGTCCACGCGCTCAACCGCCTGCTCGTGCGCCGCGAGAAGACCGGCGGCGACACGCGTGAAGTGAGCTACAAGGACGTCTCATAAGGTACTTTCAGAAATGGTGATGGACTTTTCCGGTCGGAAATTGTGGCAATTCAATATGCCAGGGCGTTCATCCCTTCAACGAAGGGCCGGATCTCTGTAAGGTGACACCCTTTCGCCGCGGTCCCGTTTCGCGGCGAGAGGGTGACATCGGGCTTTTGGCGGCGACTTGAGCATGTTGCTCAAAAGTTGGAACCGTTTTTGAGCTTCCTGAACATGCGAAATCAAGCTGTTAGCGTGTCATGTGAATGCGAATGAGCGCGGCACGCTATAAGGGGCATTGCTTGCCGGTCGGGCCTTCGGGACCAGACCTGCAAATTCGCGGCGCTGCCAAGACATCGCTCAGGTTCTGGTATCGAGAAACCGCAGAAACACGTCCAGAGTCACCTGCGACACGTGGTGTTCGATGCCCTCGGCATCGAACTCGGCGGTCTCGGGCGGCACGCCGACAGCGATCAGGAAATCGACAATCGTGCGGTGCCGTGCGCGCACGCGGTCGGCCAGCGCCAGGCCATCTTCGGTGAGGAACACGCCGCGATACGGTCGTGACGTCGCCAACCCCTCGCGTTTCAGCCGGGCCACAGCTTTCGTCGCGGTCGGCTGGGCCACGTCCATCCGGCTTGCGATATCGGCCACCCGCGCTTCGCCGAACTCCTCGATCAGGTCGCCGATCATCTCGACGTAGTCTTCGAGCAATGCCACCGATTGCGCCTCGCGCGCTCGCGCAAATCGATTCTTCGGGGCGTCGTCGTCAAGAAAGGTGTTGGACATTGCAAGCTCCGAAGCTGACGGGGAGCATAGCAATGTCAATCACCTGTTCCAAGTCTTTCAACCGGCGAGAATTTCTCCTGTTGCCAGGAAAGCCGGTTGTCAAATAAATAGCAATTGCTATGTTCTGGATAACCGGCAAACTTTACCTATTGCAGCGAGAGGTCGACCTTGAACCAGATCACACTCAGAACACGCCGCGGCATCGGCGCGGTCCTGCGCGGCGAGCGGCGCGATTGGCGCCGGCACCTGCTGTTCGCCGGCCCGGCCATAATTGCCTCGGTCGCATACATGGACCCGGGAAACTACGCGACCAACATTCAGGCTGGCGCGGGCTATGGCTACCAACTTCTCTGGGTGGTGCTGCTCGCCAACCTCATCGCAATGTTGTTCCAGGCGCTATCGGCCCGGCTCGGCATCGTCACCGGCAAGAACCTCGCCGAGATCTCGCGCGACAACCTGCCCCGATGGCTGGTTTGGATAATGTGGGCGGTGAGCGAGGTGGCTGCGATGGCAACCGACCTCGCCGAGTTCCTGGGCGGAGCGATCGGCCTTGCGCTGCTGTTCGACCTGCCCCTGATCGTGGGCATGGCGATCACGGCGGTCGTGACCTACGCAATCCTGATCTTCGAGCGTCACGGCTTCCGTCCGATGGAGTTGATCATCGGTGCGCTCGTCCTGCTGATCGGGCTGTGCTATCTCGCCGAAGTGCTGATCGCACCGATCGACTGGAAATCCGCCGGTATCGGCCTGTTGCAACCGGCCCTGCCCGACAGTCTCGCGCTCACCATAGCCGTCGGCATCATCGGCGCGACGGTGATGCCGCACGCGATCTACCTGCATTCTGGCCTGACCAAGGACCGCGCCGACATCGGAACGGACGACGACCGCCGCAAGCTCCTGAAGTTCTCGAATGTGGAGGTGGTGCTGGCGCTTGCCGTCGCCGGGCTGGTCAACATGGCTATGGTGATGATGGCGGCAAGCGCCTTTCATCAGGGCTATGCCGATGTCGCCGAGATCGAAACCGCGTATTACATGCTCACGCCGCTTCTCGGCGCGGCCGCGGCGGCGATCTTCCTGACCTCGCTGATCGCCTCGGGCATCTCCAGTTCGGTCGTCGGCACGATGGCGGGACAGATGATCATGCAGGGTTTCCTGCATATCCATGTGCCGATCTGGCTGCGCCGCCTGGTGACCATGGTCCCCGCCTTCGTTGTCGTCGCGATGGGCGTCAACGCGACCCAGGCACTGGTGATGAGCCAGGTCGTGCTGTCGATCGCGTTGCCGGTACCGATGATCGCCCTGCTGGTGTTTTCCGGCCGGCGCGACATCATGGGCGGCTTCGCCATCGGCCCGGTCCTGAGATGCCTCGCGGCTCTCGGCGCAGGCACGGTGCTGCTTCTGAACTTCGTCCTGCTCGCCGATGTCTTCGGGGTGCCGATCCCGTTTCTCGCGGGATGAGCCTGCGGACGGCACGAGGGGCAAACGCCCATGCAGCCACGAATCCTTGGCTGCGGGTCGCGACATCGCGCCGACCGGCGCGAAAGTCGGCTGCCGCTCAAGGGACGGAACCATCCGTGCCGGTTGCGGGCCGATACGGAGAGCGGCGAGCTCCTCGGCGGTCTCCTCTCACCCGGCCCACTCCCACGGTCGTGTGAACCGACCGAGCACATGGCCCATCGCCGCGTCGTCCACCTCGCCGGTGCGGGTCAGTTGCGCCACCAGCCCGCGTTTCTTGTCGTCGACGACCGATGTCACCCGCGCCGCGATCCCCGCCTCTTCCAGCGCCGCGTTGTAGATGCGGGTGATCGCCCGCTTGCGCAGGTCGGGCTTGAACACCTTGCCGACGGCGGTCTTGGGCAGTTCGTCCAGCACCTCGACATATTTTGGGATGGCCGCGCGCTCGTGGACATGCACCTTGCAATAGTCGCGCAGCTCCTCGCCGGTGGCCGTGCCGCCCTCGACCAGCTCGACATAGGCGCAGGGCATCTCGCCCGTATGGGCGTCGGGCTGGCCGATGGCCCCGGCCATCGCCACGTCTTGATGCGCCATCAGCGCCTCCTCGATCTCGGCGGGGTCGATATT
Source organism: Roseovarius sp. (assembly GCA_016278295.1). Lineage (GTDB taxonomy): Bacteria > Pseudomonadota > Alphaproteobacteria > Rhodobacterales > Rhodobacteraceae > Roseovarius. The sequence continues at coordinate 12,924 of JADQCC010000177.1, read as the reverse complement.
GTGGCCGCCGCGGATGATGAGATCCTTGGCGCGGCCCGTTATCCACAGGTAGTCATCGGCATCGAGCCGCCCCAGATCGCCGGTACGCAGGTATTTGCCGTGGTGGTAGAGGCTCGCGTTCTTCTCGGCCTCGGTATAGGTGTTGCCGGTGAATACGCCGGGGTTGGAGATGCATATCTCGCCCACCTCGTCGACCTCGCACTCCACCGGGCCATCCGGGGTTTCCTTGATGATGCGTACTTCCGTGTAGGGAAACGGCACGCCGACCGATCCCACCTTCTTTTCCCCGGCGGGCGGGTTGCACGACACGAGGCAGGTCGCCTCGGTGAGGCCATAGCCCTCGATCACGGTCATGCCGGTCGCGCTCTCGAACCGCTTGAACAGCTCCAGCGGCATCGGCGCCGAGCCGGAAAAGGCGTTCTTGACGGTCGAGAGATCGGCATCCACCTTGCGCTGCATCAGCGCCGAGACGGCCGTCGGCACGGTGATGACAAAGCTGATCTTCCAGCGCTCGCACAGCTTCCAGAAATTGTCGAACACCCCCTCGCCGCGATAGCCCGCGGGCGTCGGAAACACCACATGCGCCCCCGACTTGATGCAGGCCATCAGGATCACATGGCAGGCAAAGACGTGAAACAGCGGCAACGGGCACATCACGTTGTCTTTTTCGGAAAAGAGCAGCGTGTGGCCGAGCCAGCCATTATAGACCAGCCCGGAATACTTGTGCTGCGCAACCTTGGGCATTCCGGTGGTGCCGCCGGTGTGGAAATAGGCCGCCACCCGGTCGCCCGCGCTGTCCGCAAAGGTCAGCGTCTTCGGCTGCGCGGCCAGGACCTTGTGAAAATCCATCGCATCGGCATGATGCTGAACCGGGTTTTTCGGGCGCACCAGTGGCACGATCCAGCTCTTGGGCGGGCTGAGATAGCGGTTGAGGTCGATCTCCAGCACGGTATGGACCTGCGGCGCATGGCGCACCGCCTCGGCGGTCTTCTGCGCGATGTCCGTCTTGGGAAACGACTTGAGCGTGACGACGATCTTGGCGCCGGTCTCGCGCAGGATGGCCCCGATATGCTCCGGCTCCAGCAGCGGATTGACCGGGTTGACGATCCCGGCGATCGCGCCACCGATGGTGGCGGTCGCTGTCTCGACCGTGTTGGGCAGCACCAGCGCCACCACGTCCTGCTCGCCGATCCCGAGGCTGCGGAACAGGTTGGCCACCTGGCAGCACTGTTCCTGGAACTGCCGCCATGTCAGCGTCACCGCGGTGTCGGCGGGCCCCGACGTGAGCTGGTAGCTCAGCGCCGGACGGTCAGGAAAGGCCTGCGCCGTGGCGCTCAGCATCTCGTGCAACGTGGCGGGCGTTTCGCGCGCCTCCCACGGCATCTCATTCTGGATCGCAAGCGCGTCCTGACGCGAGCTGAACGTCATGGCCTCTTCCTCCCTTTCCCGCGCCGCTGGTGGCGCGGCTCTCTCCCGTGCACGCCAGAATGTGCGGGAACGGGGCGCGGCGCAAGGTTTACGCGGCGTTCCGGCGTGCCGTCAGTCACCGGCGCCGAGGCACTCCGCCAGCGCCCCGGCCATGTCCTCGATCAGCGCCGGATAGAGCGCGGGCCCCGGCGCGTGGCGGCTCGCCAGCGGGTCGAGCACGCCGTGGCGGGCGGTATCGCCAAACACCGCCGTGACCCGCGAGCCATCGAATTGCGGCTCGGTGAATACGCAGACGATTCCCGCCTCCCGTGCCATGTCGCGCAGCGCGGCGATTCGCGCGGGCCCCGGATCGGCTGCATCGCCCAGCGCCAGCGCCCCGGTCGGGGCCAGCCCGAATCGCGCTTCGAAATACTGATAAGCGTCGTGATAGACGAGGTACGGCGTGTCCTGCACGGGCGCGAGGCGCGCGGCGACCCGGTTCTCCAATGCGGCCAGCTCCTGCGCGGCCTGGGCCGCGTTGGCGGCGTAGCGTGCGGCGTTGTCGGGGTCGTGCCCGGCCAGTTCCGCCGCGATCACATCGAGCCAGGCGCGCGCATTCGCCGGATCGAGCCAGGCATGGGGATCGGCACCGTCATGGGCTTCATGTGTGCGGGGGTCGGGAGCGTCCTCCTCGTGCCCCTGCCCATCATCGCCATGCCCGTCCGCGTCCGCCGCCGCGAATGTCAGCCCCTCTCGAAAACTCCGCACCGTCGAGCCGCCCGCCCCCAGCAACGCGACCACATGCGCATCGCCCGCAAGCGTCTCCAGCGAATCCGCCAGCCACGGCGTCAGCCCCCCGCCCATCCAGAACACCACTTCGGCGCGGGCAAGCGCCGCCGCCTCGGAGGGGCGCATGGAATGGCCGTGCGGCGACGCCCCCGGCGGCACGATCAGCGCGGGCTCGCCCACCCCGCCCATCACCCGCGCCACCAGCGCATGCACCGGTGCGATATCGGTGGCCACCTGCGGGGCGGCCATGCCTGGGGCGGCGCATCCCAGCGCCAGTCCGAAAGAGACGAGAAACCGGGTCGGCATTCAATCCCCCGTATGTTACTTTATTACATATCTATCGGGTTGATAATCGTTATGATGTAACATATCAAGCCACGATCGACCGCAGGAGGCCTGCCATGCACGCACTCGGATTCGAGCACCACGACCATCACCGTTGCAAGCGCGAGGCGCTGACGACGGCCGAGGCCCATTGCGCACGCCACCGGCTCAATTTCACACCGCAACGCCGCCGCGTGCTCGAAATCCTGCTCGCCGGGCACCGCGCGATGGGGGCCTACGAAATTCTCGACACGCTGCGCGACGAAGGGCTCGGCGCACAGCCACCGGTGGCCTACCGGGCGCTCGATTTCCTCGTGACCAACGGCTTCGCCCACAAGATCGAGCGGCTCAACGCATTCATTGCCTGCACCCACCCGGATGCCACGCACACGCCCGCCTTCCTCATCTGCCGCATCTGCGACGCGGTCGCCGAGACCCATGCCGAACCGGCACGCGGAATGCTCGGCGCCGCCGCCGAGGCCGCCGGGTTCGAGATCGAACAGGCGGTGGTCGAGGCCGTTGGCCGCTGCCCGCGCTGCCGCGACGGGGCCGCGCCATGCCGCTGATCGCCGCCACCGGCCTCGCCGTGCGCCTTGGCCGCGCCGAGGTGCTGCACGACGTCTCGCTCAGCGTTGAGCGTGGCGAGATCGTCACCATCGTCGGTCCCAACGGGTCGGGAAAGTCCACGCTCTTGCGTGCGCTGATCGGCGCGGTGCCGCTCAGCCGCGGCCATGTACGCCGCGCGCCGGGGCTGCGCATCGGCTACGTGCCGCAGCGCCTGCACATCGACCCGACCCTGCCGATGACGGTGATGCGGTTTCTCGCCCTGCCCCGGCGCCGCGCCGGGGCCAATCTGCGCGCCGCGCTCGACCGCGCGGGCCTGCCCGACCTGCGCCACCGGCAGATGGCGGGCCTCTCCGGCGGGCAGTTCCAGCGCGTGCTGCTGGCGCGCGCGCTGATGAACAGCCCCGACCTCTTGATCCTCGACGAGGCGACGCAGGGCCTCGACCAGCCGGGATCGGCGGCGTTCTATCGCCGCATCGAGGAGGTGCGGCAGGAGACGGGCTGCGCGGTGCTGATGGTCAGCCACGAATTGCACGTGGTGATGAGCGCGTCCGACCGGGTGATCTGCCTCAACGGCCATGTCTGCTGCGAGGGCCGCCCCGAGATCGTCGCGCAGGCCGAGGCGTACCGCGCCCTCTTCGGCACCGGCACTCATGGCGCGCTCGCGCTCTACCGGCACGAGCACGAGCACGAGCACGGGCACTCGCACGACCACGACCACAGCCACGAGGCCGCAGAGTAATGCTCGACGATTTCCTCATCCGCGCGGCGCTCGCCGGGCTCGGCGTGGCGCTGGCCGCGGCCCCGCTCGGCAGCTTCGTCGTCTGGCGGCGCATGGCCTATTTCGGCGATGCCACGGCCCATGCCGCGATCCTCGGCGTGGCGCTGGCGCTGGCCTTTGATACTTCGATCTTCGCGGGCGCGCTGGTGATGTCGCTCGCGATGGCGAGCGCGGTCTCCACCCTCTCGGGACGCGGCTTCGCGATGGACACGCTCCTGGGCGTGATGGCGCATTCGGCGCTCGCCTTCGGGCTGGTGGGGGTGTCGTTCCTGTCGGGCGTGCGGATCGACCTGATGGCCTATCTCTTCGGCGATATCCTCGCCGTAAGCCGGGGCGACCTCGCTGTGATCTGGGGCGGCGCGGCAGGGGTCGTGGCGCTGCTGGCCTGGCGCTGGCAGGCGCTTCTGACCGCGACGCTCAGCCCCGATCTGGCGTGGTCAGAGGGGATCGACCCGCGGCGCGAGCAGATGGTGCTCACGCTGGCGCTGGCGCTGGTGGTGGCGGTGGCGATCAAGGTGGTGGGCGTGCTGCTGATCGCCGCCATGCTGATCGTGCCCGCCGCCGCCGCCCGCCCGCTCTCGGCCACGCCCGAACGCATGGCGGCCATTGCGACGGCGATCGCCGGGATGGCGGCGCTGGGCGGGCTGGCCGCCTCGTTCCGGCTCGACACACCCACCGGCCCCACCATCGTCTGCGTGGCGGCGCTGATCTTTACCGTCACCATGACGGGCAGGAAGCTGAGTGGAATAGTCGGAAATAGCGATTGACTCATTCAGTCAGACTTGCGACAGGTCTCCGGGCATTACACCCGGACCAAGCAAGAGGAGTCCCCGATGAACCCGATCAAGGCTGCACTCTCGGCCACCGCGCTGATCGCCCTCACCGCCCCTGCCTTCGCGCAGGAGGTCAACGTCTATTCCAGCCGCCACTACGACAGCGACGAATCGCTCTATGCGGCCTTTACCGAAGAGACCGGCATCACCGTCAACCGCATCGAGGCCAAGGCCGACGAGCTGATGGCGCGGATGGAGGCCGAGGGGGTCAACAGCCCCGCCGACGTGTTCATGACCACCGATGTGGGCCGCATCGCGCGCGCCGAGGAAAAGGGACTGCTCCAGCCCTTCGACTCCGGGGTGATCGCGACCAACGTGCCCGCCCACCTGCGCGACGACGAGAACCTCTGGACCGGCCTGTCGCAGCGCGCGCGCATCATCTTCTATTCCAAGGACCGGGTGGAAAACCCGCCGCGCACCTACGAGGAACTGGCCGATCCCAAATGGCAGGGCAAGGTCTGCATCCGCTCCTCGTCGAACGTCTATAACCAGTCGCTGCTGGCTTCGATCATCGAGGCGGACGGAGCCGACGCGGCAAAGGCCTGGGCCGAGGGCATCGTCGCCAACATGGCCCGCGCCCCGCAGGGCGGCGATACCGATCAGCTTCGCGGCATCGTCTCGGGTGAATGCGACATCGCCGTGGCCAACACCTACTACTTCGCCCGCGGTCTCGCGAGTGACGTGGACGGGCTGACAGAGAGCATCGACAGCATCGGCTGGGTCTGGCCGAACCAGAGCGGACGCGGCGCGCATGTCAACCTCGCCGCCGCCGGGATCGCCGCCAACGCGCCCAACAAGGACGAGGCCACCGCGCTGCTGGAATACCTGGTGAGCGAAGACGCGCAGGAGAAATTCGCCAACTCCAACAACGAATACCCCGTCCGCTCCGGCGTGCCGATCGGCGAGCATGTCGCCACGATGGGGCTCTTCATCCCCGACAACGACACGCCGACCTCGGCGTTCAAGGAGCACGCGGCCACGGCGCAGACCATCTTCAACGAGGCTGGCTGGGATTGATCGGCGACATGCGGCACTCCGCGTGAATGGCCTGGGGTGTCGCAGTTTCGAACCGAAAAAGTCTCTAAACTTTTTCTGAAATTGCTTTAGGGTCGGGGTCTCCAAACGGGATCCCGGCCCTTTTGCATGAAATCCGTCCGGCTACGCCTGCTCATTCTCGCGCTGCTGCCCCTGGTGGTGCTGATGCCCGCGCTTCTGGCGGTTGCGGTCGGGCGCTGGTCGGCCAATTACGACGCGCTGCTCATCACCAATGTCGAAACCGACCTGCGGGTGGCCGACCAGTATGTGCAACGCATTCTGACCACCACCGGCGGCGACGTCACCGCGCTTGCCCGGTCGCTGCGCTTCGACCGCGCGCTGCGCGAGGACCGGGCCGGCCTCTCCGGCTTTCTCGCCCGGGAACGCGATACGCTGGGGCTCGATTTCCTCTATTACCTGCCGCGCGCGAAGGCGGGCAACACCGGCTGGCCGGTGATCGCCCGCGCCGCCGCCGGGGTGCCCGCCACCGAAATCGACCTCTTCGCGCAGGATGACCTCACCGCCCTGCCCGAAACCGGCCCGGCACTCGCCGACCGCGCCCTTGTGCCGCTCATCCCGACGAAAGCCGCCGTGCCCACCACGCGCACGGTCGAGGATCGCGGCATGGTCGTGCACAGCGCCACGCCGGTCACCACCGACGGGCGCGAGGGGGTGCTGGTGGGCGGCATCCTGCTCAACCGCAACCTCGATTTCATCGACACGATCAACGCGCTCGTCTACCGCGACAGCGGCGCGCCGGGGGCGCGGCAGGGCACCGCCACCCTGTTTCTGGAGGATGTGCGCGTCTCCACCAACGTGCGGCTGTTCGAGGGCAGCCGCGCGCTTGGCACCCGCGTGTCGGCGGCGGTCCGGCACGCGGTGCTGGACGAGGGGCGCACCTGGCTCGACAGCGCCTTTGTGGTCAATGACTGGTATATCTCGGCCTATCGCCCGATCATCGACAGCCGGGGTGCACGCATCGGCATGCTCTACGTGGGCTACCTCCAGGCGCCGTTCGACGCGGCCAGGCGCAACGCCTACCTCCTCGTGTTTGCGGCATTCCTGGCCGTTGTCGCACTCAGCGCGCCGCTTTTCCTGCGGCTGGCACGCAATATCTTCGCGCCGCTGGAGCGGATGACCCGCACCATGGAACGGGTCGAGGCGGGCGACATGGAGGCGCGCATCGGCGCCGTGCCCGCGCGCGACGAGATCGGCACCGTGGCCGCCCATCTCGACAGCCTGCTCGACCAGGTGCAGGAACGCGACCGCGCGCTGCGCGCCTGGAACGACGAGTTGAACCAGCGCGTCGACGAGCGCACCGCCGAACTGCGCGAGGCGAATGCCAAGCTCGAAAGCACCTATCAGCAACTGGTCATGTCCGAGAAACTCGCCTCCATCGGCGAGATCACCGCCGGTGTCGCGCACGAGATCAACAACCCCACCGCCGTCATCCAGGGCAATCTCGACGTGATCCGCGAGACGCTCGGCGACCGCGCGAGGCCGGTGCTCCACGAGCTTGGGCTCATCGACCGGCAGGTCGGCCGCATCAGCGCCATCGTCGGCAAGCTCCTGCAATTCGCGCGTCCGACCGAATTCGGCAGCTTCGAGGAAGACGTGGACCTGGGCCAGGTGCTGCGCGACTGCCTCGTGCTGGTCGATCACGTCCTGTCCAAGGCCGAGATAGAGGTCAGCATCTCCGAGGCGCCCGACACCCCCCTCGTCACCATCAACCCCGGCGAGTTGCAGCAGGTCATCATCAACCTCGTGACCAACGCCGCACAGGCGATGGGCACCGGCGGCCGGCTGATGATAGAGACCCGCCCGATGGCGCGCGAGGGTCGCCGCGGCGCGGCGCTCGTCGTCGGCGACACCGGGCCGGGTATCCCCGAGAGCAAGATCGCCGCGGTGTTCGATCCGTTCTTCACCACCCGGCACGGCGAGGGCACGGGCCTCGGCCTGTCAGTAAGCCAGACGCTGATCCGACAGGCGGGCGGCATCATCACCGCCCGCAACCGGCCCCGCGGCGGCGCCGAATTCACCATCTGGCTGCCCGCGCAAGGGACGCGCTGACCGGACGCGGGGAACACGCTGCGCCGATGCGCGCGACGCGCCCCTCACATCCCGCCGAATTTCTCGTCGAGATAGTCCAGCAGCGGCCCCGCCGTGGGCTCCTCTCCGCCGCAGGCGCGCGCGATCACCTGCGCCGGGGCAAACCGCCCGCCATGCCGCTGCACCTGCGTGCGCAACCACGCGGTCGCCTCGCCGGTCTCGCCGCGCGCAAGCTGCGCCTCCAGGTCCGGCACCGCCCCTCGCATCGTGCGGTAGAGGCACCCGGCATAGACATTGCCGAGGCTGTAGGTCGGGAAATAGCCGAACAGGCCCAACGACCAGTGCACATCCTGCAACACCCCGTTCGAGACCCGATCCACCGCATAGCCGAAATCGGCCTCGAACCGGTCGTTCCACGCGGCCTCCAGGTCGTCCGTGCTCAGATCGCCGGCGATCAACGCCTTCTCCAGATCGAATCGCAGCATGATATGCAGGTTGTACTGCACCTCGTCCGCCTCGGTGCGGATATGGCCGCGATGCACCCGGTTTACGGCGCGATAGAACGTCCCGGCATCCGCCACGCCGAAATCGCCGAACATCTCGCGCATCCGTCCGAACAGCCAGCCGGTATAGGCCCGGCTGCGCCCCAGCTGATTCTCGTAAATCCGGCTCTGGCTTTCATGCACGCCCATCGACACGCCCTGCCCCAGCGGTGTCAGCCGATAGGCCGGATCAATCCCCTGCTCGTAGCAGGCGTGGCCGGTCTCGTGGATCGTCGAATAGAGGCAGTTGAACGGGTCATGCTCGCTTACCCGCGTGGTGATGCGCACATCGTCGCCCGACCCGGACGAGAACGGATGCACCGCCATATCCAGCCGCCCGCGCGCGAAATCATAGCCGAAATTGCGCGCCAGTTCGCGCGACAGGCGCAGTTGCGCCTGCTCGTCGAAATGCGCGTCCAGTACGGGCCACTCCCGGTCGAGCGCGCGGGCCCGCAAATCGACCAGCCGGGGCCGCATCTCGGCGAACATCGCATCCAGCCGCGCCGCTGTCATCTCGGGCTCGAAATCGTCGATCAGCGCATCGTATAGGTCGCGCCCCCGCGCCACCGCCGCCGCCTCCTCGCGCTTCAATCGGATCACCTCGGCCAGCACCGGCGCGAACGCCGCGTAATCATCCGCCGCGCGTGCCTCGGCCCATTGCCCCTGCGCCCGGCTCGTCAGCCGCGCCACCGCCACCGCCAGATCGCCCGGCACCAGCGTCGCGCGATCGTAATCGCGGCGGATATGGTGCAATTGCGCGCGCGCCACCTCATCCGTGGCCACGCTCTCCGCCTCGGCCAGCAAGTCGCCGCGCCGCGCATCGGTACGCCGCGCATGCAGCACCGCCTGCATCGCGCCAGATTCCTCGGCGCGCTGCTCGGCGGCGCCGCGCGGCATCATGGTTTCCTGATCCCATGCCAGCCGCCCAGCCACTTGCGCCAGCGCCTGCGTGTCGCGCTCCTGCGCCATCAGATCGTCATAGGCCGTCATTTCAGCTCCCCCTCAGCGACGTGGCGCGCGGATACTGGCACAGGAACCGCGCCCGCAGGATCAGCACCCACAGCACCACCGCCACGAATTGGTGCGCGATGGCCAGTTGCCACGGCGCGATATAGAGCACCGTCATGATCCCCAGAACCATCTGCAAGGCCAGCACGCCGACCGCCGCGGTGAATGCCCTTCGCGTCACCCCGTGCGCGCTGCGCCGTCCGCGCAGCCAGACCACCACACCAAAGACCAACAACAGATAGCCGCTCACCCGGTGAATGAACTGAACGGTGCCGGGGTTTTCAAAGAAATTCCGCCACCAGGGGCTCAGGTCCATCATGTCGGGCGGCAGGAGGCCCCCGGCCATCAGCGGCCAGTCGGTATAGCTGCGGCCTGCGTCGATGCCCGCCACCAGCGCACCCAGCAGGATTTGCAGAAAGGCGAAATGCATCAGACCGGTGGAGAGGCCGAACAGCCTGCCCTCGCGCCCGCGCCGCGCCTGCATCAGCTCGCGCTCCTCGCGCCCCAGCGCCATCACGTACCACGCGATGACCCCGAGGATGACGAAGGCAAGGCCGAGATGGGTGGCGAGCCGGTAGGACGCCACCGCGATCATCCCCTCGCCCAGCCCGGAGGACACCATCCACCAACCGATCGCGCCCTGCGCGCCGCCCAGCGCACCGAGGCCAAGAAGCCGCCCGGTCCAGCCCTTGGGGATCTGCCGCACCAGCAGGAAACCGAAGAATCCCAGCGCCCAGACGAGGCCGATCACCCGGCCCAATTGCCGGTGGCCCCACTCCCACCAGTAGATCGCCTTGAACTCGGCCAGGCTCATGCCTTTGTTGAGCAATTCGTATTGCGGAATGGCGCGGTACTTGTCGAATTCCTGCTGCCACACCGTTTGGTCCATCGGCGGCAGCGCGCCGGTCACCGGCTTCCACTCGGTGATCGACAGCCCGCTATCGGTCAGCCGGGTCAGCCCGCCGACGGCGATCATCACCACCACCAGCGTGAACAGCAGCATCAGCCACAGGCGAATCCCGCGCCGCGCGCCGCGCCGCCCGGCGTCGATGCCGCCCGCCTTCGGCTCGGCCTTGGGCTGGTCCGCGCCCACCTCCTCGAAAATGCTGCGTTTCCCGGTCATGCCCCGCCCCTCGAATTGCCGTCGCGGCAGAGATTAGGCCGCGCGCCACACGCCTTCAACCGCGCCCGCCCCAGCGGACCATCTGCCGCATGATCCCGTGCAGCATCCGCACATCGGCGCGCGTCAGCGGCATCCGGCTCCACATGTTGCGCAGGTTGCGCCGCATCCGCGCCGCCTTGTGCTCGGGAAAGAAGAACCCCGCCGTCTCCAACCGCTCCTCGTAATGGTCGGCCAGCCGCTCGATCTCTTGCCGCTCGGCCCAGTCGGCGCCGGCCATATCCACGCGCTCGGCCACCACCTCGGCCGTGGCACGCCGCCACTCGTAGGCGCAGAGCAGCACGCATTGCGCCAGGTTCAGGCTGGGAAAATCGAGGTTGACCGGCACGTTCACCAGCGCGTTGGCGCGGGCCACGTCGTCATTCTCCAGCCCCGCCCGCTCGGGACCGAACAGCATCGCCACCCGCTCTCCGGCGGCGATGCGGCGCGCGGCCTCTTGCATCGCGCGCTCGGGGCTCAGCACCGGCTTGGTCATCCCCCGCGCGCGCGCCGTCGTCGCCATCACGTACTGGCAATCGCCAATCGCACCCGCCACGTCGTCAAACAGCCCCGCCTCGTCCAGCAGCCGCCCCGCGCCGCTCGCCATCGCGCCCGCGGTGGGGTTGGGCCAGCCGTCGCGCGGCGCCACGAGACGCATGCGGTCGAGGCCGAAATTCCACATCGCCCGCGCCGCGGCGCCGATATTCTCGCCCATCTGCGGGCGCACCAGCACAAAGGCAGGCTGAATTCTGTCGGTATCGGGGATCGCCGGGCCGGTCATCGCGCGAGAGGATGCGCCCCGCGCACCTATTCCGCGGCCTCTGACGGACCCGCGGACAGGTCCGGGTTGCCCTGACCGCCCTGACCGCCCTGCTCGCCAGAGCCGCCCTCGGTGCCATTGCCATTGCCATTGCCGTTACCATTGCCATCGTCGCCGCCGGACTTGGCGGGCTTGCGGCTGCGCGGCTTGCGGGCGGGCTTGCGCGGCGCGTTGCCGCCTTCTCCCTTCTGGCCCCGGTTTTCACCCTGGGCCTCGGGCGTCTCGACAAGGCCGCTGTCGCTCGACTCGGCGGGCTCTATGATGTCGGGCTGCGGGCTGCGCGCCGGATCGCCGTGCTGATCCTCGCCCTGCCGGGCATCGCGGTCGCGCTGCCCCCCCTCGCGCGGGCCACGGTCGCGGTCGCGGTCGGTCTGGCGGTCGCGGTTCTGGCGCTCGTGCTCTTCGCGCCGCGCCTCCTGCTCGCGCTGCGCCTCGTTGAGCATGCGCTGGTAATGCTCGGCATGCTGCTGGAAATTCTCGAACGCCACCCGGTCGTTGCCGAGCTGCGCGTCGCGAGCGAGTTGGGTGTATTTGTCGATGACCTGCTGCGGTGTGCCGCGCACCTTGCCCTCGGGGCCGGAGCTGTCAAAGACCCGGTTGACGACATTGCCGACGGACCGGTTGCGGTTCGACTTGTTCCGCGAACGTGACTTGGATGATCTCATGTGCTTGCAGTCCAGCCTTGTGGTCTGAGTGCCGCTTGATCCGACCGGCGCCCCATGCGCCTCATGATCCCGGATCGGACATGTCTTGGCTTGATATCGCCCGAGACACCCAAAGAGGGGTCCATCTGAGCGATACCCTGTCTAACCATGCCCGCCGGTGCCTTACAAGCGAAAACCACGGCATTTCGCATGGAATCCCGGTATTTTCCGCCCCTCACGCCATTTCGGCGGGTTGCCATCCCGCAACCACCCGGTCACGGCCGTCCAGATCGGGCAGGATTCGCACCCCCGCCAGCCCCGCGTGCGCGAACAGGCCGGCCACCCGCGGCCCCTGCGTCGCGCCGATCTCGACCAGCACACGCCCTCCGGGGGCGAGATGCGCCCTCACGCCGCCCGCGATGGCACGATACGCCCCCAGCCCGTCGCCGCCATCGCTCAGCGCGCCCTCGGGGTCGTGGTACGCCACCTCCGGCGCCAGCCCCGCCATCTCGGCGGCGGCGATATAGGGCGGGTTCGACACCACGAGGTCGAACCGCCCCTCCACCCCCTGGAACCAGTCCGCTTCCACCAGGTCGAGCCGCCCGGCCACCCCGTGGCGCGCCGCGTTCTCCGCCGCCACCGCCAGCGCGGCGCCCGAGACATCCGTGGCCACGCCCCGCGCGCCCGGCCACTCGGCCAGCAGCGTCACCGCGATACAGCCGCTCCCGGTGCCCAGATCCAGCAGCCGCGCCGGCACCGGCCCCGCCAGCGCCTCGGCGATCAGGCACTCGGTCTCGGGGCGCGGGTCGAGAACATCCGCCGTCACCGCGAAATCCCGCCCCCAGAACACCCGCCGCCCGAGGATACGCGCCACCGGCTCGCGCGCCACCCGCCGCGCCAGCATCGCGTCGAGCCGCGCCCGCGCGCCCGCGTCCAGCTCATCCCCCAGATGCAGCGTCAGCCGGTCGC
>JADQCC010000114.1 GCA_016278295.1 Roseovarius sp. | reverse complement strand
GGTCTGAGCTCACACCTTCGCGCAACCAGACCCACAGGAACGACGCCATGACCCTCAGAGCCACCGCCGTCACGGCGCTTGCCGCCCTCACACTCGCCGCGCCCGCCTTGGCGCAGGAAATCCAGGTGCTCGATCCCTACGCCCGCAGCGCCAGCGCGACGGCCACGACCGGCGCCGCCTTCATGCTGATCGAGAATATCGGCGACGCGGATGACCGGCTGATCGGCGCCACCTCGCCCGCCGCCAAGGTGGCGCAGCTTCACACCCATCGCGAAAAGGACGGCGTGATGAAGATGATCCATGTCGAGGAGGGCCTTGCCGTCCCGGCGGGCGAGACTGTTTTCCTCCAGCGCGGTGGCAACCACGTCATGATGATGGGCCTGACCGAGCCGTTCGAGCCGGGCAAGACTATCTCGCTCACCCTCGTGTTTGAGAAATCCGGCGAGATAGAGATCGAAGTGCCGGTCGATCTCGCGCGCTAGGCCGGGCACGGCAAAGGGCGCGGTCACGGCGACTGAACGCCTGCCTCTCCGACAAGACCCGCCACCCACTCGGGCACGATACATGAGGCGCGGCCCTGCCGCGTCTCGTGGAAATCGCCTGCCACTGCCGACGCCTCCAGATTGATCTCGACGCAATGCGCGCCGACGCTTGCCGCCTCCTGCGCGAATCCCGCCGCGGGCCAGACCTGCCCCGACGTACCGATGGCCGCAAAGAGATCGGCACCGGCCAGATGGTCCAGAATCTCCTCCATCCGGTGGGGCATCTCGCCGAACCAGACCACGTCGGGGCGGCAGGCGCACGCACCGCAGGCCGGGCAGGCATCGGCGGGCGACATCTCCGGGGGCGCGTCCCACCGGTGGCCACACGCCGCACAGAGCGCGCGCGCCAACTCTCCGTGCATGTGGATCACCCCCCGGCTTCCCGCCGCCTCGTGAAGCGCGTCCACATTCTGCGTGACGATGACCACCTCACCGGGATGCGCCGCCTGCAACCGCGCGAGCGCCACGTGCGCGGCATTGGGCCGGACACCGGCGGCCTGCGCACGGCGGGCGTTGTAGAAACGGTGCACACGGCCCGCGTCGCGGGTAAATGCCTCGGGCGTGGCCACATCCTCGATCCGGTGCTTGGCCCACAGGCCGCCCGCGTCGCGAAAGGTCGCGAGCCCGCTTTCCGCGGAAATCCCCGCGCCGGTGAGAATGACGATCTTTTCCATCCCGGCCTCCCCGTCTATACCTGCCGGATCGGAGACCCCATGACCACCCGAATTCTCTTTGTCTGCCTTGGCAATATCTGCCGCTCGCCCGCCGCCGAGGGCGCGGTTCGCGCACTGTTGCCCGGCGCGCGAACCGACAGCGCGGGCACCAGCGACTGGCATGTGGGCGAGCCACCCTATGGCCCGATGCAGCACGCGGCACAGGCGCGCGGTCTCGACATCTCCGACCTGCGCGCGCGGCAATTCGAGGCGGCGGATTTCGAGCGCTTCGACCTGATCGTGGCGATGGACGACAAGAATCGCCGCGCGATCGAGGCGCAGCGGCCAGCGTGCTGCGCCACGCCGGTCACGCTGCTCACCGATTACGCACCCGAGGCGCGTGCCGATCACGTCCCCGACCCCTATTACACGCGCGATTTCGACGGTGTGCTCGACCTGATCGAGAGCTGCGCGCAGGGCCTCGCCGCCGGGCTCTGATCCGCGCGCCCGTTCGGAAAGTCCGAAACCGGCTTTCACGTGCTGGAAAAACCCCGTCACATCCCCGGCAAATCCCTTGCCCGTCGCCACGCCGCGCCCCATTCCAAGAGGGGAAGGAGACCCGCACCATGCCGCTGACATACCTCAAGACCGCCCACGCAGAGCTGCCACAGGCCGCTGCAGATATCGCCGACACGGTGCAGGTCATGCTCGCGCGGCTGCGGGCGGGCGGCGCGCAGGTGGCGCTGGAATACGCCCGCGACCTCGATGGCTGGGACGGGCCCGTGACGCTCTCGCAGGCAGAAATCGCGGCCGCGTCGGCCCGCGTGCCGCAGGCCCTGAAGGACGATCTCGCCTGGGCGCATGACAACATCTCGCGCTTTGCCGCCGCCCAGCGCGCCACCGCGCACGACATGGAGGTCGCGCTGCGCCCCGGCCTGACCGCCGGGCAGAAACAGATCCCGGTGCGCGCGGCGGGCTGTTACGTGCCGGGCGGGCGCTATAGCCATATTGCCTCGGCGCTGATGTCCATCGCCACCGCGCGAGAGGCCGGCGTGGGCGACATCACCGCCTGTTCGCCCCCTTCGGGGCCGGGCGGCATCCCCGACGCGCTGGTGCACGCGATGCACCTCGCCGGGGCCACGCGTATCCTGTGCCTGGGTGGGGTGCAGGGCGTCGCAGCGATGGCCTTCGGCCTGTTCGGGGCACCGGCGGCGGATATCCTCGTCGGCCCCGGCAACGCCTACGTGGCCGAGGCCAAGCGACAGCTTTTCGGCCCCGTCGGCATCGACATGTTCGCCGGGCCGACCGATAGCCTCGTGCTCGCCGATGACAGCGCCGACCCCGAGGTGGTCGCCGCCGATCTCGTGGGGCAGGCCGAGCATGGCACGACCTCGCCGGTGTGGCTCGCCACCACCTCGCGCGCGCTGGCCGAGACGGTCATGGCGCGCGTGCCCGCGCTCATCGCCACCCTGCCCGAGCCGAACCGGACCGCCGCCGCCACCGCCTGGCGCGACCTGGGCGAGGTGGTGCTGTGCGACACGACCGAGGAGATGGCCGCCCATGCCGACGACCGCGCGCCCGAGCACCTGCATGTGCAGGCCCGCGATCTCGATTGGTGGCTAGAGCGGCTCGCCGCCTATGGCTCTCTGTTCCTGGGCGAGCGCACGACCGTGGCCTTCGGCGACAAGGCGGCGGGGCCCAACCATGTCTTGCCCACCTCCGGGGCCGCGCGCTACACGGGGGGGCTGTCGGTGCACAAGTTCCTCAAGACGGTTACCTGGCAAAGGGTCGAGCGCCAGGCGCTCGGCGATCTGGCCGGAGTGACTGCGCGGCTCAGCCGGGCGGAGGGGATGGAGGGGCACGCGCGCAGCGCCGATATCCGCATGGGCGCAGAGGACCGCGCCCTCACCTCGACGGGGTAGAACGACCGATGAGAACCGTGGGCATTCTCGGGGGGATGGGGCCGGAGGCCACCATCCTCCTGATGCAGAAGGTGATGGCGGCGGTGCCCGCGCGCGACGATGCCGATCACGTGCCGCTCCTCGTGCACCAGAACCCGCAGGTGCCCAGCCGCATCAAGGCGCTGATCGAGGGCACCGGAGAAAACCCGGGCCCCACGCTCGCGCGCATGGCCCGCGATCTCGAAGCAGGCGGCGCGCAGGCGCTCGCCATGCCCTGCAACACCGCGCATTTCTACGCCGCAGCGGTTCGCGAGGCGACGGCGTTGCCGTTTCTCGACATGCTGGACCTGACCGCCACCCACCTGGCAGGGGCCGGCGCGCGGCGCATCGGCATGCTCGCCTCGCCCGCGACCCGGCTGGCCGGTGTTTTCGACGCGCCCTTCGCCCGGCATGGCCTCACACCTGTCTTTCTCCGGGACGACGCGGCCCTCCTGTCGGTCATCCGCGCGGTCAAGGCGGGCGCAGCGCTCGCCGCGCTCCGCCCCCGCCTGCGCGCCGAGGCCGAGACCCTCCTCGCGCAAGGCGCCGATCACCTGCTGATCGCCTGCACCGAACTCTCGCTGATGTCCGATGCATTACCGACGGAATACCGACGCTATACCGACAGCCTCGATTGCCTCACCACCGCCATCGTGGACTTCGCCCGCGGCTGATCCCGACCGTTCGGGTCCGTCACGGCAAATGATGCGCGCAAGGCCCTGGGCCCGGTCATGGACGCAGCGCATCAATGGGACAGGAGTGATGAGGGCTTGACTTGCGGGCCCCTCGGCGGGACCAGTTGTCTTTCTGGATCTAATCGACGGAAATGCCATGCAGGTCTTGTTGAGAGAGGCGATAGGGATCGCACAGGGCGACGAGTCCCTCTTCTCCGATTTCGCCGATGGCGGCGAGATGTGGACCGCCGAGGGCACGCGCGAACGGCGCAAGCAGGTGGTGTTCGATCCACCCTTCCGGGCCGCGCCGAGCGTCCATGTCGGCCTGTCGCTGTGGGATACCGATTGCAGGACCAACGCCCGCATGGAGGTGAGCGCCGACAACATCACCGCAGGCGGGTTTGACATCGTCTTTCGTACCTGGGGCGACACGCGCATCGCCCGCGTGCGGGTAGGATGGATCGCCATCGGCGCGGCCCATCACGAGGATGACTGGCGCGATCTCGAATGAGCACCGCGCTCAGGAGCGTCGCAAAAGACTGAGAAGCTGTTGCGACGGCAGGCCGTCCGCCTCTGTTCCGACCGACCGCTGGAATGCCCGGATCGCAGCCACGGTGTTGGGGCCCACGATCCCGTCGACCTTCTCCACCGCGAATCCCTTGCGCTTCAATCGGCGCTGCATTTCCTTGCGTTCCTCGAAGCTCAGCGGGTCATAGCCGCGCGGCCAACTCGCCTGGATGGGTGGGCCGCCCGCGATCCGATCGGCGAGATGCCCCACGCCCAGCGCATAGGCATCGGCGTTGTTGTAGCGCTTGATGACGTCGAAATTGGCAAACACCATGAACGACGCCCCCTCCGGGCCCGCCGGTTGCAGGATACGCGCCGACCCGTAATCGCGCACCGCGCGCCCGTCTGTCCCCACCACGCCGCGCGACGCCCAGTCCGAAGGCATCCGGCTGGTGTTGCCAAAGGACGCCCCGCGCGGCACGCGCACCTCCACCCCCCAGGGCATCCCCTTGCGCCAGCCGAACCGCTTGAGATAGGCCGCCGTCGAGGCCAGCGCATCGGTGGGATCGTCCGACCACACGTCGCGCCGGCCGTCACCCGTGAAATCCACCGCATAAGCAAGGTAGGAGGTCGGAATGAACTGCGTGTGCCCCATCGCGCCCGCCCAAGAGCCTTTCAAGTCGCGCGGGTTCACGTCGCCCGATTGCAGGATCTGCATCGCGGCAATCAACTGCTTTTCGAAGAACGCCCCACGCCGCCCGTCATAGGCCAGAGTCGCCAGCGACTGCACCAGCGGCAGATCGCCGAGCCGCGTGCCATAGGTGCTCTCCATGCCCCAGACCGCTGTGACGATCTCCTTGTCCACGCCGTAATACGCCTCGATCCGATCCAGCACGCGGCGATGGCGGCGCAGCGCGGCCTGCCCGTCCTCGACCCGTTTCGGCGAGACGGCCGCGTCGAGGTAATCCCATATCTCGCGCTTGAACTCGGTCTGGTTGCGGTCGTTGGCCACAACCTCCGGGTCGTACCGCACACCCTGAAAGGCCCGGTTGAACACATCGCGCCGAATACCCGCCGAAGCCGCCCGCGCCCGGAACTCCTCGATCCAGCGGTCAAAGCCCGCATTGCCGCTTGCCAGCGCGACGCGGGCACCGTCAACCGCATCGGGCCGGGCGCGCGGCCGCAGGCTGCGCACCGGCACATCGACCGAGATCACCACCGCCGCGCTCACCGCACCCGAGCCTGGCCGCAATTGCGGGCGCAGGGATTCCGTCACCGACGCCGCGGCCGTCTCCGCGACCAGAATCGCCAACCCCGTTATCAACACCAGTCCTGCCCGCATCGCCTGTCTCCGCCTGCCCGGATTGTTGGCCAATCATAGCGCGATTGTTTTCGTTCCGAAAGCGATCCCGGCAGTGCCGTGCGGGTGGCCGCCGATATCAGCCGCGCTTGCGCGCCGCCTTGCGCTTGAGCTTGGCCGATTTGCGCCGCGCCGCGCCGATCTTGCGGCGTGGGGGCTTGCCACGCGCGCTGCCCGCACCCTTGGGCACCTGGGATCCTTCGATATCGAGGAGATCGAATGCCAACCCGCCCGAGACCGGCGCCGCCTCGGCAAGGCGCACGGTCACCCGCTGCCCCAGTGCGATAATGCGTCCGGTATCGGCCCCCATCAGGGTGCCGCGCTCGCGGTCGAAATGAAAGTATTCGCGACCCAGCGCACGCATCGGGACAAGACCGTCCGCTCCGGTCTCGTCGAGCTTCACGAATACGCCGAATCGGGCGATGCCGCTGATCTTGCCAGTGAATTCCTCGCCCAACCGCTCGGAGAGAAAGGCGGCGAGGTAGCGATCGTTGGTGTCGCGCTCTGCCACCATCGAGCGGCGCTCGGTATCCGATATATGCTGTGCCGTGGCGTCGAGCCCTTCGATCTCGGGCGCGCTCAGCCCGTCCTTGCCCCAGCCATGCGCCGAGACGAGCGCGCGATGCACGATCAGGTCGGCATAGCGCCGGATGGGCGAGGTGAAATGTGCGTAAGCCCGCAGCGACAGCCCGAAATGCCCGAAATTCTGTGGTGCGTAATAGGCTTGCGTCATGGCGCGCAGGGTGGACATGTTGATGACCTCGGCATGGTCCGTGTCGCGCGCGGCGTGCAAGAGCGCGTTGAGATGCGCGGTGCGCAGCACCTGCCCCTTGGCCAGCACCAGCCCCGCGGCCTCGGCCACCTCGCGCAGCGTGTCGAGTTTCTCCGCGGGCGGCTCCTCGTGGACGCGGAACAAGAGCGGGCTCTTGCGGGCGGTCAGCGCCTCGGCGGCGGCGACATTGGCGAGTACCATGCACTCCTCGATCAGCCGGTGCGCGTCGAGCCGTTCGGCGAAACGCACCGACGTGACCTTGCCCTCGTCGCTCAGCTCGACCTTGCGCTCGGGCAGATCGAGGTCGAGCGGCTGCCGCCTGTGGCGTGCCTCGGCGAGCGCGGCATGGGCGGTGTAGAGCGGGCGGATCACGTCCTCCAGCAGCGGTTCGGTCTTGTCATCGGGCGCACCGTCCATCGCCGCCTGCACTTGGGCATAGGTGAGCGACGCGGCGGAGCGCATCAGCCCGCGCACGAAGCGGTGGCCGATCTTTTCGCCTGCTGCGTCGATCTGCATCCGCACGGCGATGCAGGGGCGCGGCACGCCCTCGTGCAGGCTGCACAGGTCCGCCGATAGCCGGTCCGGCAGCATGGGCACCACGCGATCTGGGAAGTAGCTGGAATTACCGCGTTTTTTTGCCTCGGTGTCGAGCGACGAGCCGGGGCGGACGTAGTGGGCGACATCGGCGATAGCGACCCAGATGACGTGGCCGCCCGCATTCTTAGGGTCGTCATCGGCATGGGCGTGGACGGCGTCGTCATGGTCGCGCGCGTCCGACGGGTCGATGGTAATCAGCGGCAGGTCGCGCAGGTCGGTGCGGCCCTTGAGGCCGGCGGGCTTCATCGCGTCGGCCTCGGCGATCACCTCGTCGGGGAATTCGTCGGGGATACCGTGCTGATGGATGGCGATGAGCGACACGGCCTTGGGCGCCGAGGGATCGCCCAGCCGGTCGAGCACCCGCGCGCGTGGCAGCCCCATGCGCCCCGGCGGCCCGGCCTGCTCGGCCTCGACAAGCTCGCCATCCTGCGCGCCGCCGGTGGCGTCGCGCGCCACGAGCCATTCCTTTCCCTCGCCCTTGTCGATGGGAACGATCCGCCCGCCCTCTTCGCTCTTGCGAAAAACACCCAATACTTTCCGTGGGTTGGTACCTATGCGGCGGATCAGGCGGGCCTCGTAATGATGGGCTTCGGCGCGCACGTCGTGCACGCGGGCGAGGATGCGGTCGCCCTCGCCCAGCGCCGGATCGGCGGCGCGGGGCAGGACCAGCACCACCGGATCCACCCCCTCGCCGTGCCATTCAAGCGGCTTGGCCAGAAGCTCACCATCTGGGGTCAACGCATTGATTTGCAACACAGTTACCGGCGGCAGGCGCTCGGGATCGCGGTAGGTCTTCTTGCGTTTTTCCAAGTGTCCCTCGGCCTCTAGCTCGCGCAGGACGCGCTTGAGGTCGATCCGCGCAGCCCCCTTGATACCAAAGGCCTTGGCGATATCGCGCTTGGAGGTGAGGGTCGGGTTGTCGGAGATCCATTGCAGGATTTCCGCCTTGGAGGGCAGTTGGCTCATGGCCCGCACCTAGCACGGCGCGCCGGGCGCGTCATCCGGGAAAAGCGGCTGTAGCCGTGTCGGTATTCTGTCGGTATTGCGTCGGTATCGCGTCGGCCTCACCCACGGTGCATGAAAAAATCCTTGGAATTTTCATTTTTCCCGCGCAGGATCGGGGAAACCGAGAATCTTCACAGGGAGCACACCGCCGATGCTGCAACAGAACCCGGGCGAGACGCGTACCCTCGGCGCCGACCTGCGCGCGCTGCGCAAGGCGCGGGGCATGACGCTCGCGGCTGTCGCGGCGCGGCTGGGGCGGTCGGTGGGCTGGCTGAGCCAGGTCGAGCGCGACCTGTCGGAGCCGTCGATCAGCGACCTGCGGCAGGTGGCCGAGGTGCTGGGCGTGCCGATGTCGCTGCTGTTCGGCCACGCCAGCGCCCCGGCGGAGGAACAGGGCTACGTGGTGCGCGCGGGCGCGCGGCGGCCGATGGGGTCGGGCGAGGAGGGCCTGATCGAGGAATTGCTCTCGCCCGACCTGACCGACGATTTCGAGGTCATCCACTCGACCTTCGAGCCTGCATCGAAGATGCAGCGCGCGGCACAGCGGCCCACGCAGGAGGTGGGCTATATCGTCTCTGGGCGGCTCGACCTGAGCATCGGCGGGCGGCGGTTCACCCTTGGCCCCGGCGACAGCTTTCGCTTTCGCGGTGAGCCGTATTCCTGGGCCAACCCCTATGACACCCCCTGCGTGGCGATCTGGGTGATCGCCCCGCCGGTCTATTGAGGGCGCGGGGATGAACTGGGAAGCCTGGACCGTCTTTGCCCTGTTCTGGGTGGTGTTCGTCACCACGCCGGGGCCCAATCACGTGAATTGTATCACCAACGGGATGACCGTGGGGTTCAGACGCGGGCTGTGGGGCGTGGCGGCGATTCTCACGCAGGCAACGCTGTTCCTGACCCTGTCGGCGGCGGGGATCACCGCCTTGATCGCCGCCTCGCCGGTGGCGTTCGAGGCTGCGAAACTCGTCGGTGCGGGTGTGCTCATCTGGCTGGGGGTGCGCGGCTGGATGCGGGCAAGGCGGCCCATCGAGGGGGCCACGCAAAGCGGCGGGTCTGTCTTTTGGCGGGCCTTCATGGTGGCCACGATCAACCCCAAGAGCGTGGCGGGCTACCTCGCCGCGTTTTCACAATTCGTGCAGCCGGGCGTGCCGATCTGGGATCAGATGTGGGCGATCTTTCCCACCGCGCTCGGCATCACGGCGCTCAGCTATACCGGCTTTACCGCGCTTGGCGCGGGGCTGGGGCGGGCGGCGCTGGGGGCCGTGTTCAATGTCTGGCTGCGGCGGGTGATGGCCGCCGCTTTCGTGATCTATGGCGTGGCACTGGGCACCGCGTCCACACCGGGGAGGGGATGATGCACAAGGGATCGTGTCTGTGTGGGGATGTGAGGTTCCGGATCGACGGGCCGATGCGCTCGATCACCGCCTGTCATTGCCGTCAGTGCCGCAAGCAATCGGGCCACTTATGGGCTGTGACCTCGGCCGCCAAGGACGATCTGCGCTTCGACTGTGATGACGGGCTGACCTGGTACCGTGCCAGCACCGCCGCTAGGCGCGGCTTTTGCAACAGGTGCGGGTCCACCCTGTTCTGGAAGCCCGACGGAGAGCCCCGAATCTGCATAACCGCCGCGTCGCTTGACGAGCCGACCGGGCTGCGGCTGGAGAAGCACGTATTCGTCGCGGACAAAGGTGACTATTACGACATCGACGACGGTCTGCCGCAACACGACGCAGACGGATAAGGGAGGGAAGACATGGCCGACATTCCAACAACCGCACGCGCGGTCATCATCGGCGGCGGCGCGGTGGGGGCGTCGTGCCTGTATCATCTGGCCCGCGCGGGCTGGACGGATGCCGTGCTGCTGGAGCGCAACGAGCTGACCGCCGGAAGCACCTGGCACGCGGCGGGCAACGTGCCGACGTTTTCCACGAGCTGGTCGGTGATGAACATGCAGCGCTACTCGACCGAGCTATATGCGCGGCTGGGGGCCGAGGTCGATTACCCGATGAACTATCACCAGACCGGGTCGATCCGGCTGGCGCACTCACGCGAGCGGATGCAGGAATTCGAGCGCGCCAGGGGGATGGGCAGGTATCAGGGGATGGACCTCGAAATCCTCGGGGTGGACGAGATCAAGGCGCGCTATCCGTTCATCGAAACGCATGACCTCAAGGGCGCGCTTTACGATCCGAACGACGGCGATATCGACCCCGCGCAGCTGACGCAGGCGTTGGCCAAGGGGGCGCGGGAGATGGGCGCGCGCGTGTTGCGGTTCTGCCCCGCGACCGGCGTGCGGCGCGAGAACGGTGAGTGGATCGTCGAGACGGAGAAGGGCGAGATCCGCTGCGAGATCGTGGTGAACGCGGCGGGCTATTACGCGCAGCGCGTCGGCGAATGGTTCAAGCCCTATGGCGGGCGCACCGTGCCGATGATGGTGATGAGCCATCAGTACCTTCTGTCCGAGGAAATCCCCGAGATCGAGGCCTGGTCGAAGGAGCAGGGCCGCAAGCTGCCGCTGTTGCGTGACGTCGATGTGTCCTACTACCTGCGGCAGGAGAAGCACGGCTTCAACCTTGGCCCCTACGAGCCGCGCTGCCGGGCGCATTGGGTGGACCCGTCCGATCCGATGCCCGACGATTTCAGCTTTCAGCTCTGGCAGGAGGATATCGACCGGATCGAGGAGATCGTGACCGATGCGATGGCGCGGGTGCCGCTCTTGGGCACGTCCGGCATCAGCAAGGTGATCAACGGGCCGATCCCCTATGCGCCGGACGGCATGCCCATGCTCGGGCCGATGCCGGGGGTGCCCAATGCGTTCGAGGCCTGTGTGTTCACTTTCGGGATCGCGCAGGGCGGTGGCGCGGGCAAGGTGCTGGCCGAATGGGTGACGGAGGGCGCGCCGGAATGGGATATGTGGTCGTGCGACCCGCGCCGCTACACCGATTACACCGACCCCGAGTATTGCGTGGCGAAGGGGATGGAGGTCTATGGTCACGAATACGCCATGCATTTCCCCTGGCACCGCTGGCCCGCGGCGCCCGACCGCAAGCTCAGCCCCGTGCATGACCGGGTCAAGGAAATGGGCGGCCAGATGGGGGCCTATAACGGCTGGGAGCGGGCCAACTGGTTCGCGAAGCCGGGCGATGACACCTCGGAAGAGGCGACGCAGACCTGGGACCGCGCGGGCCCGTGGGAGAAGCGTATCCGCGAGGAATGCGAGGCGGTGAGAGACCATTGCGGCGTGCTCGACCTGCCCGGCTTCTCGCGCTTCCGGGTGCAGGGCGAGGGCGCCGACGAGTGGCTGCGGGGGCTGGTGACCGGGTCGCTGCCCGGGATCGGGCGCGTCGGGCTTGTCTATTTCGCGGACCAGCGTGGGCGGATCGTCACCGAGATGTCGGTGACGCGCGAGGCAAGGGATCGCTTCGTGCTGGTCACCGCGGCCTCGGCGCAATGGCACGACCGGGAATGGCTGGAACGCCACTTGCCCGCAGAGCGCGGCTTTTCGCTGGAGGACGCGACTGACAGCATGTCGACGCTGATCGTCACCGGACCGGCGGCGCGCGACGTGCTCGGTCGGATCAGCGAAGCCGACCTGACGCTGCCTTGGCTGAGTTTCCAGGAAAGCGAGATTGCAGGTGGTTGGGTGGTGTTGCTGCGTGTGTCCTTCGCGGGTGAACTGGGATGGGAGATTCACGCGCAGAATGCCGATATGCCGGCGATCTACGCGGCGGTCCTCAAAGCCGGTGCGAAACCCTTCGGCATGTGGGCGCTGAACGCCTTGCGCATCGAGAAGGGGTATCGCGCGTGGAAGGGCGATCTATCGACCGATTACTCGATGCTGGAGGGCGGGCTGGAGCGGTTCGTGAAATTCGACAAGCCGCAGGAGTTTCCCGGCAAGGCGGCGCTTCTGGCCGAGAGGCAGCGCGGTGTGAGCAAACGCTTTGTCACCCTCATCGTCGAGGCGGGGGCGGCGGACGCGCCCTATATGTCGACGATCTGGCACGGGGGCGAGATCGTGGGTGAGACCACGAGCGGCGCCTGGGGGTACCGGGTTGGTGCCTCGGTGGCGCTCGCCATGCTGCGCGCGGACCTCGCGGTTCCGGGCACAAAGCTGGAGGTTGAAATCTACGGCGAGCGGTGCCCGGCGGTGGTGCAGCCCGACGCGCCGCTGTGGGATCCGCAGAACGAAAGGCTGCGCGCGTGAGCCTGCCCGCCACCATGCGCGGCGCATCGGCGAGGTGGGGCGTGACATCGTCTGATCCGCGGTTTCTTCTTGGCAAAAATACCCAATGCGCAACGCTCACAAGAGGCACGACATGACCGATCTTCCAACGCAGGCCCGCGTGGTCATCATCGGCGGCGGCGTGGTGGGGTGCTCTGTCGCGTATCACCTGACCAGACTGGGCTGGACCGACGTGGTGCTGCTGGAGAGAAAGCAGCTCACCTCCGGGACCACATGGCACGCGGCGGGGCTTGTCGGGCAGCTCAGGGCCACCGCCAACATGACCCGCCTGGCGCGCTATTCGGCGGAGCTCTATACCGGGCTGGAGGCCGAGACCGGCATCGCCACCGGCTTTCGGCAGGGGGGCTCGATCTCGGTGGCGCTGACCGCGGACCGCCGCGAGGAATTGATGCGCAGCGCCGCGATGGCCCGCGCCTTTGACGTGCCGGTTGAGGAGCTGAGCCCCGCCGAGATCAAGGACCGTTACCCGCATATCAACCTCGACCGCGTGACCGGGGGCGTGTGGCTGCCGACCGACGGGCAGGCCGACCCGGCGAATATCGCGCTGGCGCTGGCCAAGGGCGCGCGCAACCGGGGCGCGCGGGTGGCCGAGCGGGTGAAGGTGACCGGCATCGCGCGGCGGGGCCGCCGCGTGACCGGCGTGGACTGGCGGGGCGAGGACGGCACCGAGGGCCATATCGCCTGCGACATGGTCGTGAACTGCGCGGGCATGTGGGGCCGCGAGGTGGGGCGCATGTTGGGCACGAACGTGCCGCTGCATGCCTGCGAGCATTTCTATATCGTGTCCGAGCCGATCGCGGGGCTGTCGCAGCTTCCGGTGCTGCGGGTGCCGGACGAATGCGCCTATTACAAGGAGGATGCGGGCAAGATGATGCTCGGAGCGTTCGAGCCCGAGGCCAAGCCGTGGGGGATGGCGGGCATTCCCGAGAGTTTCGAGTTCGATCAGTTGCCGGAGGATTTCGACCATTTCGAGCCGATCCTCGAACAGGCCGTCAACCGGATGCCGATGCTGGCGGAGGCGGGGATTCACACGTTCTTTAACGGTCCCGAAAGCTTTACCCCCGATGATGCCTATCACCTGGGGCTGTGCCCCGAGATGGACAATGTCTGGGTGGCGGCCGGGTTCAACTCCATCGGCATTCAATCGGCGGGTGGTGCGGGGCATGCGCTGTCGCAATGGATGGAGAATGGCGAGAAGCCATTTGACCTGGGCGACGTGGATATCGCGCGGATGCAGCCGTTTCAGGGCAACCGGCAGTACCTCTATGAGCGCTCGAAAGAGACGCTTGGCCTGCTCTATGCCGATCACTACCCCTACCGGCAGAAGGCCACGGCGCGCGGCGTGCGGCGTTCGCCGTTTCACGCGCAATTGCTGGCGCGCGGCGCGGTGATGGGCGAGGCGGCGGGATGGGAGCGGGCGAACTGGTTCGCGAATGCGGGGCAGGAGCGCGACTATGCCTATTCCTGGGGCCGCCAGAACTGGTTCGACAATGCCGCCGCCGAGCATCGGGCGATCCGCGCGGGGGTAGGCATGTATGACATGTCGAGCTTTGGCAAGCTGCGGGTGGAAGGGCCCGACGCGGAGGCGTTTCTCAACCATGTCTGCGGCGCGGATATGGCGGTGCCGGTGGGGCGGATCGTCTATACGCAATTCCTCAACGCGCGGGGCGGGATCGAGGCGGATGTGACCGTCACGCGGCTATCGGAGAGGGCGTACCTCGTCATCACCCCCGCCGCCACGCGGCTGGCGGACGAGACCTGGCTGCGGCGGCATCTGGGGGGCCGGATGGTCGTGATAACGGACGTGACGGCTGCCGAGGGCGTGCTGGCGGTGATGGGGCCGAAGGCGCGCGACCTGATGCGCGCGGTGTCGCCCGATGACGTGTCGAACGAGGCGCACCCGTTCGGATGGGCGCGCGAGATCGAGATCGGCATGGGGCTGGCGCGCGCGCATCGGGTATCCTACGTGGGCGAGCTTGGCTGGGAAATCTATGTAAGCGCCGACATGGCCGGTCATGTCTTCGACGTGCTGACGGAGGCGGGCGCGGATCATGGGCTGCGGCTGTGTGGTCTGCACGCGATGGATAGCTGCCGGATCGAGAAGGCGTTTCGCCATTTCGGGCATGACATCACCTGCGAGGATCACGTGCTGGAGGCGGGATTGGGCTTTGCCGTCAGGACCGCCAAGCCGGATTTCATCGGGCGCGAGGCGGTGATGGAGAAGCGCGAGGCGGGGCTGGAGCGGCGGATGGTGCAATTCCGCCTGACCGACCCGGAGCCGATGCTCTATCACAACGAGCCGCTGCTGCGGGATGGCGAGATCGTGGGCTACCTGAGCTCGGGCGCCTATGGCCACCATCTCGGCGGCGCCATCGGCATGGGCTATGTGCCCTGCGCGGGCGAGAGCGCGGAGCAGGTGCTGGCGTCAAGCTACGAGATCGACGTGGCGGGTACGCGCGTGCGGGCCGAGGCGAGCCTGCGGCCCATGTATGATCCGAAATCCGAGCGGATGCGCGGCTGAGGTCGCGCACGCGCCGCGGTCGGTCGCATTGATCCTGTCGCCATCTGCCCCTATAGGCGAGGACAACGCGAATACTGACCCTGGGGAAGCGCAGATGTCCAACGCCGCACTTGAAACCGCCGTCGAAGCCGCTTGGGAGGCGCGCGACACGATCACGCCCGCCACCGGCGGCGAGACCCGCGAGGCCATCGAGGCCACCCTCGACGCGCTCGATTCGGGCCGCCTGCGGGTGGCCGAACGTCACGGGGACGGCACCTGGCACGTCAACCAATGGGCCAAGAAGGCGGTGCTTCTGGGCTTTCGCTTGCACGACATGGAAATCCATCCGGGCGGCGCGCAGGGCGGTGGCTGGTGGGACAAGGTCGATAACAAGTTCAAGGGCTGGGGCGACAACCAGTGGCGCGCCGCCGGTTTCCGCGCGGTCCCGAACTGCGTGGTGCGCAAATCCGCCTATATCGCGCCCGGCGTGGTGCTGATGCCGTCCTTTGTCAATCTCGGGGCCTATGTGGACGAGGGCACGATGGTGGACACATGGGCGACGGTGGGCAGCTGCGCGCAGATCGGCAAGAACGTGCACCTGTCGGGCGGCGTCGGCATCGGCGGTGTGCTGGAGCCGATGCAGGCGGGGCCGACGATCATCGAGGACAACTGTTTCATCGGGGCGCGGTCCGAGGTGGTCGAGGGCTGTATCGTGCGCGAGGGTTCGGTTCTGGGCATGGGCGTGTTCATCGGCAAGTCCACCAAGATCGTGGACCGCGAGACCGGCGAGGTGTTCATCGGCGAGGTGCCGCCCTATTCGGTGGTGGTGTCGGGGTCGATTCCGTCCAGGGGCGGGGTCAACCTCTATTGCGCGGTGATCGTGAAGCGGGTGGACGCGCAGACGCGCTCCAAGACCGCGATCAACGAGCTGCTGCGCGACTGAGGGCACGGGGGCGGGCGCGCCGCGGCACGGGAGGAATGGCATGAGCAGCACCGGGAACGGACCCGGCCGGCAGCAGGTCTATACCCTGCTGGTCGAGGTCGGGCGCAAGGCGGGCGACGGGCTGCCCGACGCGGCCACCGGCGCGGCGCTGATGGTCTATGCCTCGGGCGTGGACGAGGCCGAGGCGGTGCGCGAGACGGTGGCGATTCTCAAACAGGCGGGGATGGCCCCGCTGGACGTGACCGGCCACGGCACCCTGGCCGAGCGCGAGGCCGAGGGCTTTGATATCGGCGACGAGGAGCGCGCGCTCATGGCCCGCGCCCGCGACGAGAACGCGGTGATCGTGGCGCAGGTGACGCCGTTTCACGATTGAGGCCGGTGCCGGGCTTGTCTTGACGGTCTGTTAAGGGCTATGTTCTAGTCTTGTTCACCATGACAGTGCGGGGGGAGTCCATCAAGATGTCGGCTATGGAGCATCCCGCCACACAAGACCTGCGCCGTTTGGCGGTCCGGTGCAGGTGTGGGACCGACACTGGTTACGTGTGTTTGCAGACCTATTCGGGAGACAAGCGATGAAAGACCTCGTTGAACCCAGATTCCCCAAAACCGACCTCGATTATGGTTTGGCAGTCTGCGACAACATGGACTTTCTTAAGCAGTTTCGGGATGAGAGCGTCAAGCTGATCGTGACCTCTCCGCCCTACAATATTGGAAAGTCATACGAGCAGAGACGTCCGCTCGAACGGTATCTCGAGGATCAGACCACGGTCATACGCGAAAGCGCAAGAATCCTTGCACAGGACGGTTCGATTTGCTGGCAGGTCGGCAACCATGTGGACGAGGGAGAGGTGTTTCCTCTCGATGCACTCCTCTATCCGGTCTTCAAGTCGTTCGGCATGCAACTCCGTAACAGGATTGTCTGGCACTTCGGTCATGGATTGCACTGCACCAAACGTTTTTCAGGACGGCACGAAACAATTCTGTGGTTCACCAAATCCGGTGAATACACATTCAATCTCGACGCAGTCCGGGTCCCATCCAAGTATCCTGCGAAAAAGCACTTCAAGGGACCAAACGCCGGAAAACTTTCCGGTAACCCCTTGGGAAAAAATCCCTCAGACGTCTGGGATATTCCGAATGTAAAAAGTAACCATGTAGAAAAGACAATCCATCCGTGCCAGTTTCCTGTCGCCCTTGTCGAAAGGTTGGTGCTTGGGTTGACCGATCCAGGCGATTGCGTCCTTGATCCTTATGTCGGTGTCGGAAGCAGTGTTCTGGCTGCTCTCAAACATGGGCGCAAGGGCTATGGGTGCGATCTCTCGGCGGAATATATCGCCGTGGCTCGCGAGCGCATTCAAAGCTGGCAGGCAGGGACGTTGAAGACCCGCCCGCTCGACAAGCCGATCTATGATCCATCGCTCCCACGGGGAGGGCATTGATGCGGATCGTGGAGACCCATTCGCACCTGAACGGTCTAGAATACCTCCTTGTCCACAAGCCGCATCTTTGGGACGAAATCAAGAACACGA
>JADQCC010000187.1 GCA_016278295.1 Roseovarius sp. | reverse complement strand
GTTTTTCGAACCGTGAATCACGCCACCCGACGGAAATCAATGGGTCCTGACCTTAAAACCCCCAAAGAGTGCCGGTTCCGGCTGGATGAAAGTTCAGTGGCAGGTCACCGGAGACGCGAAGATATCCACAGGCTTCTGGCGGGCGGTTTCGAAAATGCTTTCCACGCGTTTGGGCAGCTCACCACGGTCTGCGGTTTCACCAATTTGATCGCCCGCGGCTATGTGTTCAGTTCCGCGGCGCCGCTGCGCGGCGCAGCCGGTCGTTGATCGCCCATCCAAGGCCCCGCTCTGGAATGGGGGCCACGGCAATCCCCGCCGCCCCGGTCGCGTCGAGCGCGTGGAGGTGGTGAAAGAGGTTTGCCGCCGCCTCCACCAGATCACCCGTCTCCGACAGGCTCAGATCGCCCGCCACCGGGCCGAAACCCAGCATTACCTCGCCTGCCCGCCGCTCCGTCGCATTGAGCCGCACGCTTGTACCCGGTGCGTAATGCGAGCGCATCTGCCCCGGTGCGGTCAACGCGTCGGCCTCGCCCCGCCGTGCGACCGGAGTACCGAGCGCCGCCTCCAGCACCTCTACCGGCACGCCGCCGGGGCGCAGCAGTTCTGGGTCGCCCGCCAGCCCGAGGATGGTTGATTCCACCCCCACCGGGCAGGCCCCGCCATCCACCACCGCCGCGATCCGCCCGTCCAGCCCGGCCAGCACATGGTCGGCTTGCGTCGGGCTGATCCGGCCTGAAGGGTTGGCCGAAGGGGCGGCAACCGGCCCGCCGAATGCCGCCAGCAGCGCCCGCGCCACCGGGTGCGCGGGCACCCGCACGGCGAGCGTCGGCAACCCCGCCGTCACCAGCGGCGACACCTGCGCGCCCTCCCGCAGCGGCAACACCAGCGTCAGCGGCCCCGGCCAGAACGCGGTCGCCACGATCTCTGCCGCGTCCGACCAATCCACGAAGTCGCGCGCGCGCTCGGCGCTGTCGACATGTACGATCAGCGGGTTGAAGCGCGGCCGCTCCTTGGCCTCGAAGATCGCGGCGACCGCGCGGTCATTGGCGGCATCGGCGCCGAGGCCATAGACTGTCTCGGTGGGAAAGGCCACGAGTCCGCCCGCGCGCCAGATCGCTGCGGCGCGGGCAAAGCCTTGCGCATCCGCTTGCAATGTTTCGGTTGCATTTGGCATCTAGAACCCCTGACGCGGCGTTTCGCTTGCCGCCACGGCGCCACCGGCTACCCTCGGCGGGAAGGGGCTGAATACAGCCCCGCGGCCCGCTTGCCAAGCCGCGCCGGCAGGATGGAAAGGATGAGTGACAATGCCCTATCGCGCCCCGGTCGAGGATTACCGCTTTCTCTTCCAGCATGTGATCGGCATGGCGGATGTAGCCGCCACCGACCGATTTTCCGAGGCAGCACCGGACATGACCGACGCGATCCTGACGGAGGCGGGGCGCATGTGCGAGGAGGTGCTCAGCCCGCTGAACCGCGCCGGCGACCTGCACCCCGCGCATCTGGAGAACGGCGTGGTGCGCACCTCGCCCGGTTTCGCCGACGGCTACCGCGCCATCGCGACAGGCGGCTGGATCGCGATCAGCGCGGACCCGGATCATGGCGGCATGGGGCTGCCGATGATGCTGACCACCGCGGTCAACGAGATGATGTCGGCGGCCTGCCTGTCGCTGCAACTCGCCCCCTTGATGACCCAGGGCCAGATCGAAGCGCTGGCGCATCACGCGAGCGACGAGCTGAAGGCGCTCTACCTGCCCAAGCTTGTGAGCGGCGAATGGTCGGGCACCATGAACCTGACCGAGTCGCAGGCGGGCTCGGACGTGGGCGCGCTGCGCACACGCGCCGAACCCAACGGCGACGGCACCTATGCCATAACGGGTCAGAAGATCTACATCTCCTGGGGCGATAACGATTTCACGGAAAATGTTTGCCACCTCGTGCTCGCCCGGCTGCCCGACGGTGTGCCCGGCACCAAGGGGATCAGCCTGTTTCTGGTGCCCAAGTTCATTCCCGACCCACAAGGCGATCCCGGCGAACGCAATGCGCTGAGCGTCGTCAGCCTGGAGCACAAGGTGGGCCTGCACGGCAGCCCCACCTGCGTGATGCAGTATGACGGCGCAACCGGCTGGCTCGTGGGCGAGCCACATCAGGGCATGCGCGCGATGTTCACCATGATGAACAACGCCCGTCTCGGTGTGGGCGGACAAGGCGTTGGCGTGGCCGAGAGAGCCTATCAGCACGCGCTCGCCTATGCGCAGGAGCGCCGACAGGGCCGCACCCCGGTCGGGGATGGCAGCGGCACGATCATCGACCATGCCAACGTGCGCCGGATGCTGGCCTCGATGCGCGCCGAGATCTTCGCCGCGCGCGCCATCGCGCTGGCCTGCGCCAAGGCCACCGATATGGCGACCGCGACGGGCGCGGATCACTGGCGGGCACGCGCCGCGCTGCTCACGCCTATCGCCAAGGTCTGCGGCACCGAGACCGGCATCAACGTGGCCAATACCGGCGTGCAGCTTCACGGCGGCATGGGCTATATCGAGGAGACGGGCGCGGCGCAATATCTGCGCGACGTGCGGGTGACGGCGATCTACGAGGGTACCAACGGCATCCAGGCGATGGACCTCGTCGGCCGCAAGCTCGCCGACGGGGGCGAGGCCGTGCTGGCGCTGATCGACGAGATCGAGACCGAGGCCGAGGGCGCGCGCACGACCCTGCCCGACCTGGCCGGGCCGGTCTGGCAAGCGACCGAGAGCCTGCGCGAGGCGACCGACTGGATGCTCGCGCAATCAGACATGACCGAGCGCTTTGCCGGGGCGATGCCGTACCTGCGTGGCTTTGCCCGGGTGCTGGGTGCGCATTTCCACCTGCGTGCGGCGCAGGCTGAGGGCGGGGACGGCGCGCGCACGCGGCTGGCACGGTTCTACGTCACCCGGCTCCTGCCCGAGCACGCGGGCCATTTCGCCCATGCCTGCGCCGGGGCGGGCGATCTCTACGCTCTTACGCCCGGGGATTTCGCGGCATGATGGACGGGGCAGAGATCATCCGCCACCCGTGGGACAGCCCGCCACCGGAGGGCAGCGCCACCGAGGTCGCGCCCGGCGTGCTGTGGCTGCGCCTGCCGCTGCCAATGGTGCTGGATCATGTCAATGTCTACGCGCTCGACGAGGGCGACAGCTGGACCATCGTCGATACCGGCATCCACTCACGCAGCGCCGTGGCCCTGTGGGAGACGATCCTTGCAGGCCCGTTGCGGGGAAAGCCGGTGGGCCGGGTGGTTCTGACCCACCATCACCCCGACCATGTCGGCATGGCGGGCTGGCTGATGGAGCGGTTCGGATCGACGCTGTGGGCTTCGCGGACAAGCTGGCTGATGGCGCGGATGCTGATCCTCGACGTCGAGGAACGGCCCACACCACAGGCATTGGAGTTTTCGCGTGCGGGCGGCATGGACGCCGACACATTCGAGGCCCGCGCGCAGCAGCGCCCCTACAATTTCGCCGACATCTGCGCGCCTCTGCCCGTGGGCTACACGCGCGTGAGGGACGGCGCGGTGATCCGCGCGGGCGGGCGCGACTGGGACGTGCGGTTCGGCGGCGGCCACGCGCCCGACCACCTGACACTCTGGTCCCGCGACGACGCGCTGGTGATCGCCGGCGACCAGATCCTGCCCGGCATCAGCCCCAATATCGGCGTCTACCCGACCGAGCCCGAGGCCGACCCGCTGTCGGACTGGCTCGCCGCCTGTGCCCGGCTGGCAGAGCACGCGCGCGGGGATCACCTCGTGCTGCCGGGGCACAAGCTGCCCTTTACCGGGCTGCCGCTGAGGATGCGGCAACTGGCCGGAAACCACCACGCCGCGCTTGAGCGGCTGCGCGATTTCCTGACCGAGCCGCGCACCGCCGCCGACTGCTTTCCGCTATTGTTCAAGCGGCGGGTGGAGGCGGGCACCTACGGGCTTGCCCTGGTGGAAGCCGTTGCGCATCTCAACCACCTGATGCACGCTGGAGAGGTGACCCGCTGGCGGCGCGCAGACGGTGCGTGGCTCTGGAAGGTCCGGGATCAGTAGCAGCCGGGGGTGCCCATGACCGACCGTATCGAGACCACCGCCGAACATGCCGAGGCCGCCGCCATGCCGCGCGCCCACGAGGTGCACTCGAAGCCCGGTCAGCCCTGTATCGAGACAGCGGCAAAATCGCTGACCAACACCCCAGCGGAGTGCAAGAGCGCGGCGCGCTGGGCCTATGAGCGGCTTATCCTCTACATCCGCAATTTCGAGGAAACGCTCGACGAGGCGCACGAGGTGGCGATGGGCTTTGCCGGGTCCGACGCGGGCACCATCCGGATCGAGGGGATGGGCTATTTCGACCCCGATATCGTCACTTTCTACGGCCAGGACCAGGTGGGGATGCGCACGCAGCTTGTCCAGCATGTCAGCCAGCTCAGCGTGATGCTGCGCGCGCTGCCCAAGCAGGTCGAGGAGGCCCCGCCCACGCGCATCGGCTTTCGCCTCGCGCAGGATATCGAGGCCGAGTGAGCGCCGCCCGCGTGTTGGCGCGTGACAGCGCGCCGGAAATGCAGTAATTCGCGTCCGACCCGGATTTCAACGAGCAGAGGACCGCAGGACATGGCCGACCACAAGCATGGCGAAATGGATACCACCGTTCAGGAAAGGACCTTCGAGGGGTTTATCAAGATGACCGTCTGGTCGGTCGTCAGCATCGCCGTCTTCCTGATCTTTCTCGCGATGGTTAACGCCTGACCCATAGTCGGACCGGGGAACAATATGCGTTCGATCCTTCTGGCGCTTGGCGCCGCGCTCTTTCTGGCCGGCTGCGCCGCCGAATCGGTCAGATCGCCGATGGAAGAGGTGACCCGCGCCGCCTATCGCCATGACGGGCCACCGCGTCTCACCGTCTTTACCATGCTCAACAACCGGACCGGCGCGGGCGCGCATACCGCGCTGATGATCAACGGCGATCAGCGGGTGATCTTCGATCCTGCCGGGTCGTTCAACAGCCTTCGCTCCTTGCCCGAACGCGACGACGTGCTCTATGGCATCACCCCGGCGGTTGCGGACGTCTATACCCGCTACCACGCACGCAAGACCTACCATGTCCGCATCCAGCGGCTGGACGTGTCGCCGGAACTCGCCGCGCGTGCCATCGCGCTGGTCGAGACCAACGGCCCGGTGCCCTCGGCGCAATGCTCTCTCGCGACCTCGCGCATTCTCGGAGAACTGTTTCCCGGCCAGGTGGGCCGCTCCTGGTTCCCGAGAAAGACCGCCGACGATTTCGCGCAAATTCCCGGCGTGACCGAAGAGACGCTGTACGAATACGACAGTGACGACAATTCAGGGGTGCTCGCCGCCTGGGATC
Organism: Roseovarius sp.; assembly: GCA_016278295.1. GTDB lineage: Bacteria > Pseudomonadota > Alphaproteobacteria > Rhodobacterales > Rhodobacteraceae > Roseovarius. Next base: position 12,282 of record JADQCC010000187.1, on the reverse strand, counting down.
CGAAGCGCGCGCGCGCGCAGTAGCGCGGCGTGAGCATTCCACCACATCCAGCCCGGTGGCCGCTGAGGGGGCGAGCAAACCTCCGCGCTCGCGGCAAACCGTCGGCCGCCGCGTCCTCGCGATGCGCGAAACCGGGTCCCCCTCTTGAGCAACATGCAGTAGACTGTGCGCGTCATGCCCAGCCTCTGCCGCGATTGCCTGAACCCGTTCGAGCGCGCCCCGCGCTGCCCCGCCTGCGGCAGCCCCCGGATCGTGGCGCATCCCGAATTGTGGGAACTGAGCATCGCGCATATGGACTGCGACGCCTTCTATGCCAGCGTGGAAAAGCGCGACAATCCCGAGCTTGCGCACAAGCCCGTCATCATCGGTGGCGGGCGGCGCGGGGTGGTCTCGACCGCCTGCTATGTTGCGCGCATCCGCGGCGTGCACTCGGCCATGCCGATGTTTCAGGCGCTGCGGCTGTGCCCCGAGGCGGTGGTGATCCGGCCACGGATGGAGACCTATGCCGAGGTGTCGCGCGCCATCCGCGCGATGATGCTCGATCTCACCCCGGCGGTGGAACCGCTCTCGCTCGACGAGGCGTTTCTAGACCTCACCGGCACCGCGCGGCTGCATGGCGCGCCGCCCGCCGTGATGCTGGCACGGCTTGTCCGAAGGATGCGCGACGAATTGGGGCTCACCGGCTCCATCGGGCTGAGCCACAACAAGTTCCTCGCAAAAATCGCCTCGGACCTCGACAAGCCGCAGGGGTTCTCGGTGATCGGGCGCGCCGAGACCGCCGATTTCCTGCGCGAGCAGCCGGTAAGCCTGATCTGGGGGGTGGGCCAGGCCACGCGCGCGGCCCTGCACGACGCCGGGATCCGCAGCTTTGCCGACCTGCTGAGATGGGAACGGTCCGATCTCGTGGCGCGTTTTGGCGCGATGGGGGACAGGCTGTGGCACCTCGCGCGGGGACAGGACCATCGGCGCGTCACGGCGAACGCGCCGGTCAAGTCGATCTCGAACGAGACCACCTTCGGCGAGGATATCACCGATCCCGACCTGCTCGACGGGCACCTGTGGCGGCTGTCGGAAAAGGTGGCGGACCGGGCCAAGGCGCGCGCGCTCGCGGGCCGGGTCGTGACGCTCAAGCTCAAGCACAGCGACCATCGGATCATCACCCGCAGGCACGCCCTGCGCGAACCCACGCAACTGGCCGACACGCTTTATCGCGCGGCACGCGGGCTGATGGACCATGTAACGGCCGGGGCGGCGTGGCGGCTTGTCGGGGTGGGGCTGTCGGATCTCGTGGCCGCGGCAGAAGCGGATCGCGCGGGCGATCTTCTCGATCCCGCAGCCCCGCGCCGTGCCGAAGCCGAGCGCGCCACCGATGCGATCCGCGCGCGCTTTGGCCCCGACGCGATCGTGAAGGGGCGGTCATTGCGGTAGGGCATGCCGCTCGTGAGCGCCCCCCGGTTCCGACCTCCTGGAAAAGCTATATTGTGCAACCCGGCGACGCGATACTGTGGATAAACCGCGCAAATCAGCCCGCGAGATCAATTTCGGCCATTCGACGCGCGGCGTCTCGCATCCGCACATCGGGCGCAGCCACGGGATCGGTTTCGGCCAGAGCCGTCGCCAGTGCCTGATGGCCGATCTCGTAATTCTGCTGACCCTTGGTCCAGTCGAGGAAATTGGCGCGCGGTGCGGTCGGCAGCTTGACGAGGATATCGCGGCCCATATCCATCCGCCCTGTCTCGCGCCGGGAGTTGATGATCATGGACCGGGACAGGATCGAGGGGATGCGCGGAAACCGGTTCTTGCGGCTACGCTTGAACAGGAACCCGCGCAGCGCGCCCAGACGTCCGGGCAGAGCATCATAATCCGCCTGCACCTGCCAGTTGCCGCCATTGTTGAAATCAAAGACGATATTGGGCCCCGACTTGACCTGTCGCATCGTCTCCAACGGCACGTTCTCCAGCAACCCGCCATCAATCAGGACCTCCCCCTCGCCGGTCAGGATGGGCGGCAGAAGCGCGGGGATGGAGCCGGAGGATCGCACGGCTTTCCATAACGGCCCGGAGCGGTGGACATGGATATCGTTGCGCGACAGGTTGGACGAGACCGCAAAGAACGGCATCGCCAGATCCTCGATCAGGCCATCGCCGAAGTGCTTGGCCAGCTGCGCATCGAATATCCGGTGATCGAGCACCGAGTAGAGCGGCACATTCAGACGGTTCATCGCGCGGCTGGTCACGAATATCTCGTTGCAGCGGCGCATGATCTCTTCTGCCGGAAGCGCCTGCGCGATGGCCGCCGCCATCGCCGCCCCGACGCTGGTGCCGCCGATGTAGTCCACGGGAATGCCGGCCTCGGACATAGCACGCAAGGCACCCACATGCGCGGTTCCGAACGCACCGCCGCCGGCCAGCACGACGCCCACGGCACGGTCGCTGGCAAAGCGCAGAAGGCGCGCGAAATCACCGGGATGGTCGAGGGCCAGGTGATGGTGCATCTCGATGTCGCGCCCCGCCAGCCAGGCGGCGGAGCCGTTGATCGGGGTGGAGGTAGTGGGACGCCACAGGACAAGATGGTCGCGCGGGTCCACGGCAAGGGTATCCGGCTGCGGCGCGGGGGGCGGCGCGTCCAGGCGACCGACGCGAAACCGGCTGTCGCTGCGGGTCTCGGCGAAACGGGCCCAGTCCGGCGTTGCCTGCGCATCGCGTACCAGCAGGATGTGCCGCTCGCCCGCGCGCTCCAACGGGGCAAACCACTCGGCAAGCGCTTCGGGTCCGGCGGATACCGGTGCCGTTTCGGCCGTGTGAATATTGAGCTGACCCAGATCGTCTGCGGATCGGAACAACCCATCCACCAACTGCTCGGGCAGCGGCTCTCCGCCAGCGACCGGACCGACCGAGACCACCAGCCCGGCCATCGGGGACAGAGCGGGCGCCTTGGCCGTCACCGCGGCAAGCCGGGCCGCGACCGTGGCGAGGATGGCTTGCGGCAGGGCTGCGTAGTGCTGCGCGACGGCGTCAAAGCCCTCGCGGGTCAGGCTTAGAACCTCACTGTCCCGAAGCGCGGTGACGCTCGCGGTGCGGCGCCCGCCGGAAAAGAAGGCCAGTTCCCCGAGCGGCTCGCCCACGCCCACCGTGGCGATCGTGTGCCCGTCACGTGCGACGCGGAACCGTCCGCTGGCGACGAGGTAAAGCGAATCCGCCTGGCTGTCCTGTTCGATCAATGTCTCGCCGGACGGAACGCGCCTCAATTCCACGGTTTGCGCGATCTGGTCCAGCGCTTCGGAATCGAGACCGTCGAATACCGACAGCCCTGTCAGCAGGGCCTTGATGCGCTTCTTGTCAACGGTCATTCACAGTTCCACCTACACGGGCAACAGGTCTTTGCCAACCGACATTCCCAAGGTGGCCTGCCGTTTTCCGGGACTGTCGCCCGATATGTCCATTTGATCAAGGGGCTTGCATCCCCAGGGGACGCGGCGCGCGAGGCGTGCCGCACCGCCACCGGCGTTGGCCCGGCGCAAGGCGTGGCTGCGGTCCTCGAATTGTGGTCAGGCGACGGGTTTCCGGGGCCGCCTGAAAGCGGATCACTCGGCAGCGAGCGGCATGGCCTGCGCACGCCCTATCTCGGTGATCTCTTGGATCACACCACGCATAAGTCTTTGGAATGCCTCGAAATTTCCGTTTGGGCGGATCAACCGCTCGTTCATGTAGAGCGCGCGGTCGATCTCGATCTGAACAGCGTGGCGCCCGCGCGAGGGCCGGCCATAAGCCTGCGTGATATAGGCCCCGGCAAAGGGCGTGTTGCGCGTGACCATCAGCCCGGCATGGGTGAAGGCGGCCTCGATCCGGTCCACGATCCCGCCGTCGGCCGCCGCGCCGAACCGATCGCCCAGCACGACCTCGGGGCGGCGGAGGCCGCGGCTGGCGACCGCGTCCATCGCCTCGTGGGGCATCGAGTGGCAATCTATCAGGATCGCCTGCCCGAACATCAGGTGCGCCTGGTCCAACTGGCCCTGTAGCGCCTCGTGATACGGGTGCCAGAAGTCGTCGATGCGGTGGCGGGCCTCGGCGAGGGTGATCTTGCCGGAATAGATCGCGCGACCGTTGGCGACGACGCGGGGGATGACACCGAGGCCCGAGGCGATGCGGGGGTTGTGGCCCTGCCGGCTGACCCCCTCGATCAGCGCCGGGTCAAGCTCGTCCGGGCTTCGGTTGAGATCGACATATGCGCGCGGCGCCCCCGCCCGCAAGAGCGGCGCGCCGGCCCGCGGAGCACTATCAAACAGTTGATCTACATAGGCATCTTCGGACGAGCGCACCGAATGTTCGTTGAGCCGCGTGCGCCGCAGGAAGGACCACGAATAGTCCCGCCCGCTATGCGGAGAGGCGAACACCACCGACGTGGTGCGGCGCTCGGGGTGGGTGAGATGATACGCGGCCTTGGGCATCGGGGACTCCTCGGGGGATATAATAGACGGAAATCGCAGCGCTAAAAGCCCTTGATCCCTCCCCCGACTCCTTTTATACGCCAGCGGACCGGCGCGGATTTCCGCGCCCCTCTTTGTTACGGGGGGCGGGGGGCCGGGTCAGGGCGATTAGCTCAGCGGTAGAGCACTTCGTTGACATCGAAGGGGTCACAAGTTCGAACCTTGTATCGCCCACCATCGAATTATCGTTACGTGTCAAGCACGTAACACCCGCAAACCCAGGTGCGCCGGCGCGTGCCGCGACAGACAGGAGACGACCATGAAGGTGCGCAATTCGCTGCGTTCGCTGAAGAACCGGCACCGCGATTGCCGTGTCGTGCGCCGCAAGGGCCGCGTTTACGTCATCAACAAGACCCACCGCAAGTTCAAGGCGCGGCAGGGCTGAGACCGGGCCAAGACCGGGCCCGCGGCGGCCCGTCCCTCGCCACGAAGCTACAGGTTCGGGGCGTGAACCGCACGGTTCGCGCCCTTTCGCGTGCGCGGGGGCAAGGATTTGTTCACCGCCCGGCGCGAGGCTGTCCGTCCCAATCCAGAGGACGGCCATGCCCGAGCAGATATTTCCCCCCGTTCCCGAAATCACCATCGAGACGCTGCGCCGCTCGCTCGGCGCCTGCCTCGACGAGGTGCGGCTGAGCGGACAGCAGCGGATCGTGATGCGCCGCGGCCGCCCGGTGGCGGGGCTCGTGACGGTGACGGAGGCGCGGGCGCTGTGGACCCTCGACCACGAGAGCGCGGTCTATTCCGAATGGCGCATGCGCGAACGGCTCGACACCCTCGCCCGCCACCGCGCCGCCGTGAGCCGGCAGGCCGAGGCGGAGCGACGGGCGGCGTTCGAGAGGGGGGTGTTGGGGAGGTGATTGGCACTTAGCGGACCGTCAAACGGTACAAGCTGGAAAGCCGGTTACCGCGAACGGAATGACGGCCTGCCCTCACGAGGCAGGTCGTTTTTGGTCGTACTTAAGTCAAACGTCTCTCCCACAATGTTTGCAAACTTTTGCATCTTGTTTGATCAATTCTGCGCAACTTGAACACTTCTTCATCCCCGAACTCAACTGTTGGCGTTCAATTGCACGATCATCAGACCGCATCAGAAGCGCATGAGGGAGAGCCACAATGAATATGGCTGCGCCATATATCCACCAAAGCAGAAAAGACTTGCCCTTTCCCTGAGCGATGGCAGCGGGAATAAGTCCAATTAGCACTGCAATTATAAGAACTTCCATTTTATCTACCCTTATCGACCATATTCTCTGCCACCCGTTGACCATAAATACAAAGTCTCACTGTACGGAAGACGGAAGTAGACAGTCGTTTCCTCTAAAAACCTGCTCATCATCATACCGCGGCAAAGCAAGCTGACTCCTCCCATTTCTCGCTCACAGATAGAATCCGCGCTGTCCAAAAATCTTGTTTTTCCAATGCGTTTTGTTACAAGAGTTCGGCCCTCTGGTAATGCGCCAATAGGCTGAATCACAAATACTGTAAGAGAAAAATACGCAAACATGGCCGCAGCCATCACTATTCCCGTGCAAACAACCATGATTGATTTAGTCGTCATATTCTCATCCATTCAATTAACACTGACACACTAAATCACCCTGAAACTCATGCTATCTCTTGATTGCAAGCTGTTTTCGTCACGGATCGACCTCGTCAAGGTTCAACAGGCCCCTGCTTGTTGCGCTCCAAAAGCAGCCTGACTTCTTGTATATTTATCACCAACATCCGATGAAAGTTGGTCGATGAGCCCCTTGCATGAAAATCCCATCATTTCAAGATATTGTCTTGCAGACCTTACCGCCTGGGCATTCCAATCAACAGACAGGCTATTCACAGCCACTGTAGCGTCGGAAACATTATAACCATCTCCATATGAAGAGGAAAGTTGTCCAATAAGACCGGCTCGAGAAAATCCTGAAAAGCTCAGATAATTCTTTGCAGATCTGACGGCGTTTCTCTGTGGGCCCGTTAAACTTTGAGCCGAAACGATCGAAGCGCCCAGTATGGCAAATGACAATACGGCTATCCCCAAAAATTTAATCATATTTATGGTCTCCCCCTTAGCTTACATTCCCCAATAGAGTGATTTCGCCTGCACGGCGCAACCAAAAAGATTAAAACTGTTTCAAATCCTGCCCCAGCAGACGCCCCAGAGGAAGCACTTGGGCGGCTCTGCGGTCTTCTCGCGCAGACCGGTCGCCAACACCCAGCCAACGACCACTCCAGCCCGGTGCAACCGACACACCCGGCGACAAGGAGGCAACGGCAGGGCCACCTGCCCTACCGGTTCAAATAATCCAGCCGTGCGCGGACCGACAATCCGTGGGCCTCGAGGCTCTCGGCGTTGGCCAGCGTCTCGGCGGCGGGGCCGATCCTGGCGAGCGCCTCGGGGGTCATCTTGGCCAGCGTCGTGCGCTTTAGGAAATCCATCACCGACAGCCCGGACGAGAACCGCGCCGAGCGGGCCGTGGGCAGGACGTGGTTAGGCCCGCCGACGTAATCGCCGATGGCCTCGGGCGTCCAGGCGCCGAGGAAGATCGCGCCGGCATGGGTGATCTGCGTAGCGAGCGCGTCCGGGTCGGCGACGCAAAGCTCCAGATGCTCGGGCGCGATGCGGTTGCTGAGGGCGGCGGCGGTGGTGAGGTCGGGCACGGTGATGATGGCGCCGAAGTCGCGCCAGCTTGCCCCCGCGATGGCGCGGCGCGCGAGCGTCCCGAGCCGGGCCTCGACGGCGGCGGCGACGTCGCGGGCGAGGGCAGCGTCATCGGTGATGAGGATGGCCTGCGCGCTCTCGTCATGCTCGGCCTGGCTGAGCATGTCGAGGCCGATCCAGTCTGGGTTCTGGCCCGCATCGGCGATGACGAGGATTTCGGACGGCCCGGCGATCATGTCGATGCCGACGCGGCCGAAGACCCGCCGCTTGGCCGCCGCCACATAGGCGTTGCCGGGGCCGGTGATCTTGTCCACGGGCGCGATGGTCTCGGTCCCGTAGGCCAGCGCCGCGATCGCCTGCGCGCCGCCGACGCGGTAGATCTCGTCCACCCCGGCGAGGCGCGCGGCCAGGAGCACCAGCGGATTGGCGCGGCCATCGGGTACCGGCACGGTGATGGCGAGGCGCGCGACCCCCGCCACCTTGGCGGGAATCGCGTTCATCAGCACCGAGGACGGGTAGGAGGCGAGGCCGCCGGGGACATAGAGCCCCGCCGCGCCAACCGGCGTCCAGCGCCAGCCGAGGGTGGCGCCGTCGGGGTCGGTCCAGCTTTCGTCCCGCGGCATCTGGCGGGCGTGGTAGGCGCGGATGCGTTCGGCGGCGAGATCGAGCGCCGCGCGCTCGGTATCGGGCACCTCGGCCACCAGCGCGTCGATCTCGGCGCTGGAGAACCGCAGGGTCTGGGACGAGAGCGCCACCCGGTCGAATTTCGCGGTCAGCTCTATCAGCGCCGCGTCGCCGCGGGCGCGGATATCGGCGATGATCGCGGCGACGGTGTCGTCCACGTCGGCGCTGTCCTCGCGCTTGGCGCCGAGCAGGGCGGTGAACCGGGTCTCGAAATCGGGCGCGGTGGCGTCGAGCGTGATGGGCATGGGCGGTCCTTTCCGGCGGAGCAGGTAGCGGGCGGGGGGACATCTCTCAAGCCCCGGGGGTTCTTCTTGGCGTAAATACCCATGTCGCGCCCGGCGGCAATCAGGTGTCGTGGCGGGGCACCTTGCCGGAGAGGGCGCGATAGGGCCGGGTGACGTCGCGGAGCGCGACCTCCAGCGCCTCGATCTCAAGCCGGATCGCGCCGTCGCCCGCCAGCGTCAGGATCAGGTGGCCGGTGCCTTCCTCGCCCGGCTCGAACGTCACCGACAGCAGCGACAGCACGGTGTCGGGATCGTCGCGGTCGATGCCCTGGCTGGCCACGCCGAGCACGTTTTCCACCACCAGAAGCGATTGCGTGCGTTCCGGCCCGTGACGCTCGCGGTCCTCGTCCTCCCAGCGGAAGCGGTTGAGCAGCAGCGCGAAGCGATGGCGGCGCGCCTGCCAGCGCATTTCGGTGATGGGGAACACGGCGTCCTGCGCCAGCGCCGAGACCACCTTGAGATCGTCAGGGTCGAAGGCGCCCAGATTGAGCGGCGTCTCGCGCCCGTCCTCGAACGTGGCATCGTCGGTCATTGGCCGGTGATCCTCTCGATTCTGGCGCCTACGCCGCCCAGCTTTTCCTCGACGCTCTCGTAGCCGCGGTCAAGGTGGTAGACGCGGTTGACGATGGTCTCGCCCTCGGCCGCGAGCCCCGCGAGGATGAGCGAGACGGAGGCGCGCAGGTCGGTGGCCATCACCGGCGCGCCCTTGAGCGTCTCGACGCCGGTGACGGTGGCGGTGCCGCCGTGCACGTCGATCAGCGCCCCCATCCGCATCAGTTCGGGGGCGTGCATGAAGCGGTTCTCGAAGATGCGTTCCTCGAGCACCGAAGTGCCTTGGGCCGTGCACATGAGCGCCATCATCTGCGCCTGAAGATCGGTGGGAAAGCCGGGAAACGGCTCGGTCACAACATCGACGGCGCGCACGCGGCCGTTGCGGCGCGCGACGGTGAGGCCGGTCTCGGTCTCGGTCACGTCGATGCCCGCCTCATCGAGCTTCTCGCAAAAGGCGGCCAGCAGGTCGATCCGCCCGCCGAGGCAGGTGACTTCGCCGCCGCAGATCGCGGGGGCGAGCATGTAGGTGCCAAGCTCGATGCGGTCGGGCACCACCGCGTGGGTGGCGCCGCCCAACCGGTCCACCCCCTCGATGGTGATGGTGTGCGTGCCCTCGCCCTCGATCTGCGCGCCCATCTTGCGCAGGCATTGCGCGAGATCGACGATCTCGGGCTCGCGCGCGGCGTTGTCGATCACCGTGGTGCCGCGCGCCAGCGTCGCGGCCATCAGCGCGTTTTCCGTGGCCCCGACCGAGACCATCGGAAACGCGATCCGGCCGCCCCGCAGCCCGCCGGGGGCGCGGGCGTGCACATAGCCGTCGCGCAGGTCGAGCTCGGCGCCCATCGCCTCCAGCGCGTGCAGGTGCAGATCGACGGGGCGCGCGCCGATGGCGCAGCCGCCGGGCAGCGACACCACCGCGTGCCCCTCGCGCGCCAGCATCGGCCCGAGCACGAGGATGGAGGCGCGCATCTTGCGCACGATGTCGTAATCCGCGCGGTGATTGGTGATCGCGTGGGATGCCAGCGCCAGCACCTGCCCGCCCTGCATCTGCGCCACCTCTGCGCCGAGCGATTCCAGCAGCGTGCTCATGGTGCGGATATCCGACAGGCGCGGCGCATTGGTGAGCGTCAGCGGTTCCTCGCTCAGCAGCGTGGCGGGCATCAGCGTGAGGCACGCGTTCTTGGCCCCGGCGATGGCAATCTGCCCGTGAAGCGGCCCGTTGCCGGTGACGACGATGGAATCCATTTGGCTCTAGTCCTTCTGCTCTTCGCCGTGCCCTGCCCCGGTGTGCCCGGCCTCTTCGGCGGCCCGCGCGCGCATCTGCGCCTTGCGCCGTGCGAGATTGGCCTTGAGGGCGGATTTGAGCCGCTCGCCGCGCTCTTTCGGCGCGGCTTTGCGGGTTTCCGGCTTGGGTTTGTCGCTCATGTTCCCTCTCTTACAGGAGGTGTGAAATAGCGTCCAGTTACCCCTTGCGCCCCCGGCGAGAAGCGTCTAATCACCGCGCCACATCGGCGCTGCTGTAGCTCAGAGGTAGAGCACTCCCTTGGTAAGGGGCGGCTCCGCTGGCCAAGGCGGCTGAAACTAAAGGGCTTTTCCAGAGCCCGCTTGCATCGGGGTAACGCCCGGGGTAGCTATCTGGAAAACGGCTCGCTGCCGTAGCTCAGGGGTAGAGCACTCCCTTGGTAAGGGAGAGGTCGAGAGTTCAAATCTCTCCGGCAGCACCAGAAACCGCAAGAAAATCAACCGGATAAGCGGAAGCGGTGGCGCTCGCCGCACCGTTACCCCAGCGTTACCCCGCCCGGGGCTCCCTCACCTGAATCATTGACTACATCTTGTGGAAGTTGTCCAATGCGCCGCAAGGCGTGGAGGCAACCCATTGGCAGAAGAGCGGTTTCACATAGCGGAGTGGTATGGCCACCCCTTCAAGGACCTTGGCGACTGGGACAGGGTGAAGCTGGCCAGTCACAACGTGGGCGGCGCGGCCATGTCGAAGGCAGAGCTGGCCCGGATGGTCGCCCTTGAGGAGATGGCAGCCCTCGGCACGCTCAAGCCCAAGGAGGCCGACAGGCTCAACGTCCTGCGCGACAAGCTGGCCCAGCAGCAGGCGGAGGAGCTGCCCTGCCCGTTCCGCACCGACAGCCCGCACCCGACTTGCACCAAGCCCGGCGGCGTGTGCTCCATCCGCATCTACCGCGAGGAGGCCGGGACCATCGAGCCCATAGACGGGGAGCGGGGACGGCTGCGCGCCCTCTGCCCTTGGCGCTTTCATCAGGACGGCACCGCCTTCGACAAGATCGGTGAGAGCCTCCTGTCTGACCCCGCGCCGCTCCGGGCCGGTGAGGTGGGCTTCCTCGAATCAACCGGCAACCTCGACAGTGACCCGGGCGAGGACGTGGGCCGCATTGACATGATCCTCGTGAAGTCCAACGGCCCGGACGGGAGCGCGATGGAGTGGGTCGCGGTTGAGGTGCAGGCGGTCTACTTCTCCGGCAAGAAGATGAGCATTGAGTTTGACCACCTCCGGCTCACGCAGGGCAAGCTGTCGATGGCCCAAGAGAAGCGCCGCCCGGACTACCGCAGCAGCGGGGTCAAGCGGCTGATGCCGCAGCTCCTGACCAAGGTGCCCACCCTCCGCCGCTGGGGCAAGAAGATGGCCGTGGTGGTAGACGCGCCATTCTTCTACTCCATGGGCAAGATGGAGCGGGTCCCGCACCTCTCGAATGCGGACATTGTCTGGTTCCTCGTGGACTTCAAACAGGCCGCGCCGGGCGAGCCCTTCCGGCTTGAGGTCGTGGAGGAGTTTTACACCACCCTTGAGAGCGCAACCCTTGGGCTCACGGGCGGCGTTCCGGTGTCGCAGGGGGCGTTTGAGGATCGCATCCGGGCGAAGGTCCAGAATTAGGCGTTGCCCAGTTAACCCTTTGTAAGGTAAATCTGGGACAAAATGAGAACAAAGACAGCGGGCGGTCAGGATGACATACACGGCGATAGACTTGTTTTGTGGGGCTGGCGGGCTGTCTGCCGGGCTTGAGATGGCGGGTTTCACCGTGCTGGCGGGCAACGACATGTTCGAAGCCGCCGGGCGGACGTTTGAGCAGACCCACCCCCGCGCCAAGTTTATCCCCGGCCCGATTGAGGAGCTTTCCGTTGAGCGGCTGATGGAGGTCACGGGCCTGCGCCGGGGCGAGCTGTCGGTGCTGGTCGGAGGCCCGCCCTGTCAGGCCTATTCGGTCTACAACCATCAACGCGGGATGCACGACGCCCGGGCCTCGCTGTTCAAACAATACCTGCGCATTGTCGATGGCCTGCGGCCCGAGTGGATCGTGATGGAGAACGTCACCGGCATCTACTCCATCGCAAACGGGGAAGCCGTCCGGGCCATCAAGGCGGAATTAGCGGCCCTCGGGTATGCCGTGGAGGACGCGGTGCTGCGCGCAGAGGACTACGGGGTGCCACAGGAGCGGCGGCGCGTCGTGTTCATCGGCAACCGTGTCGGTGCGCCCATCTCGCACCCGGAGCCCACGCACGGGCCAGGCCGGGGCGAGCCCTTCACGACGATCAAGGACGCCATCGGGGACCTGCCCCCGCTCGACAACGGGGAGGACCCGGGCCGCGTCCCCTAC
>JADQCC010000165.1 GCA_016278295.1 Roseovarius sp. | reverse complement strand
ATGCCGCAGGCGGCCAGTGCCAGTGCCAGCACCAGCCCCGCGAGAATGCGCAGCCCTTGGTACACCGTCATCGTCGCCTCAGCGCTTGGGCACGGCGGTGCTGGCGGTATCGCCCACCCCGTCGCCCCGGGCCTTGGCCGAGGCGAGCGTTTCGCGGAGCTCGGCCTCCATTTTCTTGAGATCCTCCTCGGCGCGGGCGCGTTTCGCCTTGCCTTCGTCGGCGATGGTGAGGCTCTCCTCGATGGTACCAATGAGATCGGCATTGGCTTTCTTGACCGCCTCGATGTCGAACACGCCGCGCTCCATCTCCTGCCGGATCATCTTGTTGCTTTCGCGCAGGTTGGCGGCGTTGGCGGTCAGCAGATCGTTGGTGAGATCATTGGCGTCGCGCACCGCCGCCGCGGCCTCGGCCGAGCGCTGTATGGTAACCGCCTGCGCCAGTTGGGTTTCCCACAGCGGCACGGTGTTGACGAGGGTGGAGTTGATCTTGGTGACAAGCGACTTGTCGTTTTCCTGCACCAGCCGGATCGAGGGCAGGGATTGCATGGTCACCTGGCGGGTGAGCTTGAGATCGTGCACCCGGCGTTCGAGATCGTCGCGGGCGGCGCGCAGGTCGCGCAATTCCTGAGCCTTCATCACCTGGTCGTTTTCCGGTGCGGCCTCCATCTCGGCCTCCTTGGCCGGGATGTCCTTGTCGTCCAGCTCCTTGAGCTTGGCCTCGCCCGCCGCGATGTAGAGCGCCAGCTCGTCGTAGAAGGCGAGCGTCTTCTCGTAGAGCATGTCGAGCGACTTTATATCCTTCAGAAGGGTGTGCTCGTGGCCCAGCAGGTTCTCGGTGATGCGGTCGATCTGGCCCTGCACCTCTTCGTAGCGGGCGGTGAACTTGGCGAAGGGGGCGGCGCGGCCCAGCAGTTTTTCCCACCAGGACCGCTCGCGGCGCACGTCCAGCTCGGAGACGGAAAAGCCGCGGATGGTGGTGACGATGCCGCGCAGGGAGTCGCCCGCCGGGCCCACGTCCTTGTTGCGCACGCCTTGCAGCATGGATTGCGAGATTTCCTGCAATTCCGCCTGCGCCGCCGAGCCGAAAGAGACGATGGATTGCGTGTCGGCCATGTCGATCTCTGCCATGCGGCGGGAGATTTCGGCGCTCTGGATGGCGTCGGCCTTTTCCAGCGGAACGATGGCATTGGCGTCCGTGGGTTCGGGCAGCACCGCGCGGCTCACGGAGTCGACGTCGGAGAGCACGGCCTCGGCCTGTCGGCGGGTGGTGTCTGACATGGGGGATCCTCTTAGGCTGTCTCTGTTTAGGCTGTCTCTGTGGTCTCAAGATGCACGCCCTCGCGTTCGAGCCGGTCGCGCAGGACCTCGATCTCGATATCGAGATCGGTGCTGCTGTCGACCATGAGCGCGCGGGTCTTGGCGGTGAAATTCTGTTCGAGGTCGGAGAGCAGCACGAGGTATTTCTCGCGTGCCTCCGCGTTCGGGGCGCGGGTGGCGAGATCGGCGTATTTCGCCGAGGCGTCGCGCGCACCCATCAGGTAGACGCCGAGATACTTGCGCGCCGCCGTCAGGTCGCGCGGGTCGTCCTCGACGGTGCGCAGCATGTCGCGCACCGAGGCCTGGAACCGTTCGAGCCGCGCCTCAAGGTCGCGGTCGCGGGTGGCGGCGATGGCTTGGGTCATGGCGCGCAGGTAGTCCTCGGCCTTGTCTACCACGCGGGCGACGCGGTCGCTCTGAAAGCTGTCGATGCCCTCGGCGGCCTTGTCGCGCAGCGGGTCGGGGCCGAAGGCCAGCAGGTGCAGCACCGTCCCTGCGACAGCGTAGATCGCGGGCTCGGCCACGCCGCCGCCCGCGGCATGGGCGGCGGCGGCCAGCCCCGCGCCGGTGAGCACCGAGCCGAAGATCTTGCGCGGGATGGCGGGTCGACGGGAGATGCGGCGCGCATCGTAGGCTTCTTCGGCGCGCAGGCCCTCGCGGGTGAGCCACCCCGCCAGCAGCAGAAGCCCGAGTGCCGCGAGATTGAGCGCCATCTCGACCGGACCGGCGAGAAAGGCACGAAAGGCCAGCGGCAAGGGCGCAATGAACAGCATGTTGACGCGGCCGCCGACGCGCGTGCGCCGCGCGCCGCGATAGCCGCCGCGCGGTGGCTGGGCCGGGGCGGTGCCGCTCTGGCCGGGGCTGTGTCTGCCGCCGTAGCGCTGCGCCATCACACGCCCCCCGCCACCGCCACGAAGGCGACGAGCGCCACCAGCAGGAAGAACGCCAGTTTCTGTAACCCGGTCTCGCTCATGCGCCTCTCTCATGCCGTCCTGCGGCAAACTTAGGCGAAGGGGGGCGGGGGCGCTAGGGGGAAGATCGGCGCGCCGGTCTCAGCCGCGTGCGGCCTGGCGGTTCGGCTTCGCCTTCTTCCTCTCGCCCACCACCTTTTCGGCGAGATCGCGGGCGATGGCAAAGGCACCGCGGACGCGGTCGGCCTCGCCCTTCCAGTCGCGGCGCACGACGATCTTGTTGTCGCGGACCTTGGCAAGCCCCTTCTGATCCTGGATGAATTCCACCAGCCCCTGCGGCGAGGCGAACTTGTCGTTGTGGAACTGGATGGTCGCCCCCTTGGGCCCGCCGTCGAGCTTGGCGATACCCGCGCGCTTGCACATCGCCTTGATGCGCATGACCAGCATGAGCAGGTTGACCTCGCGGGGCAGGGGGCCGAAGCGGTCGATCATCTCGGCGGCGAAGCCTTCGAGATCGACCTTGCTCTCCATCCCGCTGAGGCGGCGATAGAGTCCGAGGCGCACGTCGAGATCGGGCACGTAATCCTCGGGGATGAGAACCGGCACGCCAAGGTTGATCTGCGGCGCCCATTGGCCGTCATCGTCGGGCAGACCTGTCGCCTCGCCCGAGCGGATGCGCGCGATCGCCTCTTCCAGCATGGATTGGTATAGTTCGAACCCGACATCGCGCATCTGGCCCGACTGTTCCTCGCCCAGCAGGTTGCCCGCGCCGCGGATATCGAGGTCCTGCGAGGCGAGCGTGAAGCCTGCGCCGAGCGTGTCGAGGCTGCTCAGCACGCGCAGGCGTTTCTCTGCCCCCGGTGTCAGCGGCACGCGCGGCTTGGTGGTGAGGTAGGCATAGGCGCGGGCCTTGGAGCGGCCCACCCGGCCACGGATCTGGTAGAGTTGTGCCAGCCCGAACATATCGGCCCGGTGGATGATCATGGTGTTCGCGGTGGGGATGTCGAGCCCCGATTCGACGATGGTGGTGGCCAGCAGCACGTCGTACTTGCCGTCGTAAAAGGCGTTCATCCGCTGGTCCAGTTCACCAGCCGCCATCTGACCGTGGGCCACGACATAGGAAACCTCGGGCACCTGATTGGCGAGGAAATCCTCGATCTCGGGCAGGTCCTTGATGCGGGGCACCACGAAGAAGGACTGCCCGCCCCGGTAATGCTCGCGCAAGAGCGCCTCGCGCACGGTGACGGTGTCGAATTCGGACACGTAGGTGCGGATCGACAGGCGATCCACCGGCGGCGTGCCGATGATCGACAGATCGCGAACCCCCGAGAGCGATAATTGCAGCGTGCGCGGGATCGGGGTGGCGGTGAGCGTCAGAACATGCACATCAGAGCGCATCTGCTTGAGCCGTTCCTTGTGCGCCACGCCGAAGCGCTGTTCCTCGTCGATGATGAGCAGGCCGAGGTTCTGAAACCGCACCCCCTTGGCCAGAAGCGCGTGGGTGCCCACCACGATATCGGCGGTGCCCTTGGCCATCGCCTCGCGGGTGCGGGTGGCGTCACGGGACGAGACGAACCGCGAGAGCGCGTGGACCGACAGCGGAAAGCCGCGGAACCGCTCGGAGAATTCCTTGAAGTGCTGGCGCGCGAGCAGGGTGGTGGGCGCGATCACCGCGACCTGCTGCCCCGCCATCGCGGCGGCGAATGCCGCGCGCATCGCCACCTCGGTCTTGCCGAAGCCCACGTCGCCGCAGATGAGCCGGTCCATCGGGCGCCCGGCCTCGAGATCGGAGAGCACGTCCTCGATGGCGTGAAGCTGATCCTCGGTTTCCTGATAGGGGAAGCGTGCGGCGAAGGCCTCCCACGCATGAGGCTCGGCGGCAATGACGGGGGCGCGGCGCAATTCGCGCTCGGCGGCGACGCGGATAAGCCGATCGGCCATCTCGCGGATGCGCTGTTTGAGCTTGGCCTTCTTGGCCTGCCACGCGCCGCCGCCAAGGCGGTCGAGCAGCCCCTCTTCGTGACCGTAGCGCGATAGCAGCTCGATATTCTCTACTGGCAGGTAGAGCCTTGATCCTTCGGCATATTCCAGCACGAGGCATTCATGTGCCGCACCCGCAGCTGTAACCACTTCGAGCCCCAGATAGCGGCCGATCCCGTGATCCACATGCACGACAAGGTCGCCCTGCGACAGCGCCTGTGCCTCGGTCAGGAAATTCTCGGCCCGCCGCTTGCGCCGCGCGCCGCGGATGAGCCGGTCGCCCAGCACGTCCTGTTCGGAGATCACGGTGAGCGACGGTGCCTCGAACCCCTGATCGAGCGGCCAGACCACGAGGTGCAGCCCGTGGCGCCCCAGCCCGCCCGCATCGCGGATGCCGATCGCACCGATCAGGCCCTCGTCGGCCAAAAGCCCCTCGATCCGTTCGCGCGCGCCCTCGGACCAGCACGCGACGAGCACGGGGCCGGCCTCCATCCTGACCTCAACATGGTCTTTCAAGGCGCTGAAAAGGTTTATTTTTTCCTGCTGTCGCTCGGGGGCAAAGCTGCGTCCGATGCGGCCGCCCGCGTCGATCACGCCCGGCCCCGTGGGCCGTGGCAGCGCCGAGAACTGCAGCGCCCGCCGCGCGCCGGTCGCGTCCTGCCAGGCATCGTCGTCGAGGTACAGCTCCTGGGGCGGGATCGGGTGATAGACCGCCTCGCCGCGCGCCTTTTGGCTGGCCGCGTGGCGGCGCGCCCCGTACTGGTCCTGAACCGCCTCCCACCGCGCGGCGCGGGCGGCGTCGGCCTGATCGTCGAGGGTGATGGCGGCATCGGGGAGGTAGTCGAACAGCGTCTCGAGCCGCTCGTGAAAGAGCGGCAGCCAGTGCTCGGCACCGGCCGGCTTGCGCCCTGCACTGACGGATTCATAGAGCGGGTCATCGGCCACGCCGGTGCCGAAGGCGATGCGGTAATTCTGCCGGAAGCGGCGGATCGCGGTCTCGTCCAGGATCACCTCGGAGACGGGCGCAAGCTCGACGCGGGCCAGCTTTTCGGTGGTGCGCTGCGAGGCGGGATCGAACCGGCGCACACCGTCGAGCACGTCGCCGAACAGATCGAGCCGCACCGGCCCCGCCTCGCCGGGCGGGTAGATGTCGATGATGCCGCCACGCAGGGCGTAATCGCCCGGCTCGGTCACGGTGGGGGCCTGCACGAACCCCATGCGCACGAGGAAGTCGCGCAACGCCTTTTCGTCGATGCGCTCGCCCACCTCCGCCGCGAAGGCGCTCTCGCGCAGAACATCGCGCGCGGGGAGGCGCTGTGTTGCGGCGTTGAGCGTGGTCAGAAGCACGAAGCGCCGCGGCATTCCGTGTACCAGCCCGGCCAGCGTCGCCATCCGCGCCGCCGAAATCTCGGCATTGGGCGAGATGCGGTCATAGGGCAGGCAGTCCCAACCGGGAAAGCGGATCACCGGCATGTCGGGGGCGAAGAAGGCGAGCGCCGCGGCCATCGCCGCCATCCGCTTGTCGTCACGCGCGACGTGGATCACGGGCCCCTCGCGCGCCGCCACCTCGCCCAGCACGAGACGCGCGTCGTACCCCTCGGGCGCGCCGCCCACGGTGATATGGCTGGCCCGTGTCATGCCGGTCAGCCGAGCGCGCCGATTGCCATGTTCTGGTACATGCCCCACATGGCGGTGACAAAGATCGAGACCATGCCGACCAGTTGCACCGAGAGGCGGTGCCGCGACAGGCGCGCGATGAGTGCCTCGCCGCGCAGCGCCTCGTCGCGGATGCGGCGTGCGGTGCGCAACGACAGCAAGCTCACCCCGGTCAGCGGGAAACCCAGCATGAACACGGCCTGCGAAAACTCGTTGCCGTAGACGAAGCCGAGGATCGCCAGCGAGGACAGCGCGAAGGCGGCGATTCCGGCGAGCAGCGTGCCCGACTGGTCCGCCACGTAGAGCAGCCGCCCGGTATTTATGCGCACCATGTCCTCGAAATCCGTCATCGCCGTTTTGCCCTGGCCGCGCCGCGCGCGGATCGCCATGTCCCACGGCACGCCCAGCACCCAATGGCTGACGGTCGACCATGTCACCGCCAGCGTGATCCAGAACCAGAGGTTGCTGAAGGAGCGCAGGTCGATCAACTCGAAAACATTGTCAAGAAGGGTCAAGGCCGCGCCTCTGTTACTGTATTGCCCGCCCTCTTAGCGCTCGTGCGCGGCAATTCCTACCCTTGAGATGGCGGAATTTCCGTGCAAATGAGGCAGGGTCCCGAATGTCCAAGCCCGCGGAGAGCCCGCCATGACCCCTGTTCAGGCCCCTTTTCCCGCAAGCCGCCCGCGGCGCCTGCGCGCGAGCGCCGCGCTGCGCGACCTCGTGGCCGAGACCACGCTCAGCCCTGCCGACCTGATCTGGCCGGCTTTCGTGCGCGACGGCGAGGGGGTGGAAGAGCCGGTGGCCTCGATGCCCGGCGTGATGCGCCGCTCGATCGACAAGGTGGTGGAGGCCGCGCGCGAGGCGGCCGATCTCGGCATCCCGGCGATGTGCCTGTTTCCCTATACCTCGGCAGAGCACCGCACCGCCGATTGCGCCGAGGCGTGGAACCCCGACAACCTCAGCAACCGCGCCACCCGCGCCATCAAGGCCGCGGTGCCCGAGATTGCGGTGATGACCGACGTGGCGCTCGACCCCTATTCGGATACCGGCCATGACGGGTTTGTCGTGGATGGGCGGATCGTCAACGACGCCACCGTCGAGGCGCTGGTGAAACAGGCGCTGGCGCAGGCAGAGGCGGGGGCCGACATCCTGGGACCATCCGACATGATGGACGGGCGCGTGGGCGCGATGCGCGCGGCGCTGGAAGCCGCGGGATACCGGGATGTGGCGATCATGTCCTACGCGGCCAAGTACGCCTCGGCCTTCTACGGACCGTTCCGCGATGCGGTCGGGGCGTCCGCCGCGCTCAAGGGCGACAAGAAGACCTACCAGATGGACCCGGCCAACAGTGACGAGGCGCTGCGCATGGTGGCGCGCGACCTGGCCGAGGGGGCGGACATGGTGATGGTCAAGCCGGGGCTGCCCTATCTCGACATCTGCCGCCGGGTGAAGGACCGGTTCGGCGCACCGACTTTTGCCTACCAGGTGTCGGGCGAATACGCGATGATCCGCGCTGCCGCGCTCAACGGCTGGATCGACGGCGAGCGCGCGATGATGGAGAGCCTCTGCTGTTTCAAGCGCGCGGGTTGCGACGGTATCCTGAGCTATTTTGCCCCCGCCGCCGCGCGGCTGATGGCGACGTGTTGATATCTGCGCGATACCTTGCGTAGGTTCGCAATCCTTGGTGACATTGATGGCTCGCTCGACTATATTAAGTGGCAAGAGTCCGGCTAGGGAAAACGACCGGGCGCAATCAGATGCAATCGAGGCGGATAGGCACATGAGCAATTTCACGAGACGCGGATTCACCCTTGGGGCGCTGGCGGGCCTGCCGGTTCTCGCCGCATGCGGCAACGGGGTGGGCAGTTCTGGCGGCGCAAAGATCGACGCGCGCGTGAACGCGACGCTGGCGCATATGTATTCCAACTATCCCGGCACGCGCGATCTGGCCGACAAGGCGGCCGGCATGCTGGTGATGCCGGTGGTGACCGAGGGAGGGATATTCCTGGGTGGCGGCTATGGCCGCGGGGCGCTTCGGATCGACAACGTCACGGTGGATTACTACTCGGCCACCAAGGGCAGCGTCGGGCTGCAATTCGGCGCGCAGCAATTCGCCCATGTGCTGTTCTTTATGACCCAAGAGGCGCTGGAAGGGTTCCGGCGGTCGTCAGGCTGGGCCGCGGGCGGCGATATCGAATATGTCTTCAACGACCGCGGCGAGAACCTGCGCGCCGAGACCACGACCTCCACCGCGCCGGTGGTGGCGGTGATCTTCGGACAGGCGGGGCTAATGGCCGGTGTTTCGCTCGAGGGCATGAAATACTCCCGCATCATCCCCTGAGCGAGAGCTGGGCGGGTCTGGACGAAAATTGACCTTCAGGGGATTCCCCGCGCGGCTGGTCGCTTCATACCCGACGTCCATTCAATGCCAGTCATCTTTCCCCGAGACCCCGCCTTGCACGCGCCGCGTTTGCATTGGCGGGGTTTCTTGCTATGTGGCGGGCAGGTTTCATTCAACTCCGGGACAGGCACGCCATGAGCAGCATCATCGACATTCACGCCCGCGAAATCCTTGACAGCCGGGGCAACCCGACGGTGGAGGTCGAGGTCACGCTGGAAGACGGCACCATGAGCCGCGCCGCGGTGCCCTCGGGGGCCTCGACCGGCGCGCACGAGGCGGTGGAGCGGCGCGACGGCGACCCCGCGCGCTATGGCGGCAAGGGCGTGCTGGAGGCCTGCGCGAGCGTCAACGGCGAGATCGCCGAGGCGCTCTTGGGGATGGATGCGACCGAGCAGGTGGCGGTGGACGAGACCATGATCGAGCTCGATGGCACGCCCAACAAGGGCCGGTTGGGGGCCAACGCGATCCTCGGCGTCTCGCTCGCCTGTGCCAAGGCGGCCGCCGATTACAGCGCGCAGCCGCTCTATCGCTACGTGGGGGGCACCTCGGCGCGGGTGCTGCCCGTGCCGATGATGAACATCATCAATGGCGGCGAGCATGCCGACAACCCCATCGACATCCAGGAATTCATGATCATGCCGGTGAGCGCGGGCACCATCCGCGAGGCGGTGCGCATGGGCGCGGAGGTGTTTCACACGCTCAAGAAGGAGCTTTCGGCGGCGGGGCTCGCCACCGGCGTGGGCGATGAGGGCGGGTTCGCACCCGCTCTGTCGGGCACGCGCGATGCGCTGGATTTTATCCTCAAGTCCATCGAAAAGGCCGGTTATGCCCCCGGCGAGGACATTTTCCTCGCTCTCGATTGCGCGGCGACGGAATATTACAAGGATGGCAAGTACGAAATATCGGGCGAGGGTCTGAGCCTCACCAGCGCGGAGAATGCCGATTATCTCAAGGCGCTCTGCGCCGATTACCCGATCCTGTCGATTGAGGACGGCATGTCCGAGGACGACTGGGACGGCTGGAAGGCGCTAACCGATGCCATCGGCGACAAGGTGCAACTGGTGGGCGATGACCTGTTCGTGACCAACCCCGCCCGCCTCGCCGAAGGCATCGAACGCGGCGCGGCCAATTCCATGCTGGTCAAGGTCAACCAGATCGGCACGCTGACCGAGACGCTGCAGGCGGTCGAGATGGCGCACCGCGCGCGCATGACCAACGTGATGTCGCACCGCTCGGGCGAGACCGAGGACGCGACCATCGCCGACCTCGCCGTGGCCACCAATTGCGGGCAGATCAAGACCGGCAGCCTCGCACGGTCGGACCGGCTGGCGAAATACAACCAGCTCATTCGCATCGAGGAGATGCTGGGCGAGAGCGCGCGCTATGCCGGGTCGTCGATCCTGAGGTAAGCGGCGGGGGCACTGTCCTGACAGGAAAACGGCCGGATTCCTGTCAGGAGTCCGGTCGCGCGCGCATGGGGCTCAATAATTTTCGGGGCAAGTAATCTGCGGGAACGGATGATACCGTCGCCCGTCCCGCTCTGTGTCAGGTTATTCAGCCAACACGGAGAATCCCGGCGACCCGCAATCGTCCGTGGTACGCAAGGCCCTGTGCGCGGGCGGCGTATGCAAGCCACCAAAATCCCTATTCGCCATTTGTCCCAACGCGAACGCGTCTGGGCGGACGCGGGGGCAGGGGCGCCACGCTGGCGAAGTGATGCACCAGCGTGGCCGTGAGACATTAGGCCCTGCGGCGGCGGCTACGGCTACCTGCGCGGCCGCCTGTACGCACCTCTTCGCCGGGCTTCGGCGGGGCCTTGTTGAACTTGATCCAGTTGCCGCCGTGGGGGTCGTTGGCCATCAGGAAATTCGCGGCGTGGATCGCCTCCATCTCCTTGCCCGCGCGCGCCTTGGTCGATCCCAGACCGAAAAGCTGGCAGAAGGTCTCGTCGTCCATGTCCTCGGGGATCACCAGCCCGGTCGCGGCAACCTCGGCCTTCTTGGCCTCGATCTCGGCCTGCTTTACCGGTAGCGCGATCGGGTTCATGATGGCGCTTGTCATCCCCGCCTCGATCGCCATCGGCAGGAACGCGTTGTTGATGCCGTGCCGGTTGGGCAGCCCGAAAGAGATGTTGGACGCGCCGCAGGTGGTGTTTACGCCCAGTTCCTCGCGCAGGCGGCGCACCAGCGTGAACACTTGCCGCCCGGCGGTCGCCATCGCGCCCACCGGCATCACCAGCGGATCGACCACGATGTCATGAGCCGGGATGCCGAAATCGGCGGCGCGCTCGACGATCTTCTTGGCGACGGCAAAGCGCACGTCCGGGTCCTCGGAAATGCCGGTGTCGTCGTTGGAAATGGCCACGACCGGCACGTTGTATTTCTTGACCAGCGGCAGCACGTATTCCAGCCGCTCTTCCTCGCCGGTCACCGAGTTCAGGAGCGGGCGGCCATGCGCGGCCTGAAGCCCGGCTTCCAGCGCCGCGGGAACGGAGCTGTCGATGCACAGCGGCAGATCGACCAGCCCCTGCACCAGCTCGACGATGGCCGTCATCAGCGGCGGCTCGGTCTCGTTGGGGTTGGGGTTGGAGTTGTAGACCACGCCCGCGTTGATATCGAGCACGGTGGCGCCAGCGGCCGCCTGCGCGACGGCATCGGCCTCGACGGTGGAATAGTCGCCCGCCTCCAGCTCGGCGGCAAGCTTCTTGCGGCCGGTGGGGTTTATGCGCTCTCCGATAACGCAGAACGGCTCGTCAAAGCCGATCACGGCGGTCTTGGTCTTGCTCTCGACGATGGTGCGGGTCATGTCTTATCCTTGTTGCGCAGCCGGGGTGCCCGAGGCACCGCCGTTGTCGATCACCCATTGGGCGTTGGTCTTGATCCCGCCCAGCGGGAAGAAATGCACGCGCTCGATCAGGCAATCGGGATCGGCGGCCTTGTGGGCGGCCAGCGCGGCGAGAACTTCCGTCGGCTCGTAGGGCAGCAGAAGCTTGGAGACATCCATCGCGCGTTTCTGAAGCACTTTCAAGGACGGACCGACGCCACAGGCGATGGCGAACTTGATCAGCGTCTGGAGTTTGGCGGGTCCGGCGATGCCGATATGGATGGGTATGGTGATGCCCGCGTCGCGCAGCGCGTCGGCCCAGGCGATGATCGGCTTCGAGTCGAAGGCGAACTGCGTCGCGATGGCCATTTCGGCATCGGTGGTCTCGGAGAATTTCTGCTTCCAGCGCAGCGCCTCCTCGACGTTCTTGCGGCTGCCGTCGGGGTCGATATCCTTGTTGCCCTCGGGATGGCCCGCCACGTGCAGCCGCTTGAAACCCGCGCGGTCGAACGCGCCCGCCTCCAGAAGCTGCATGGAGGAATGGAAATCGCCATGCGGCTTGTCCACACCGCCCGCGAGCAACAGCGCCTGCTCGACGCCCGCCTCGCCCTGATAGCGGGCGATCCAGTCCTCGAGCATCGCCTGATCCTTGATGATGCGCGCCGGGAAATGCGGCATCACCGAATAGCCCTCGCGCGCCACACGCTTTGCCGTGGCGACCATGTCCTCGATGGGCGTGCCTTCGATATGGGCGACGTAGACGCGGGTACCCGCGGGCAGCAGATCGCGGAAATCCTCGACCTTCTCGGCGGTACGCGGCATCACCTCGATCGAGTAGCCCTCGAGAAACGCCTCGACCTGCCGGTTCACGGGCGGCTTCGCGGAGGTCGCGGTGTCACGCTTCCTGAAATTCAAAAGAGCCATCGCGGCCTCCCATAGCGATGCGGGTCGCATTCACGCCCAGCCATCATTGCCGATGAGCGCCTTGAGGCGCTCGGTGTCGTAGAGGGCGTCGAGCCGGGCGGCCTCGCTTTGCGCGACCTCGTCGGGATCGCCCTCCACCGGGTAGGGATCGCCCTTGCGCCACTCGGCGAGATAGTCGTCCGTCCCCGCCGCTCCCGTCTTCATGGCCGCGCGGTCGATGGCCTGCTCGAAACGCTCGGGCAGTTGCACCTTCGACCCGCGCCGACCCTTGCCGACGATGACCTGCGCGGGAATGTCGCGCCAGTAAACGATGGTGACATCAACCATGACCGATTCCCCTTCCGTGGGCTCTGTCTAATTCACGCCGGGGTCGCGACAGTGCAGGATTTCGACTTAACAGCGACGTACAGCGACGCGCCCAACCTAGTCATGCCGCGCGTGCCCCGCCACAGTCCGGCTTTGGAATAATTCTCAAGATCATGTTGGCCCGGCGCGGGCGGGTCACGCACGAAAACGGGCGATGCCATCGGCACCGCCCGTTCAATCCTTGCACTGCCGTTGCGGCGGTGCGCCTCAGGCCTCGGCTTCGGCCTCTTCTTCGGCGTCGGCTGCGACTTCTTCGGTCTCGTCCTCTTCATCCTCCTGGCTCTTGAGCGCGGAGGGGGCGGAAATGTTGCAGATCACGAAATCGCGGTCGATGGTCGGCTCGGCACCCGCGGGCAGATCGACCATCGAGATGGTCAGCGTATCGCCGATATTCTCCATCTTGGTGAGGTCGACGACCACCTTCTCGGGAATGTCGCCCGCCGTCACCACGAGCTCGACTTCCGGGCGCACGATGGTCAGCACGCCGCCCTTGCGCAGCGCCTTGCACTCTTCCTCGCCCTCGAACTCGACATGGATGAACAGGTTGATCTTGGTGGTGCGGCGCAGGCGCATGAAATCGACATGCGTCGGCAGGTCCTTGACCACGTCGCGCTGCACGTCGCGGCAGATCACGCGCACGTCCTCGTGGCCATCGACCTTGAGGTTGAAAAGCGTGGACTTGAACCGGCCCTTCCTGAGGCGCCGGATCAGTTCGTTATAGGGCATCTGTATGGGCAGCGGATCCACGTCGCCCCCGAAAACGATCCCCGGAACCAGGTGTGCGCGGCGCACGGCACGAGCGGCGCCCTTGCCTGTCCCCGTGCGTTCCTGGGCGTGAAGATCAGGAATTTCTCCAGCCATGTTGTTTCTCCTTGGCAAAAGGCGGGGTGCCTCCAAGGCTGTCACCCCGCGTGAAGCCGCGCTGATAGCCGACCACGGCCCGGTTGAAAAGAGCAAAATGCCCCGGTATCGCGCTTCATCCTTCCATAAATACTCATCTCGTGATCCTCGTCGCGCCTCACACCCAGTCCCCGGCGAAATCCTTCGGGATCATCAGCACGTCGCGGTCCAGATCGTGCACGTCACGCCGCCCGCACAGCCCCATCGAGGTGTCGAGCTCCTTGGCGATCACCTCCAGCGCACGGGTCACGCCCGCCTCGCCCATGGCCCCGAGCCCGTAGGTAAAGGCGCGCCCGATATAGGCACCGCGCGCGCCCAAGCTGAGCGCCTTGAGCACGTCCTGGCCCGATCGGATGCCGCTGTCGAGATGCACCTCGATCCTGTCGCCCACGGCATCCATGATCGCGGGCAGGGCGCGGATGGACGACGGCGCCCCGTCAAGCTGCCGCCCGCCGTGGTTCGACACGATGATCGCGTCCGCGCCCACATTGAGCGCCTCTGCCGCGTCGCGCGGATCCATGATCCCCTTGATGATGAGCGGGCCGTCCCACATCTTGCGGAATTGCCGGATGCGGTCCCAGTCGAGCGCCTGGTCGAACGCCTCTGCCGTCCATGCAGAGAGCGACGAGGGATCGGTCACCCCCTTGGCATGGCCCACGATGTTGCCGAAGCTGCGCCGCTTGGTCCCCAGCATTCCGAGGCCCCAGTGAACCTTGGTCATCATGTTGGCGATGCTCGTGGGGGTGAGCTTGGGTGGCGCGCTCAGGCCGTTCTTCAGATCCTTGTGCCGTTGACCGAGCATTTGCAGATCGACCGTGATCATCGCCGCCGAGCATTTCGCGTCTCTGGCACGGTCAAAGAGGCGCTGCATGAAATCGTCATCCTTGAGCGTGTAGACTTGGAACCAGAAGGGCTTGGTCGTATGCGCGGCGACATCCTCGATGGAACAGATCGACATGGTCGAGAGCGTGAACGGCACGCCGAATTTCTCCGCCGCGCGCGCCGCCTTGATCTCGCCATCGGCGCATTGCATCCCGGTCAGCCCCACCGGCGCGAGCGCCACCGGCATCGACACGTCCTGCCCGATCATGGTCGATGCGAGATTGCGCCCCGTCATGTCGATGGCGACGCGCTGTTTGAGCAGCAGGCGCGAGAAATCAGAGGTATTTTCGCGAAAGGTCTGCTCGGTCCAGCTCCCCGATTCCGCGTAATCGTAGAACATCCGCGGTACGCGGCGGCGGTAGAGGGGCTTGAAATCGTCGATGCAGGTAATGACGGGCATGGGCGGCACTCCGGGAATTGGTCAGATATCCTTACCGCCTGATGCGCCGCCGCGCAATCGACAGGTTTGCCGCAGGGGGCGGCGGTCGGGATTTCAGGGTATGCGACATCGACGAGCAGGCGCAAGACGGCTGCGTGCGCGTGACCGCGGCAAACTTCTTCGTGTCCACGTCTCAGGCGAGCATTACCACCGGGTTCCCGGGGTTCGTGACGATTTACAGCAACCGTCCCGTGCTCACCGTGGCGGGAATTTCGTGATATTCCAGGTACTTACATGGAGTGCGACTGGCAGGTGCGAAAGAGGTTCAGCGTGTCGTCGCGGATAGCGGTATCGACGTCGAGCAGCCCTAGAACCGAGTGAAAGAGGTTGGCGTGCGAGACACCACCGCGCGCGCCTTCTCGAAAGCATGCGTATCGCTTTCCGGTGTCCTGCTGGAAACGCCGGGACAGCCACAAGAGGATGGGCACGTCGGTCTGCTCCTTCGGAGCGACCCAATAGGGCAGCGCATGCAGGTAGAGACCGTTCTCGCCCAGTGACTCGCCGTGGTCCGACGCGAACAACACCGCTGCGTCCACCTCTTCGAGCGCGTCGAGATAGTCGATGATCCGCGCCATGATGAGATCGGTATAGGCGATCGCGTTGTCATAGGCATTGACCACCGCCGCGCGGCCGCAATTGGCCACGTCCGGGCGCCGGCAATCCGGCAGGAAGCGGGCGAATTCGCGCGGGTAGCGCTCGTAATAGGATGGACCGTGATTGCCGATCTGGTGCATCACGATTACCGTGTCCTGCTTGATCGTGCCTTTCCGCTCTGCCAGCTTTTCCAGCAGGATTCCGTCACTGCACTGCACCTCGTTGCAATACGGGCTGTCAGGGACGGACTGGTAATCCTTGTAGGGCACCCGGTCTGCCACCCCCATGGAACCGGTATTGGCCTCCCACCACTCTACCTTGAAACCGGCGCGCTGGAGCACGTCGAGCAGGTTCTCGGTGTTCATGGCTTTCTCGTAGGTAAAGGTCTCGCGGGAATACGGCGAGAACATGCACGGCACCGAGATGACCGTTGAGGTGCCGCAGGCGGCGACCCCCGACAGCGACACCACATCGCGCTTGGCCAGTTCGGGCGTCGTGTTGCGGGCATAGCCGCTCAGGCCCCAGTTGGCATCGCGCAGCGTCTCTCCCACCATAAGCACCAATAGTCGCGGTCGGGGGATATCGTCGCTGCCCGCTGCCTTGTGCGCATCGAGCGCGATCTTTTGAAACGGCATGTTCTGTGTGGTCCACATCACGCCGGCGTAGTCGATCACGCTGCGGATCGGGCCGATCGGATGCAACACATTGCGCAGCCCCGGCGATTGCTTGAGCGAGAACTTGTAGAACCGGAAATTAGGCACCGTGATGGCGGCGAATACGGCGAGGCAGACGACCAGCGCCCCCACATGCCAAAGCGCCGCGCGGCGCAGGGGCAGATAAGTGACCCGCACCAGCAGGATCGCGACCGAGGGCAACACCGCGAAAAACAGCATGTAGCGCAGCATCGGTCCGGAAAACAGGCTGCGCGATTCCGTGACCGTGGTGCCGATCACGTTCTGGATCATCACCCTGTCCACGACCACGCCCATCGTCTCGTGAAAATATGCGGCCCCCGCAGCAACGAAGACAAGGACGATCAGCATCGGCTTGAGCGTCCAGCGATTGCTCAGCAACAGCGTATAGAAGACACACAGTGCGTAGATGCCCACCACGAACAGCGCAAAGAGCAGGTCGTTGCCGACCATCTGCTGATGGCTTCGGGTCCAGAACGAGGTGTTGTAAACCGCAAGCAGCCAGGCATTGGCAAGCAGGACGACGATCAGCGCGTTTACGCGGGGACGGGCGTTCCAGAGCCGCGCAAACCGGCGTGGGGAGTGTATCATCGGAGTTTTCCTTGTTCGATGTCATCCGCTCCCTGAATGGCAGGCAGAAAAGACGCCGGAAACGCCGTATGCAATTTCTTGAATGCCAATCCGGGCGGAATGTCAAACACCAAGGAAGACGCGCCGCTCAGGGTGCGTCGAATCGTCCCGATCCGTCCCGGACAGACAAAAGCCCCGGACCGGGCCCGGGGCTTTCTCAGACCGGGCGATGCGGTCGTCTCAGGCCAGCATCACCATCGGGTTTTCGAGGTTCTCGACGATCTGCGTGAGCAGGTCCGCGCCCATCGCGCCGTCGATCACCCGGTGATCCACCGACAGCGTGACCGACATGACCGTGGCCACGGTCAATTCGCCATCCGCGCCCACCACAGGCTTCTTCAGCCCCGCGCCGACGGCGAGGATCGCGCCATGCGGCGGGTTGATGACCGCGTCGAAATTCTCGATCCCGAACATGCCGAGGTTGGAGATGGCAAAGGTGCCGCCCTGATACTCTTGCGGTGCCAGCTTGCGGTCGCGGGCGCGCTTGGCGAGGTCCTTCATCTCGGCCGACAGTGCCGAGAGCGATTTCATCTCGGCATCCTTCAGGACCGGCGTGAACAGCCCTCCCTCGATGGCCACGGCCACCGCCACGTCCGAAGGTTTCAGCTTGAGTACCTTGTCGCCCGCCCAGACGGCATTGGCATCCGGCACCGCCTGCAACGCCAATGCGCAGGCCTTGATGATGAAGTCGTTGACCGACAGCTTGACGCCACGCGGCTCGAGCTGCTTGTTGAGATCGGCGCGGAATTTCATCAGCGCGTCGAGCCTGATCTCGCGGCGCAGGTAGAAATGCGGCACGGTCTGCTTGGCCTCGGTCAGGCGCGCGGCGATGGTCTTGCGCATCCCGTCGAGCTTGACCTCCTCATACTCGCGGCCCTCGTACATGGCCATGACGGCATCCGGGGATGGGCCGGAGGGCGCGGCCGGGGCAGGGGCCTTGTCCGCCGGTTTGGCGGCCTCTCTGGCGGGGGCGGCAGCGGGTTTGGCCCCCTCCACATCGGCGCGCACGATGCGGCCATGCGGACCGGAGCCCTTGATCTGTGCGAGGTCCAGCCCCTTCTCCGCCGCGATCCGGCGGGCGAGGGGCGAGGCGAAGATGCGCTCGCCCTTGTCGTCCGTGGGTGCGGCAGGCGCAGGCGTGGCGGATTTCGCGACCGGCTCTGCGGTCGTGCCCTTGCCGGCGCCTTCGCCGCCTGCTTTGTCGTCCTTGGCGGGCTCTGCCGCGCCAGCCGATTTCGGGGCGCTTGCCTCGCCGGACTTGATGTCGTCGGCGCTCTCGCCTTCCTCCAGCAATACGGCGATGGGGGTGTTGACCTTCA
>JADQCC010000224.1 GCA_016278295.1 Roseovarius sp. | reverse complement strand
GGCCGCCACGCCCGGCCTCGGTCCGTGGCGGTATCGCGCGGCTGGGGCTGGGCCTTGCGGCGTTTGCCGGGCTTGTCGCGCTTCATCCGTTGGTCATCGGCGTCTCGCCCCTGCCGTGAGCCCCTGCGACCATTCGGGGCACTTGACCCCGCGCGTCGCACTCGCCAAGAACCGGTTCAAACGGGACGGAGTAGAGCGAAATGGTGCGCAAGGCCGAGAACGGCGCCGATCTTCTGGATCGCGAGAAGTCAAAGCGCGTGCGCGCGCTGGCCGAGCTGTGGCCGTTCCTGCGCCCCTACCGCACGCTGCTGGCCGCTGCCGTTTCGGCGCTGGTCCTGACCGCCGCAGTGGCGCTGATGCTGCCGATGGCGGTGCGCCGGGTGGTGGACAATTTCGGCGGCGAGGATGGGGCGCTGCTCGATCAGTATTTTGGCGCGGCGCTCGTTATCGCGGCGTTGCTGGCGTTGGGCACGGGGCTGCGCTACCTGCTTGTATCGCGGCTGGGTGAGCGCGTGGTGGCCGATATCCGCAAGGCGGTGTTCGACCGGGTGATCGGCATGAGCCCGGCCTTTTACGAGCGGGTGATGACCGGCGAGGTTCTGAGCCGGATCACCACCGATACCACGCTCATCCTGTCGGTCATCGGCTCGTCCGTGTCCATCGCGTTGCGCAACCTGCTGCTGTTCTCGGGTGGCATGGTAATGATGCTGCTGACCTCGGCCAAGCTGACCGGGCTCGTGCTGCTGATCGTGCCGCTGGTGGTCGTGCCGATCCTGTTTCTCGGCCGGAAGATGCGGGTGCTCAGCCGCGAGAACCAGGACTGGATCGCCAACAGCTCTGGCAACGCGTCCGAGGCGCTTTTGTCGGTGCAGACGGTGCAGGCATTCACCCATGAGCGCGAGAGCCGGGCGCGGTTCGGCGATGTGACCGAACGCAGTTTCGAGGCGGCGCGCCGCCGGGTGAACACCCGCGCGCTGATGACCGTGATCGTGATCTTCCTCGTCTTTACCGGCGTCGTCGGCGTGTTGTGGATCGGCGCGCGCGACGTGCGGGCAGGGGACATGACCGCCGGTAGCCTCGTGCAGTTCGTGATCTACGCGGTGATGGTGGCGGGCGCGGTGGCGGCGCTGTCGGAAATCTGGGGCGAGTTGCAGCGCGCGGCGGGGGCGACCGAGCGGCTGGTCGATCTGCTGCACGCCGACGACCCGGTCCGCGATCCTGCGGCGCCGGTGCCCGTGCCACAGCCGGTGCGCGGCGCGATCGCGTTCGAGGGCGTGCGCTTTGTCTATCCGGCGCGGCCCGAGACCCCGGCGCTCGACGATTTCAGCCTGTCGATCAACCCGGGAGAGACGGTGGCGCTGGTCGGCCCGTCGGGGGCGGGCAAAACCAGCGTGATCCAGTTGATCCTGCGGTTCTACGACCCGGAGGCGGGGCGCATCACGCTCGATGGTGTGGGCCTCGCGGAAATGGCGCGGCACGAGTTCCGCCGCGCGCTGGCGCTGGTGCCGCAGGAGCCGGCGATCTTTGCCGCCTCGGCGCGCGAGAACATCCGTTTCGGCCGGCCCGATGCCACCGACGCCGAGATCGAGGATGCCGCCCGCGCCGCCCATGCGGATGATTTCATCGCGCGTCTGCCGCAGGGATACGATACCTATCTGGGCGAGCGCGGCGTGATGCTGTCGGGCGGGCAGAAACAGCGCATCGCCATCGCCCGCGCGATCCTGCGCGATGCGCCCGTTCTGCTGCTGGACGAGGCTACGAGCGCGCTCGATGCCGAGAGCGAGCGCGCGGTGCAGACCGCCGTCGAGGCGATGGCGCAGACACGCACCACGATCATCGTGGCGCACCGCCTGGCGACGGTGAAAAAGGCCGACCGCATCGTGGTGATGGACCAGGGCCGGATCGTGGCGCAGGGTACGCATGACAGCCTCGTGGCGGAAAACGGGCTTTATGCACGGCTGGCACGGCTGCAATTCACCGATGGTGCCGCCGCCTGAGCGCGGCGAACGGTCCCTTGCCCAAGACCCCGCAATCTGGGATAACAGCCAGGACATCAGATCGGAGACGCCCATGCGCGCGCGCATCTACAAACCCGCCCGGACCGCCATGCAATCGGGCGTGGCCAACACGCAGAAATGGGTGCTGGAATTCGTGTCCGAGTCCGCGCGGGAGATTGACCCGCTGATGGGCTGGACCTCGAATGCCGACACGCAGGCGCAGGTGCGGCTGCGCTTCGACACGAAAGAGGCGGCGCTTCAGTACGCCCGGGAACACGGCATCGACGCCGTGGTGCAGGATCCGCACAAGCGCAAGCCCAACATCCGCCCCGGCGGCTATGCAGAGAATTTTTCGACCAAGCGGCGGCAGGTCTGGACGCACTGAGCATCGTCCGCTGCTTTCGGGCGCCTTCCCGAGCGCGCGGGACGTGCCGTTACATCACTGCCCCAACATTACCGCCCCGGTCACTCAGCCCGCCATCAGCGCCTCGGCGGCGGCGCGGGCCTCTCGGGTGACATGCTCGCCCGAGAGCATCCGGGCGATTTCGTCCACGCGGTCCGGGCCGTCCAGGGCGCGTACCGTAGAGAGCGTCATCTCGTCCTCGACGCGTTTCTCCACCCGCCAGTGATGCGCCCCGCGCGCCGCCACCTGCGGCGAATGGGTGACAACCAGCACCTGCCCGTCAGTGGCCAGCCGGGCAAGGCGGCGCCCGACCGCGTCCGCCGTGGCGCCACCCACGCCGCGGTCGATTTCGTCGAAGATCATGGTCAGACCCGCATCGGGGGCGGACAGGCACAGCTTGAGCGCCAGCAGAAAGCGGCTCAGCTCGCCCCCCGAGGCGATCCGGCTTAATGGCCCGGAGGGCGCGCCGGGATTGGTCGCCACGGTAAAGCTCACGGCGTCGTGGCCCGAGGGACCGGGATCGGCGGGGGCGATTTCGGTGGTGAAGATTGCGCGTTCCATCCTGAGCGGTGCGAGCTCGGTCATCACGGCGGCGTCGAGGCGGGCGGCGGCGTCGAGGCGGGCGTGGCTCAGGGCCCCTGCCTCGTGGTCATAGCGCTGCGCGGCGGCGTCCCGGTCTGCGCGGCGGGCCGCCAGATCGCTGTCGCCCGCGTCGAGCGCCGCCAGTTGCGTGCGCAGGGTGTCGGCGAAGGCAGCGAGGTCATCGGGCAGAACGTCGTGCTTGCGCGCCAGCCCGCGAATGGCAAAGAGGCGTTCCTCGCAGCGTTCGAGGTCGAGCGGGTCGAAGTCGAGTGCCTCGAGCGCGGCCTGCGTCTCGCGCCCGGCCTCGTCGAGTTCGACCAATGCACGCGAGAGCGCGGCAAGCGCGCCATCGAGCCGCCCCTCGGCCTTGTCGGAGACGCCTTCGAGCCAGCGCAGCGCATCGCCCGCCGCGCCCTCGGCCCCGTCGGTGCCAAGCACCTGCGCGGCGCGGGCGATATCCTCGCGGATACGCTCTGCCCCCTGCATCAGGCGGCGGCGTGTATCGAGCGCCGCCTCTTCGCCGGGCTGCGGGTCGAGCGTATCAAGTTCGGCGACGGAATGGCGCAGGAAATCCTCTTCGGCACGCATGGAGGCAAGAGCCGCCTCGGCCTCGTCAAGCGCCTTTTGCGCGGCGGCGCGCGCGCGCCACGCCGCCCTGACGGAACTGCGCTGCGCGTCCAGCCCGCCGAAGGCATCGAGCATGTCGCGATGGCCGCGCGGATCGAGCAGGCCGCGATCGTCGTGCTGGCCGTGCAGTTCCACCAGCGCCGCCGCGAGCCGCCGCAGCACTTCGCCCGAGACGCGGCGATCGTTGACCCAGGCGGTCTTGCGCCCGTCCTGTGCGTTGACGCGGCGCAGGATCAGGTCGTCCTCTTCGGGCAGTCCGGCCTCGGCCAAAACCGCGCGGGCCGGGTGAACGGCGTCGAGTTCGAATACCGCCACGACCCCGCCGCGGTCGGCGCCTCTGCGCACCAGATCGGCGCGCCCGCGCCAGCCCAGTACAAAGCCGAGGCAGTCGAGCAGGATGGACTTGCCCGCTCCGGTCTCGCCGGTGAGCACGTTCAGGCCCGGCCGAAAGCCAAGCTCCAGCCGGTCGATGATGAGCATGTCGCGGATTTCGAGCGTGGCCAGCATCCGGTCACTCCGACAGGGAGGTATGCGCCCCGTCCTTTAGAGCCACTTGCCCAGCACAGTCTGACGGTAGATTTCTCGCAGCCAGCCGTCGCCTGCCGCCTCGAGCGTGTAGCCCTTGCCCGTGAGCAGCGCGTAGGCGTCCTGATACCACTCGGTGCCGCGGAAATTATGGCCGAGAATCGCCCCGGCGGTGCGCGCCTCGTCCACCAGCCCCAGCGAGAGATAGGCCTCGACCAGACGATAGAGTGCCTCGGCGGTGTGGGTCGTGGTCTGAAAATCCTCGACCACCACGCGAAAGCGGTTGGCCGCGGCGGCGAAGTTGTCGCGTTTGAGATAGTAGCGTCCAACCTCCATTTCCTTGGAGGCGAGATGATTGTAGGCGAGATCGAACTTGAGCCGCGCCGATGTCGCATACGCGCTTTCCGGGTAGCGTTCGATCACCTCGCGCAGCGCCTGAAGGGCCTCGAAGGTGAGCTGTTGGTCGCGGCCGACCTCGTCGATCTGGTCGTAATAGCTCAGCGCCAGCAGATACTGCGCATAGGCGGCGTCCTCGTCGGCGGGGTAGAAGTCGATATATCGCTGGGCGGCGGCGCGGCTTTCCTCGTAATTGCGGTCGCGGTGATGGGCGAAGGCCTGCATGATGACCGCGCGCTTGGCAAACCCGGAATAGGGATAGAGCCGCTCGACCTCGGCAAAGCTTTGTGCGGCGAGCTTGGGCTTGTTTCGTTCAAGATCGTACTCGCCGCGTTCGAATATCTGTTGCGCGGTGTAATTTTCGTAGTTGAGATTGCCGCGCTCCACGCTTTCACCGCCATCGCAGCCTGCGAGAAACAGAACCATGAGAGCCGCCCCCGCGATCTGCGCCGGACCCTTGCCGATTGTCATGCACATTCTTCCCGTCGTGTTTCGCAAAGGCGTTCCCACCGCCACGGTCTCGCTCTAGCACATAAATCTGTGGTGCAAAACGGGTTTGCCGCGGTGAACGCGATCGCGGGTCAGGCCACGCGGGGAATCTCGCCGGCATGCACGCCGGCACCGGGCAGGCGCGCTGCCGTGGCCACGTCACAGGTGACGATCCGATAGTTGGCCTGATCGGAAAACAGGGCGTGCAGCAGGTCGTTGGTGAGCGCGTGACCCGCACGCATCCCCTGGTAAAAGCCCAGAATCGGAAGCCCCGCGAGCCCCAAATCACCGACCGCGTCGAGCATCTTGTGGCGCACCGCCTCGTCGGCATGGCGCAGCCCGCCGGGGCTGAGGACTTTGTCGCCATCCACGACGACGGCGTTTTCCATCGTCCCACCAAGCGCGAGGCCGTTGGCGCGCATGGTCTCGACATCGGCCTTGCGGCAGAAGGTGCGCGAATTCGAAAGTTCGCGCACGAAGCTGCCATTGGACATGTTGAGGCTCTTGGTCTGTACGCCGATGGCCGCATCCTCGAACTCGATGGTGAACTCGATGCGCAGCGTATCGTCGGGCGAGAGCCGCGCGCGTGCCGCGCCATTTGCCACCTCGACGGGGCGCAGGACGCGGATGGCGCGCACCGGAGCGGCCTGCGGTGTGAGGCCCGCGGCGAGTATCTTGGTGACGAACGGCACGGCGCTTCCGTCGAGGATCGGGACTTCCGGGCCGTCGATCTCCAGTGTGGCGTTGTGGACACCGCACCCGACCAGCGCCGCCATCACATGCTCGACGGTCGAGACAGAAGCATCGCCCGCACCCACAAGCCGCGTGCAGAGCGGCGATTGCACCACCCGGTCCCAGAGTGCGGGAATTGGCGGGGTTGCCTCGTCCAGATCCGTTCGGTGAAAGACGATACCGGTTTCAGCGTGCGCCGGTCGCAGCGTTAGACGCGCGGGCCTGCCCGAATGCAGGCCAACACCGTCGAAACTAACCGCCTGTCTGATCGTTCTCTGCACGCTCTGTTCCGATCTTCGACCAGATGGCTCGCTATTGCACGGCGGACCGCTGTGGTCCGCCCATGACGCGAGCAAATGGTCATGAAATTTTAACTGTGACGTGTCTAAAGGCTGCAAGGAACAGCCTCAACTCAATCTTTGTAACCGATTGAAACATCGCGGCGTGTGGCGTGGGCGGGATTCTGCCTATGTCGCCAAGGTGTTGCCATTTAAACGAAAAAGCCGCCCCGAAGGGCGGCCAGATCGGGCGGTGAAGCGCCTGTTGTCAGTTTGCCTGACGCCGCAGGAAGGCCGGGATCTCGATCTGGTCCTCCTCTTCCTGCGCGCGGGGCGCGGGCTGCGCGGCGCGCGCGGCCTGCATCGGGGGCTGCTGGCGCGCGGGGCGCGGGGCCTCTTGCCCGCCATGCCCGGTCATCCGGTTGATGAGCGAATTGATCCCGAACCGCGACCTGTCGTCCTGTGCGGCCGCGTCCTGGGACGCGGCTGGGGCCTGCTCGGACGCGGCTGGATATTGCTGGCGTGCTGCCGCCTGCGAGGGGACCTTGCTCACCGCGACCTGGAGCCGCTGCATCGCCTCGGGCGACGGGGTGCCGGGCGCCGGCGCGCGTGGCGCGAGGAAGGCGTCGAGCTCTTCCTCGATCTCCATGTCTGCATGGCCTTGTGCCGCGGTTTCTTCGGCGCGGGGCTGGTAGGCCGGTGGCGGGAGATCGTCATCGGCTGCCTGCGCAACGAAGGCATCGTGCTGGGCAGGCTCTGACGGGGCCTGCTGGGCGCGATCAAAGAGCGAGGGCTCTTCGGCCACGGCGGGGGCGGGCCCGCCATGCTCGGCGTGAAGATCGGCCTCGATGGCCTCGGGCTGCCGGAGGGGCTCGGCCAGAGAGCGGCGCGGTACGGGCACGTCGGCAGAGTTTTCACTGGCGTCGATGCCGGTGGCCACGACGCTCACGCGCATCCGGCCCTCCATCTCGGTGTCGAGCGTCGAGCCGACGATGATGTTGGCGTCGGGGTCTACTTCCTCGCGGATGCGGTTGGCAGCCTCGTCGAGCTCGAACAACGTCAGGTCGTGGCCGCCGGTGATGTTGATAAGCACACCGCGCGCGCCCTTGAGGCTGATTTCGTCGAGCAGCGGGTTGGCGATTGCCTTCTCGGCAGCCTGCACGGCGCGGGTCTCGCCATCGGCCTCGCCGGTGCCCATCATCGCCTTGCCCATCTCGTCCATCACGGCGCGCACATCGGCGAAGTCGAGGTTGATAAGACCGGGCCGCACCATCAGGTCGGTCACGCCCTTGACGCCCTGGTAAAGGACGTCGTCAGCCATGCTGAATGCCTCGGTGAAGGTGGTCTTGTCGTTGGCGAGGCGAAACAGGTTCTGGTTGGGGATGATGATGAGCGTATCCACCATCTTTTGCAGCGCCTCGACACCGGCCTCGGCCTGCTTCATGCGCTTGCCGCCCTCGAACTGGAACGGTTTCGTGACGACGCCCACGGTCAGCACACCAAGCTCGCGCGCGGCCTGTGCGATGATCGGCGCGGCGCCGGTGCCCGTTCCGCCGCCCATTCCCGCAGTGATGAAGCACATGTGCGAGCCCGCGAGGTGATCGACGATCTGCTCGATCGATTCCTCTGCGGCGGCGGCGCCAATCGACGCCTTGGCCCCCGCGCCGAGGCCCTCTGTCACCTTCACGCCCAGTTGGATGCGGCTCTCGGCCTGGCTCTGGCTGAGGGCTTGGGCGTCGGTGTTTGCGACGACGAAATCAACGCCGTCGAGGGCCTTTTCGATCATGTTGTTGACCGCGTTACCGCCCGCGCCTCCGACACCGAACACGGTGATCCGCGGCTTGAGGTCGTCCTGACCGGGGAGTGAAAGGTTGAGTGTCATTGCTCTGTCCGCCTGTCTCTGGGCCTGTCTGCGCAGGCCGTTTTCCGCCTGATTGTCCCCATTCTTACCGATGGTTGTGCCAATCGTCACCAAAAAAACACCGTGAAACTACCAAATATGCCCTGATTTCTGGGCCTTTTCGCGGGATTTCGCTCATTTCGCCACATCTTGCGGTCACCAGTTGTCCTTGAACCATTTGACCGCCCGCCGCAGCGAGCGTGCCGGGTAGCGGTCCACGGGGATGTCGAAATCCCACCATTCGTCCTGTGGGTTGGCCGCGAACAGGCACATGCCAACGGCGCTGGCAAAGGCCGGGCCGGTGGCGGCCTGCGGCAGACCGTGCACGCGCAAGGGGCGCCCGAGGCGCACGCGCTGTCCGAGGATGCGGCTTGCGAGCCCGTCGAGGCCGGGGATCTGGCTGCCGCCGCCGGTCAGCACGATCTGCTGGCTGGGCAGGTGATCGAACCCGGCCGCATCGAGCCGCGCGCGTACTTCTTCGAGGATTTCCTCCACGCGGGGGCGCATGATGCCGATAAGTTCGGCGCGGCTGACCTTGCGGCGGTCGTGCTCGTAATCGCCGGTCTCGCCGCCGGTCTCGATCATTTCGCGGTCGTCCATGCCGGTGGCCACCACCCCGCCATAGAAGGTCTTGATCCGCTCGGCGGTGGCCTGCGGCACCTGGAGACCCATCGAGATGTCGCTGGTGACGTGGTCGCCGCCGATGCGGACGCAATCGGCGTAGATCATGTGCTTCTTGATAAAGATCGACAGCCCCGCGCTGCCGCCGCCCAGGTCGATGCAGGCGGCGCCCAGCTCCTGCTCGTCCTCGACCAGCGCGGCGACCCCCGAGACATAGGCCGAGCTGCCCACGCCCGCGAGCTCCATATCGCAACGCTTGACGCAATGCGCGAGGTTCTGGACGGCCACCCCGTCCACGGTGAGCATGTGCATGTCGGTAGCCAGCCAATTGCCGATCTGGCCGCGCGGGTCGATCAGCCCGGAGCGGTGGTCGAGCGCGAAATTCACGGGCTGGGCGTGCAGCACTTCGCGCGCGTCGCCGATATCGGGCACGTCGCACGCGCTGAGCACGCGGCTGATGTCGTTTTCGGTCACGGTCTGCCCGGTGATATCGACTTCGCCGGCCAGCCCGTAGCTGCGTGGGCGCGCGCCAGAGAAACAGGCGATGACGTGATCCACGCGAATCTGCGCCATCTTCTGTGCCGCCTGCACGGCGGTACGGATCGCGCGCTCGGTTTCGACCATCGCTTCGATCTCGCCCAGGCGCACCCCGCGCGAGCGCGTTGTCGCCGCACCGATCACGCGGAACCCTGTCTGCCCGGCCATGCGCCCGACCCCCTCGGCCGCGGCAAAGCGCCCGGTGCCGTCGAAGCGCAGCACCAGGCAGGAAATCTTGGATGTACCGACATCCAGGACCGCGACCACACCGCGCTGGATCGCGGCCTTGCGCATCGCGCGCATCGCGCGCTGGGATTCGTAAAGTTCGATCATCTCGTTTCCGTCCCTGACGAAATGGCTGGTGCGCCGGACGCGCGCGTGATGCGCCACCACTCTTCGGTGGCATGCTCGCTCATGCGCACCGTGGGTCGCGTGCTGAGACGCATGTCGATGCTTACGAGGTCGCGTTCCAGCAGGTCGCTGGCCCGGTCGAGCACGATCACCCGCTCGACCGCGCGTACCGGTTCGCGCTCGGGCAGGCGCACCCGTCGGCCGTCGCCGAGCACTAGATCCCAGCGCCGCTCGCCCATACGCACGAGGCCGCGCAGCGGGCGTTTCAGCGCCGCCGCCGAGGCGAGAATGTCGAGCGCCTGCGGTACCGCGAGGTCGGCACCGCTCCCCGCCAGCACCGGCAGGTCGGCATGTGCCGCGCGGTCCTCGACCGTGGCGATGGCCGCGCCGGTGATGTCGAGCACCTCGAATCCGTGGCGCGTGCGCCACAGGGCTACCGGCACCCGCTCTGTCACCGCGACGCGAAGCACGCCGCCCTGCCGGATACGCAGCTCGGCACGCGCGACGGCCGGAAGCCCCTCGATCATCTCGCGGAGAGCGGCCATGTCGAGATCAAAGGAGCTGGCAGGCAAGTCATACGGGAAGATCTCGTGAATATCCTCCTGCACCCCGGCGCTGGCCCCTTCGATTTCGATCAGGTGGACCATGAATTCCGGCCGCGTCTCGATCTGGCGGC
This sequence comes from Roseovarius sp., assembly GCA_016278295.1. Lineage (GTDB taxonomy): Bacteria > Pseudomonadota > Alphaproteobacteria > Rhodobacterales > Rhodobacteraceae > Roseovarius. The sequence goes on along the minus strand of JADQCC010000224.1, from coordinate 7,751 downwards.
GGATCTCGGCGATGCGGTCGGCGATATCCGCGCGCCGGTCGGCATCGTAGAGATATCCGCCCACAACCCCCGCGACGATCAGCAGTGGCAGGCCAAGCCGCGTCAGGCGCCGGTAGCCCGGTGTGAGACGCATCCGCTCCAGCCGGTAGCGCAGCCGCGAGGGGGAGGGGTCGGCGCGGGGGATCACCGGTCGCATGACGCGTCCTCCACCATCCAGCGAACGAGGTCTGGAAAGGATATTCCCGCCGCCTGCGCCTGTTCGGGGCTGAGCGAGGTGGGGGTCATCCCCGGTTGTGTGTTGGTTTCCAGCAGCACCAGCCCGTCTGGCCCGCGCGTTTCGTCCCAGCGGAAATCGGTTCGGCTCAGCCCGCGGCAGCCCAGCACGTCGTGGGCGCGCAGGGCGTGGGCGAGGCAGGCGTCGAAGATGTCCTTAGGCACGTCGGCGGGGACCACGTGGCGCGACCCGCCGGGTTTGTACTTTGCGTCGTAGTCATACCAGCCGTCGGTGAGGATATCCGTGACCGTGAGCGCACGGTCGCCCATCACGCTGGTGGTGAGTTCGCGGCCCGGGACATAAGCCTCTACCATGACCGTCTCTGGCATCTCGTCCGACAGTTGCGGTGGCCCGTTAGCGGCCTCCTGCACGAGGTAGACGCCGACCGACGAGCCCTCGTTGTTGGGCTTGACCACGTAGGGCGGGGTCATCACATGGCGCTTGCGCACCGTCTCGCGCGGGGCCAGCAGGCTTGCCACCACGGGCAGTCCGGCGGCGCGGTAGGCGGATTTGGTGCGTTCCTTGTCCATTGCGAGTGCCGAGGACAGTACACCGGAATGCGTGTAGGGGATGCGCAGCCATTCCAGCAGGCCCTGAACGCAACCATCCTCGCCCCAGCGGCCATGCAGCGCGTTGAAGACCACGTCGGGAGAGATGTCCTGAAGTTGTGCGCAGAGATCGGGCCCGGCGTCGATCTCAACGACCCGGTAGCCTGCGTCCCGAAGCGCTGCGGCGCATTCACGCCCGGAGGAGAGTGACACCTCGCGCTCTGCCGAGGGGCCGCCCATCATCACCGCAACCATCGGGGTTGTTCTGCCCGAACCAACCACCTAGTGCCTCAATTTCCCGGGCCGCTTTGCGCGACCGCGTTATCGTTCTGACTGCTCTTTGTCGGGGCTGTCGCCCGGGGCCGGTTCGCCGACCCTCATGATCTCCCACTCTAGCTGTATTCCGCTGTTTTGGAAAACCCTTTTTCGCACCTCCTCGCCGAGACCCTCCAGGTCGGCCGCGGAGGCCCCGCCGGTATTGATGAGGAAATTGGGGTGCTTTCCGCTCATCTGTGCGCCCCCGCGGCGTGCGCCGCGCAGCCCCGCGCGGTCAATCACCGACCAGGCCTTGAGGTCGTGCACGTCGTCGGCGCGACCCGTGCTGCTAAAACCGGCCGGGTTGCGAAAGGTGCTGCCGGCGCTGCGGTCCCCGGTGGGCTGCGTGGCGTCACGGCGGGCCACCTGATCGTCCATCTTGGCGATGAGCGTTTCGGGCGCGCCGACCGGCCCCCGGAACGTGGCCCCGGTGAGGATGCAGCCCTCGGGAAGGTCGCTGTGGCGATAGCCGAAATTCAGCGCCTCTGGCGTCAGCGTCAGCACCTCGCCGGTGCGCGTCACCGCCTGCGCCTCGACGAGGTGATCGGCCACATAAGAGCCGTAGCAGCCCGCGTTCATCCGCACCGCGCCGCCGATGCTGCCAGGGATGGTACGCAGAAAGGTGAGGTCGATCCCGGCCTCGGCCGCGCGTCGCGCCACATGCGCGTCGAGCGCCGCCGCTCCGGCGGTGACGTGGCCGCCGTTTAGCTGGATCGTGTTGAAGCCGCGCCCCAGCCGGACCACCACCCCGCGGATACCGCCGTCGCGCACGATGAGATTGGAGCCCACGCCGATCGGGAATACCGGGATGTCCGGGTCGAGCGCGCGCAGGAACTCCGCCAGGTCATCGGTGTCGGCGGGTTGAAACAGCCAGTCCGCCGGGCCACCCACGCGCAGCCAGGTCAGGTCGGACAGGGGGCGGTCGCGGCTCAGCCGTCCGCGCGGCACCGGCATGGTCTGCGGCATCTCGGTCATGGCGGTCCTTGTGCCCCGGCGGCGCCGGGAGGTAAAGCCGCCTGTCAGTTGCGCGGTGGCACCAGCTTGCCGGGATTCAGGATATTGTCGGGGTCGAGCGCGGCCTTGATCGCCCCCATCATTGCCCAGCCGCCCCCGTGTTCGCGCGCCATATAGCCCAGCTTGCCCACGCCGATGCCATGCTCGCCGGTGGCGGTACCGCCCATGCTCAGCGCACGCTCCACCATCCGGTCCGAGGCGGCCTTGGCCCGCGCGACCTCGGCTTCGTCGGTCATGTCCACCATCAGCACGGCGTGGAAATTGCCGTCGCCGACGTGGCCGAGGATCGGTCCTGCCACGCCCGCCTGCGCGAGATCGGCGCGCGTCTCCTCGATGGCCTCGGCCAGACGCGAGATCGGCACGCAGATATCGGTGACGATGGCGCGCGCACCGGGGCGGCTTGCGAGGATGGCGTAGTAGGCGTTGTGGCGCATGGTCCAGAGTGCGGTCCGCGCCTCGGGGCGCGTGGCCCAGTCGAACCCCTTGCCGCCGTGATCGCCGGCGATCGCGCCGAAGGTTTCGGCCTGTTCGCGCGCGCCCGTCTCGCTGCCGTGGAATTCGAGCAGAAGGTGCGGCGTCTCGGCGAGGTCGATGCCGGAATAGGCGTTGACCGCGCGCACGCTGTCCTCGTCCATCAGCTCGATCCGCGCCATCGGTACGCCGCACTGGATCGTGTCGATGACCGTCTCGACCGCGTCCCCCACGCTGTCGAATGCGCAGACCGCCGCCGAGATCGCCTCGGGTTGACCATGAAGCCGCAGGGTCAGCTCTGTGATGAGGCCGAGCGTGCCCTCGGAGCCCACGAACAGCGCGGTGAGATCGTAGCCGGAGGAGGATTTGCGCGCCGCCGTGCCGGTGCGAATCACCTCGCCGCTCGCCGTGACCACCTCGAGCGCCAGCACGTTGTCGCGCATGGTGCCGTAGCGCACGGCGGTGGTGCCGCTCGCCCGCGTCGAGGCCATCCCGCCCAATGCCGCGTTGGCACCGGGATCGACCGGAAAGAACAGGCCGGTGGCGCGCAGCTCCTCGTTCAGCGCCTCGCGCGTCACGCCGGGCTGAACGCGCACGACCATGTCGGCCTGCGCAATCTCGAGGACGCGGTTCATGCGGCTGAAATCCACCACGACCCCGCCGGAAAACGCCTGAGACTGTCCTTCGAGCGAGGTGCCGGTGCCCCATGCCGTGACCGGCACCCGGTGGCGCGCGCAGATGGCGACGATGCGCGCCACCTCGTCGGTGGTTTCGGGATAGGCGACAGCATCGGGCGGGCTGAGCGGGAAATACGACTCGCTGCGACCGTGAAGGTCCAGATCGGACTTGGAGAGGCTGAGCCGTTGGCCTAGACAGGTGTGCAGATCGTCAAGGGCTTTTTGCGTGTCCATTGGGCAACTTTCGTTCGTGAGTGTCACGATAGCCTAGGCGATGAAGCCGCGATGCGAAAGCAGCGCGGGGTGCGCCCAGTCGGATGGTAACGTGACGCAGCCCGGGGACAGATCGTTTTTCGCGCGATTGCGCAGACAGGCGGCGATTCGCCTGCGTGGGGGCTGGCGGATGCTGCGCAGGCGCGGGCCGAGCCAGTTCCAGTTCTGGGTGATCGCGCTCCTGCTGGGAAGTGCCGCGGGATACGCGGCTGTGCTTTTTCGCAAGGGTATCTCGGCGCTGGAAGGACTGGTTTACCAGACCGGGGATGTGGCTCGGCTACACTCGCAGGCCGGGCATCTGCCGTGGTTCTGGGTGCTGCTGGTGCCGGTGGCCGGGGGGTTGATCGTCGGCCTGATCCTGCATCGTTTCACCGATGACGGGCGCGTGCGCACGGTCGCGGACGTGATCGAGGGCGCGGCGCTCAGCGAAGGCCGGGTCGAGTGGCGTGCGGGGCTGGCCTCTGCGCTCGCGTCGCTGGTGACACTGGGCACAGGCGGCTCGTCGGGGCGGGAGGGGCCGGTGGTGCATCTGGCGGCGGTGATCTCGGGCTGGGTGAGCGACCGCCTGAATGCCGATGGCATCACCGGGCGCGATCTCCTGGGCTGCGCGGTGGCCGCCGCCGTTTCGGCGTCGTTCAACGCGCCCATCGCCGGCGCGCTCTTCGCGCTCGAGGTGGTGCTGCGGCATTTCGCGATCCACGCCTTCGCGCCCATCGTGATCGCGAGCGTCGCGGGCACGGTCATCAGCCGGCTGCATTTCGGCGACGTGACCGAATTCGCCCTGCCGGTGAGCAGCGTGCTGTCATTCTACGTCGAACTACCCGCCTTCCTGATCCTCGGGCTGGTCTGCGGGCTGGTAGCGACGGCGATGATGCTGGCGATCTTTGTGGCCGAGGATGTGGCCGGGCATGTGCAGATGCGTCTGCGCCTGCCGCGATGGCTTCGGCCCGCTGCGGCGGGGCTGATGCTGGGTGCGTTGGCGATCTGGTTTCCGCATATCATCGGCGTGGGCTACGAGACCACCTCGGCGGCGCTGACCGGGCGACTGGTGTGGCAAGAGGCGATCGTGTTCGCCGTGCTCAAGGTGCTGGCGGTGGCCATCACGCTGGGTGGGCGCATGGGCGGCGGCATGTTCTCGCCCTCGCTGATGGTAGGGGCGCTCACGGGGCTGACCTTCGGGTTGCTGGCGACGGCGGTTCTGCCTGACTATTCCGGTGCGGCCACGCTCTATGCACTGGCCGGGATGGGGGCTGTGGCGGCGGCGGTGCTGGGGGCGCCGATCTCGACCACGCTGATCGTGTTCGAGCTGACCGGCGACTGGCAGACGGGTCTGGCGGTGATGGTGGCGGTTTCGACCTCGGTGGCGCTCTCGGCGCGGCTTGTCCGGCGCTCGTTCTTTCTGACGCAGCTCATGCGGCGCGGCATCCGGCTGGCCGCGGGGCCGCAGGATTACCTGCTGGGCATGTTCCGTGTCTCACGGCTGATGCGCGAACCCGATCACGCCCGCGCCGCCGATCCCGACCAGTGCTGGTCGCTGATCGAGCAAGGGGTCTATGTCGATGCCAGCGCCACGCTCGAGACGGCCATGCCGGTTTTCGAGCGTGCCCGCGTGCCCTTCGTGCCGGTGGTCACGCTCTCGGGAGGGGATGCCCCGCCGGACCTCGCGGGGGCGTTGTTTCATGTCGATGCGCTCACGGCGTATAACCGCGCGCTGGCCGCCGTGTCGAAGGAAGAGCACGGCTGAGCGCGTTCCCGTGCGGCGCCGGGCCGTCAGATACGCTCCACCGCGACCATGTCGGTGGTGTAGAAGGCGATGTGCCCGGCAATCCGCGCGGCCTCGGGCTTTGGCGCCTCGTAGCTCCAGGCGGCGTTCTCGATGGTCTGGCTCTTGGTCTCGATGGAGAAATAGCGCGCATCCCCTTTGAACGGGCAATGGCTGCTTTGTGCGCTCTCATCGAGAAACGCCATCGCAATATCGTCGCGCGGGAAATAGATCACCGCAGGATGATCGCCCTCGATCAGTTCCAGCGCGTTGCGGCTTTCGGCGAGGATTGCGCCACCGGCGCGCACCGTCCAGGTGCCCTCTGCCTTGCGTATCGTGATCTTGTTCATGTGTGGTCCTTCCTGTCGTTGCGGTGTTTTTGTTTGGTTATGTCTGCCGTCCGAGTGTCACGGGAATGTGTCACAGCGGCGCGGTCTGTCGCTGCAACCATACCCGCGCCGGTGCCGAAAGCAGAGGGCCGATCTTGTCGCGGCAGGCCGCGTGATAGCCGTCGAGCCAGGCGCGCTCTGGCACGGACAGCAGGTCCGAGCGGATCAGGCGGCGGTCAATGGGCGCGAATGTGACGGTTTCGAAGTCGATCTGCGTGGCCCCGTCGCCGCCCGGCACGGGGGATGCCTCGCGCACCACGATCAGGTTCTCGATTCGGATGCCGAAGGCCCCTTCGCGGTAATATCCCGGCTCGTTCGACACGATCATGCCGGGCGCGAGCGGCACCTCCGACAGGCGCGAGAGCCGTTGCGGCCCCTCGTGTACGCAGGAATAGACGCCGACCCCGTGCCCGGTGCCGTGGCCGTAATCGCAATCGTCGAGCCACAGATGATAGCGCGCCAGCGCATCGAGATCGCGACCCGCGAGCCCCTCGGGAAAGCGCAGGCGCGAGATGGCGATCATGCCTTGCAGCACGCGGGTAAAGGCCGTGCGTTCCGCGTCTCCGGGTGTGCCCACGGGCAGGGTGCGGGTGATGTCGGTGGTGCCGTCGAGATACTGCCCGCCACTGTCGAGCACCAGCAGATCGCCCGCCCGCAGCGTGCGATTGCTGCCTTTGGTCACGCGGTAATGCGGCAGCGCGCCGTTGGGGCCCGCGCCGGCGATCGTGTCAAAGCTGATGTCGAGCAGGCGGCCGGTGGCGGCGCGGCATTGCTCCAGCTTTGTCACCACGTCGATCTCGGTCAGCGTTCCGGCGGGCTGTGCGTCGAACCACGCGAGGAATTCGCAGACCGCCGCACCGTCGCGCAGGTGGGCGGCGCGGGTGGCGTCGATCTCGGCGGCGGTCTTTTGCGCCTTGGGCAGGATACAGGGATCCTCGGCCCATGTATGCGCGACACCCGCCGCCTCCAGCCGTTGAACGACCCAGACCGGCACGCTCTTGCGGTCTAGTCGCACGGGGCCGTCGAGTGCGTCGAGCGCGGGGCCGAACGTCTCGGGAGCGGCCGGTGTCACCTCGTCGCCCAGATGCGCGCGCGCCCGGGTATCGAGCTTGGCCGGGTCGGTGAAGAGCGCGACGCGGCCCGTGTCGTGCAGGATGGCAAAGCCCTGCGGCACCGGGTTGCGGGGGATGTCGGCACCGCGGATGTTCAGCAACCAGGCGAGGGAATCGGTGAGCGTGATGACCGCCGCGCGCGCACCGGATGCGCGCAGGCTCTCGGCCAGTTGTGCACGTTTTTCGGCATGGGTCATGCCCGCCAGGGTTTCGGGCCAGGGCTGTATCGGGCCGCGCGGCGGGGCGGGGCGGTCGTGCCAGACGGCATCGACCAGGTTGTCGGACGGCACGAGCCGGACGTCTTCGGGCAGTGCCGCTACAATCTCGTCTATCTGTCCGGGTGTCCACAGCCACGGGTCGAACCCCACCGGCCCGCCATCGGGCAGGTGCCGGGCCAGCCACGGTCCGGGCCGCGTCTCGGGCCAGTCCACGGGGGTGAAATGCCCGGTATCGACCTGCCCGCCCACCTGCACGCGGTAACGCCCGTCCACGAACACGCCCGCCACATCGTTCAGCACCACGCAGAGCCCTGCCGAACCGGTAAAGCCGGTGAGCCACGCCAGCCGGTCGTCGCAGGGCGCGACATATTCGCCCTGGTGCGCGTCCGCCCGCGGCACGAGAAAGCCCACGAGCCCGGCCTCGGCCATCGCGCGGCGCAGGCGGGCAAGGCGCGGCGGGCCCTGTTCGGGGCGCGCGGTCTCGGTAAAGCTCTGGAACAAGGGCGGTCTCTCTCGTGGTGCGGGGTGGGGTTCAGTGCTAAAGAAGAGCCCGTGAAATGGCAACAACGGGGGCGGGGCGATGGAAAGCCGGGTACGCGCGGGCGAGAAGCTGGTCGAGGTGCCGGAGGCAGGCGACGCCGCCGTGCATTTCATCGGGCGCATCCGCACGCCCTGGAGCGAGCGCAAGGATTGCCCCC